>JAGUZN010000346.1 GCA_020060775.1 Armatimonadota bacterium
CGTGGCCGACCCCGCCGACCTCCCCTACGCGTTCAAGAACCGCGATGCCGTTATCGCACAGATCACCTACCTGGCGGCGATGGACGAATACCTGCGGCAGGGTGGGGTGAGCCGCGGCTCGTACATGGTGATGGACCGCAACGGCGTGCTCCCCTGTGCCGGGTTGGACGACGCCTTCCGCTATGTTTTGGGTGAGGACACACTGCGCGAGAAGATCTGTGAAGCGGTTTATCACCCTGACGCCAGCGTTACCCTGACCTGGGTGGACCGCCGGCCCATCCCGCAGCAGGACGGTTGGTTCGAAAACGTCTGGGCGGATTACCGTGCCGACCGCATCATCCGCGACCCCGCCCCGACCGGGGTGTAGCAGCCAAGGGTTCGCGAGAAGGATGGCATATGCACACCGGCAATCTGTATGATGCCCTGATGCTGGGTGGCCAGGGGCTGCTGGCCTGGCTGGACCCTGACGCGCAGTACCTGCCGGTCGGCGGGTATGAAGTGGCCCACGATGTGGGGCGCTGGTGGGATGCAGTGCTGCGGCTGGAAGCGGCAACCGGCTTTGCCATCCCTCCCGAGGCCGAGACGGCGATGTTCGCCAACCTGCAGCGCCTGACGGATAACCCCGATGCATTGTTAGTCAATGACGCGGCCTACGGCTCGCGCGTCATTAACCGGCATAACCTGCGTGAGACGATCATCGCCTATGCCGCACGGGTGCGCTGGCGCAATTGTGCGTGGGCGCGCGAAGCGGGCCATCGCTTTCTCACCACGCTCGACCGCTGCCTCCGCGAGGACGGGCATTTCGATGTGTCGCGGCTCGGTTTGTGGGGCGCGATGCCGGTCTCCGAGGATGCAATGGTGCAGGAGCAGGAGGAGGCGGACGGCTGGTTTGATGCCACCGGCACGAGCGGGCGCTGCCTGGAAGGGGTGATCTGGTTCTATGAAGCGACAGGCGATCCCCTCGCCCTGCACGTGGCCGACCGCCTGGCGCACCTGCACCTGCGCCTGCTCGTCGATGCGCAGGGTGAAGCGCGTACCGACTTTTTCGCCCCGGATCACGCCGGGCATAACCACTCCTACCTGGGCACGGTGCGCGGGCTGCTGCTCTACGGCCTGCTAACGCAACAGCGCCGGTTTATCGATGCGGTGTCCCATCTTTACCGTCATTCGATAACGCAGCGCAACATTGCTGAATCGGGTTGGACCACCCACGATCTTGGCCAAACCCGCGTCGGCAACGACTATGGGGAGAAGATTTACGAGTCCGCCAGCGCCGGCGACGTAGCGCAACTGGCACTCTGGCTGGCGTTGTACGATCACCAGACCGATCTGCTCGACGATGTTGAGCGCATCCTGCGCTCCCACCTGTTCCCGGTGCAGATGCAGCCCGACGACCTTGGCCCCACCCGTCCTGACGGACGTACGCTCATTCCCAAGTGGATTGGCGGCTGGGGGTGTATCGTGGATCGCGACCTGAGTGTGTGGAAAGACTCCACGCATGATGTGCTGGCGGCGGTGGTGCACAGCCTGTGCGATATCTACAAGCACGCCGCAGTGGCCGATGCGCGCGGCCTCACCCTTAACTGGCATTTCGACTACCAGGATGAGCGATTGACGGTCACGAGTCGACGAGATGACGCAGCGACGTTGCGCGTCGAGCTCTCGCACCCCGCCCCCCTGCGCATCCGCATCCCGGCCTGGACGCCGCCGGAATCAGTGTGCGTGACGGTCGGGGGTCGCCCGTTGCCCCATCTGCAACGGATCGGGGCCCACCTGCGGCTCGACCGCGAGCTCGTCGGGACCTCTCCGGTCGAAGTGCGGTACGATCTGCCCGAGCGCATTACCTTGGAGCCGACCTCCCCGGGGTGGGCCTTCCGCATCGCCTGGCGCGGGGATACCGCCGTCACCTCCGAGCGCATCGCGCAGTAAACGGCGAGTCAAGGTAGTCCCCGTGTGGGATAGCCACCGGCAGCAACCATACCCTACCAGCAGCGAGATGACACGGCGAGCGTCATGCGGGCGTCGGGTTTCGGCAACTTGCCTTATAATAAGAAAAATTCACAACTACCCCTGTGTAAACTTACATAACCAATTCGTCGGTATGCTGTTTATCTTCGCCCTTCACTCACCAATCCTGACCGATGTATTGCTTGTTACTATTGCAACTATTGCTATTTTTCTGCATGATCCTTACCCTGGCATGCCGGCGACCAGAATGATGGAGGCCCATCAGGTTACCGTTACTTGCCTGTTCGGCTTGATCCAACGATGAATCCAATGTCACTCGATGGAGGTGCCCCAATGCGTCAATCTGTCTGGCTGCGCCATTGTCTGCGCAGCGTTATTGCCCTGCTCGTTGTGCTGACATGTACCGCGGTGCATGCCAGCGCGCTCCAGGTGCTCGGTACGCGACTTGTGCGCGAGTCCGACTTCGATAGCACCAAGGGGTGGACTGGCGGCGTGCTGCAGATCTACCTCTATAATCCCGATACCGTGGCCGCCAGCGTGAGCGATTTTGCGATCGACGGCGTCAGTCGCGCCAACCTGCCCACCACGGCCATTCCCGGCTGGAAGGGCACGGGGGTGGGCGACTCGCGCTGGTGGCAGTGTTGGCCGCAGAGCATCCCGGCGGGGGGGCTGGCCACGCTGCGCATCCGCCTGGCAGACGTGCCCACCACGCTGGGGAGCGACGGCACGGGCCACACCTTGCGGCTGTACTACAGCGATTCGACCAATCAGGATATCAGTTTCACCACGCCGGCGGCCACCCCGCTATGGCTGCCCTTTGTGGCATTCAGCGATGATCTGTACTCCATGACCATCTATGCCGCCAACCGGGGCAGCAGCACTATCCTGCTGGATACGCAAAGCGGCGTGCTGGTGAACAACACGGCGGTCGCGTATACGATGCCCACCGACACGCTTGAGCCGGGTGATATCCTGCCGATCACGGTGACGTTCAGCACGCCGCTCACGGAAGGGGCGCTCTGCGTGATTGAGGTGGTGCCGATCACCACCAGCGATCCCGCGTGGGGGTCGCTGCGCGTGTTGAAGAGCAGTTTTGGGGTCACCTTCTGGCAGCAGGGCTCGGGCTACGATGCCGCCAACCTGGCCCAGCATCATATTGACACGACGATTCCCGGTGCAGGCGTCTTTCTGGATGAACCCAGGAACGCCAAGCAGCAGCCACAAACCGTCGCTGACAATGTGATGGCTTCATGGAACAGTTACCCCGCATCGCCGGTTATGTGTCAGTTCACCGAAGATGTTGAAAACCGCATCTGGGGGGACATTCCCGACATCACCATGACGCACCACGGCAACTGGGAGCAGGATATGAGCGTCTTCATGTCCTGGCCCAAACCGATCTGGTATCTGCCGCAGAACGCGTGGGGCCGCAAGGAAGGCGTCGGCGGGCATGAGGGGTGGTGTCGGCTGGAAGATTTGCTGCGCGAGTCGTGGCGGAGCATCGGCCACGGCGCCAAGGATATCCAGTGGTTTACCTATTTCAACCTCTGGTCGCAGGGCTACACCCGCGGCGGCGGTTATGACATCGCCCGCAAGATGCAGGATTTCTTCATGCCGGGGGCCATCGCGAATCCGGTGCTGTGGGACCGGGTGGGGCGCGTCTCGGGGGTGCTGCAGCTTGCGAAATCATACCTGCTCAACTCGATGACGGCCACCGGCTGGCGTATGGTCAGCGACGGGGTGGAGATCAACACGCTGGTGGCGAAGGACAGCCAGAGTGCGGTCATCGTGCTCAACGAGGAGGCCGACTTCTTCTTCAAGGAGGGCTATCCTACGACAAGTGAAACGGTGCGCACCAACCTGCAGATCACTGCCCGCATCCCGACCTACTTGAGCCCCAGCGTGACGAATGCCTATCTGCTCAACCCGTTCAGCGGCGTGCAGGCAGTCCCGGCCTCCTTCAACCGCACGGCCGGCACCGTGACCCTCACCGTGCCCGAGCTGCGCGGGGCGGCGCTCATCGTGCTGGGCAGCAGCAGTGACGGCACGGCGCTGAATGATGGGTGGACCACGGTGAGCGCGCCGTTTGCCGACTACGGCGATCTCTCTGCCAGCACCGAGAGCGTGCCGGCAGCGCAGGTCATCCCGGCAGAGTGGATTCAGATCATCGGCAACGCCCCCTGGTCCGTAGAGTCATTAAGCGATGGCAGCAAGCTGCTGGTCACCTCCGGCAAGAAGGTCTTCCTGCTGAACAGCGACGGCACTAAGATTTGGGAGAAGCTCTTCCCGGGCCGGGTCTTCCATGCCCGCTTCAGCACGAATCAGGATCGCATTTATGTGGCGGCCGATCTCACCGATAACGCGCCGGCCGCCTACAACAACGCCCACATCCTCTGCTACGACTTCTCCGGGGTCGAGCAGTGGCGGCACAAAGTAGGCGATATCGCCGCCATCACCGATGATGGACTGAAAGGGCGTATCGTCTTCGATATGAAGACTGGTTGCAGCGATAACGGCGTGCTCTACTGCGAGTGGAACGGCTATGCCGTTCGCTTGAACAGCAACGGCGGGGTCGTCTGGACGAGTAAGTACGACATGTATACGTACGATGTGGAAGCGTTGAGCGATGGCAGCGCGCTGGCGCTCAGTACTATGCGCACCCGGCGCATCAGTGCGACGGGTGCCATCAACTACCATCGTAGCGAGGCTTCCTCGACGATGGTCGACTGTGCCATCAGTCCGACCGAGGAGCGCATCGCTTTTGCCGGCAACCACCTGAATATCTATTTGAACAACACGCTGGTGGCCAGCCCGTATGTCGGCCGTAACATCCGCGTGATCAAGTTCTCACCGGACGGCACGAAGATCGCCGCCGGCACCTGCGACGGCGTGTTCACGCTCTTTGACGCCAATGGCAATGCGCTCTTCACGGACACGGACAAGGCGACCTACGTGACCGACATCCAGTTCCTCCCGAACAATGCGGGGGTGGCGGTGATGCGTGAGCATTTCGGTTACGCGGTGGACACCATGTGGCGATTCCGCGATTCCGTCGAGGCATTTACTTACAGTGGGACGAGCCTGTGGCGGCATGAGGGTCGCTGGCGCGCCCAGCCGCACATGGGATCGTTCGTCGTCAGCAGTACGAACAATCGCCTGTTCGTGGCCACCGGCGAGGAACTGCGCCTGGTGGATCTCACCGCCAGTCCGGTTGACAACGATTACCTGTACGATTTTCAGCCGGTCTCATTGCCGAGCGGGTGGGCCAATGCTGACATCGGAAATCCGGTTGAGCGCGGTAGCGCGCGCTTTTCCAACCTTGACGACAGCATTACCCAGCAAGGCGGGGGGGAGATGATCGGGGGCACGGCGGATCAGTGCAATTACACTTACCGCACGCTCACTGGCGACGGCAGCATCGTGGTGCGCATCCCCTCTGCGTCGACGCCGGACTCCTACAGTGAGGCGGGGGTGATGATACGAGAGACCCTCGATGCCGGGGCGAAAGAGTTTTGTGCGGTCTATGTCCCCCGGCAGCCGAACAACCATGGGATCAGGTATCGCAGTACGACCGGCGGCAACACGACGACAATCAGCGGATCGTACGTCATCGGTCCGATCTGGCTGAAGATCACCCGTGCGGGGAATGTCTTCGCCGCTTATCAAAGTACCGATGGCATGAACTGGACGCAAATCAGTACGACCGCACCGACGATCGCCATGGCCTCCACCGTCTACATCGGGACGGTGGTGTGCAGCCACTCGGTGGTGCAGCCGGACGTGCCCGGCGTGGGCATCATGGAGGCGGTGTTTGACCATGTCAGCGTGAATGACACCGCGGTTACCATGGGAGTCAACCGCCCGCCGACGGTGAACGCCGGCAACGACCAGACCGTAGAAGGCGGCGCCGTGCTCGACGCCACGATCACTGACGACGGGCTGCCAAACGGCACGGTGTTCTACCAGTGGAGCAAAGTGTCCGGTCCGGGCACGGTGACCTTCGGCAACCCCGCCACGGATGATACGACGGCCGTCTTCAGCGCGACCGGCACTTACGTGCTGCGACTGACCGTGTTTGACGGGTTGCTGGTCGATATGGACGAGGTGCAGATCACCGTGACCAATCTTCTTTTGCAGAATACTGGCATGGAACTTGATGACGATAGCAACAATTACCCGGACTTCTGGGGCGCACGTGCCACTGGCAGCCGGGCGAGCGACGCCGTGCACGCCGGCAGCTATGCGCTGAAGGCAGTAGGGCCAGCCAGCTTCACCTACTCAGCGCAGACGTGTAACCTGACCCCGGGGGCCAGCTACACGCTCACTGCCTGGGTCAAGGCTGAAAAGACGGCCGGCGCCACCATCTGGGCGCAAGTCCGTTATGTCCAACTCACCCCGACGACGGTGATCTATTTGTCCAACGCGATTGCGGTCACCTCGGATTGGTCGCCGATCGTGCGAAACTTCACAGTGCCGGCGGACCATGTTGGCGGACGCCTGGACCTCGTCTGGGAGATCCCGGGCGCTGGGGATGTCGTCTGGTTTGACGACGTCACCCTGGTGCCCGGCACGGTGACGCTCCCCATTCCCGCAGCACCGAGCAGCCTGGCAGCCACGGCCGTTTCGTCCAGCCAGATCAACTTGAGTTGGATTGATAACAGCGACAACGAGAACGGATTCAAGATCGAACGGGCGCCGGACAACAGCGGCACGCCGGGAACCTTCACGCAGATCGGCTACGTCGGCGCGGGCGTTACCACGTACCAGGACAGTGGCCTGTCGGCGAGCACCATCTACCATTATCGTGTGCGCGCCTACAATGCTAGCGGTCATTCCAGCTATACCGAGACGATGTATGCCACGACTTACGGCCCGAATCTGCTGCAGAACCCGGGCATGGAGCTCGATAGCGACAGTAACAACTACCCGGACTCTTGGGGTGCGCGTGCCACCGGTAGCCGGGCGAGTGATGCCGTGCACTCCGGCTCCTACGCGTTGAAGGCGGTGGGCCCAGCGACGTTTACCTACTCACCGCAGACCTGCAACCTCACGCCGGGGGCCAGCTACATACTCACCGCCTGGGTGAAGGCCAACAAATCGGCAGGCGCCACCATCAATGGTTATATGCGCTATGCCCAACTGAGCCCATCCACCGTCATCTATGAGACCACGCGCGTGCAGGCTACTTCAGACTGGACGCAGGTGACGCGCAGCTTCACCGTTCCGGCCAATCATGTGGGGGGGCGCGTCGATATCTGCTGGGATATCCCCGGCACGGGCGACATCGTCTGGTTTGACGATGTCAGTCTGGTGCAGACGACGACATCGCCCCCGGCGTCCCCGAGCAACCTGGCGGCCACGCCTGTCTCCGGCAGTATGATCGCCTTAACCTGGTCCGACAACAGCAGCACCGAGAATGGGTATAAGATCGAGCGGGCGCCGGATAGCGGCGGCACCCCGGGCACCTTCACGCAGATCGACACCGTGGGGGCGGACGTCACCCTGTACGAAGATACCGGGCTGTCGTCGACCACTACCTACCACTACCGGGTGCGCGCCTACAACACTGGTGGCGACTCCGGTTACTCTAATACGACCTCTGCGGCGACCACCCCACCGACGCTGGTGCTGAACCCGGGGATGGAGCTGGACCTGAACGGGGATAACTACCCGGACTACTGGGCACAGCGTACCACCGGGAGCCGAGTGAGTGATGCCGTGCACTCCGGCAGCTATGCGCTGAAGGCAGTAGGGCCGGCCACCTTAACCTACTCGGCGCAGACCTGCAATCTGACCCCGGGAGCCAGCTATACGCTCACCGCCTGGGTGAAGGCCGACAAAACGGCAGGCGCCACCATTAATGGTTATGTACGCTATGCCCAACTCACCCCGTCCACTGTCATCTACGAAACCACGCGCGTGCAGGCGACTGCGGACTGGACGCAGGTGATCAGAAACTTCACTGTGCCTACCGATCACGTTGGCGGACGCTTAGACCTGATGTGGGAAATTCCCGGGACAGGGGACGCCGTCTGGTTCGACGACATCAGCCTGACGCAGAACTAACGACTCGCTTCATCCGATAGGGATGTGGCAACGCGCCGACGGCCTCCTCTCACCCCAGGGAGGAGGCCGTCGGCGCGTGCACAGCATACGGTTATGCCTCATCCTGTGCTTTCTTGTTTTCCACAGATCGGCGTCTTACCGAACTATTGCGTTGCCCCGATCCAGTTTGGCGTAACTTCCCAAGGAGAGCGGAGTATGCCGTACCGAACGTCCGCATTTTTCATCCTTGCGTATGCGCGGCTCCCTCGGCTTATCTGGCACCGTCACGATGGATACGATGTGGTGGACCCGTGCATGAGGCGGGCGAGCTGTCAGAGCCAGCAAGGGATGAAAAGTGAGTTGCCAACTGTTGCATCACCGCACTGGAGCCACTGTTCGATGTCGAGGCAACCCTATGTGCTATAATATATTACGGCTGTGTTATTTTGCTCGTCGGTAGGCATCGCGTCAGGAGTCGGCGCAGCGTACTCGTAGTCTAAATTTTCCGGAGGTACCACTCCATGGCAGGCAACAGTCATCGTCACACTTTCACCCCTCTCAGCGTAATCCTGCTGCTGTTGGTGTGTCTGAGCGGATCGTCGCTCTACGCTCAACAGGCTGAGGAGCCCACCGCAGGCCCCGCGCCGGACTTCACGGTGCGGGAACTCACCGAGGATTCGGCGACGTGGTATGCCGATCAGTTCAACACCTACTCGGAGATGCTGGCGACGGAGCAAGCGCACATCGAGCGCGAGTTTCTGGCACTGGAATCACAGTACGCCCCAGATACCAATAAATCGGTTCCAGAGAGTGAGAGTGATGTGATAAAACAGGCGATCATTCTGTTGAGCCGGCGCATGGAATATCTCGAGAAGGTCGAGAATCTTCGTCAGCAGCAGCAGGTCGCGAACGAGAAAATCCGCTACTGCACCGGTCGCATCATGCTGGAGAATCTCATCGATAACTCCGGCAAGATGGCGACGGCGTTCGCCCTTTCCGAATCGATCGCCAGTTACCATACGATGACGAACCCGATGAACTGGGGCAGTGTGAGCACCGAGCTGCGCGAGGTCTGCAATACGCTGGATCCGGCGAATCAGTCGCTGCTGATGGGCATTCTCAACGGATTGACCGGTGGGGGTTCGCAGGTGACTCCGTGGGTCACCATAGCATCGGGCATTGCCTCGATCTTCACCTCGAGGAAGATGGAGAAGGATGAGAAAGCCCGGCGCGCCATGAAGTTAATCAGTCTGATCAATGAGACGGCTGATTCCACCCCGGATGTCATGTACATCAACAATACGGTGAGCGCGCTGCGGGAGCAGTCGGAAAAGTTCCACGAAGAGACGAAGGCGCAGTTTTGCACCTATGTCGGCACCGTCGGCTATACGACGACCTGGCCCGAGTATGTCACCGCGATCCGCAGCACGCCATACGATCCCCTCGAGGAACCGATCACAACATACTTCGATGGCATCCGGGCGCAGATGGACCCGAGCAAGCCGGTGGTGAACGACCCGCTGGGGACATCGCGCTATCAAGTCGAGATGGTGCGCGAACGTGTGATGCAGTACGAGCAGTTGCTGACGCAGGTGGACGTGTTCTGCGACGAGTTCATCGACATCCTGAATAAGCACAAAGCATCCATTAACGGCAATGCATTGCTCGCCGAGAAGGAAAAGCACGACATCATCAAATCGCTCGACGACATCATTACGCGCATTACCGATGTGAAGACGAACTTCGCCGATCGCTACCGCGTGATTCCCGCCTCTGCCAAGCGGGTGCTGATCGGGATACATTAGCGGCAGGGATGACACGCCGCGACCTGTCCGTTGAAGCCTGCCACCCCTTGTGCATCGTTCGATGTACGAGGGGTGATCGTTATGCTGTCGCCGCCAGCTGCTTGGTCATCCGCCAGCTTAGCCAGAGGGGGACGACACCGATGACCCCGAACGAGCTGTCGATGAGTTGCCAGAAGAAGGGGATGCCGCGGATGGGCCCCATGATCAGGGCCATGGGGATGACGAGGAGGCAGATCAGCATGCCGAACTCGATGACCCAGATATTGCGCACCGGATCGCGCAGCGGGCCAATGAAGGCGAGGGCAATGGCGAAGTGCCCGAATGCCAGCCAATCGGTGCCGTAGGCGAGGAAGGGATACGCGCCATACCCCTGCGTGACGCCCTGGTGGACGGTGTCGATCCAGGCGAGCAATCCCGGCCACACCACCGGCGCCAGCAAGGGCGCATGCACCCAGCGTTTCAACATTGCCACTTCATGCACCAATGGGATGGCCGTGATCCCACTCGCCACCAGGCCGACCATGAAGGCGAGGATGAGCAGGCGGATGGAGAAGAGCAGGCGTCGTGCAGTCATACGCGTACTATACATTTGCGATGGCGGTTTGTCGACACAGCACCAGGACTGCCCGGTGCGGCCATACTGCACCTCTGAACGTGCGCTGATACGTTAGACGGGTTCCCCCCTTACAGAATCCCCATCATTCACATGCGATATCGTCAGCAAATGTTGCCTCAGAACATCTTGACTATTCGGTTTGATTACAGTATAGTTCGGTAAACCCTGGGCGAAGCAGGGCCTGCCGATGGTGGGCCTCGTTCGGGAGACGCTGCACCGGCCACTGCATCTGGGCCGGGAAAGGAGATCCAATGTCCCTGGTGCTCGTGTGCCGGGAGGGCTTACTTGCCGCCCTGGCGCGTCGCAACCTGAGTCAGGCGAAATTCGCCAAGCAGTTATCGTGCAGCGCCGGTTACCTGTCCGATTTGTTGCAGGAACGCTACCAGCCGTCGGCGGAGCTCCGTGATCGTATGCTGGCGGTGCTGAACGACCCCGACCGCTACGGGGAGTTGCCCCCGGTAGCCTGGGAGGATATTTTCGTGACCAAAGCTGACGCCGCAAGCGGCGAGGAGAATCAACCGATGTCCACCATTCGTATTTTCGATACCACCCTGCGCGATGGCGAGCAATCGCCGGGCGCGAGTATGAATATTGAGGAGAAGCTGGAGGTCGCTCGCCAACTGGCGCGCCTGGGCGTTGATGTGATCGAGGCCGGCTTCCCCATCTCGTCCGATCGCGATTTCGAGGCGGTGCGCCTGATCGCGCGCGAGGTCCCCGGC
>JAGUZN010000431.1 GCA_020060775.1 Armatimonadota bacterium
CGGTGCGCACGGCAGTCTCGGCCAAACGCCCCAGGCTGGTCGTGAAGACGACAGTCGCATTCACTGCGGCCTGGTTCTGCGCATCCAGCACTAGCGCTTCAATGCGCGCCCGCGACGTGCCGTCGGCCATCAGCGCAGTGGGATCGATGGTGAGAAAGATGCGCGGCGGTCCTGTCGGCTCGTTGCGCTGGCGGCCGGTGAAGACGACAATGGCATATCCCTTCTTGGCTCCGGCCGATGCTGAGACAATCGCGCTGCCCGGGGTGGTCGGCGCGTAGAGCCGCACATGCGCGTAACCGAAGGGATCGGTGACGGCCAGCGGATCAATGCGCCCCATGGTCGTACGGAAGGTGATCGGCTGCTGTGGGATGCCGTTGCCGCGCAGGTCGGTGAGTCGCACGGATACCCGCGCCACGCTTTCGCCGTCAGCGGGCAGCGTATCGGGGTCCACGCTCACCAGAAAGCCCGGCGGGTTCGGCTCGGGCGGGATGGGCGGCGGTGGATCCGGCGTCGGTGGGTCCGGCGTCGGCGCCTTCCGCGTGATCTCTACTGTCGTGGTGGCGGTAGTGTTGCGATAGATCGCCCCGACGATACAGGTGCCCACATCGCCCGCCCCAACAGTGAGCGTGACGGACGCCGCGCCTTGCGCATCTGTTTTGGCACTGGCAGCAGAGAGCGTGCCGCAGGTGGAGAAGAATTTGATCTCGCGCCCCGCGCCGATTCGGTCGAGCAGTTGCGCGGTAATGGTGGTCGTCTTGCCGCGATCCAGGCGAATCGTCTGCGGATTGGCGCCCACGCGCAGGCTGACGGTCGGCGTTTGCCCGCCGCGCGACACCACGAATTCCAGCACCTGGCGCACCGGCGAGTCGCTGGCGCGCTTGCCGGAATCCTTTACCGTGAAAATCACCGAGTAAAAACCGGTCTCCTGCGGACTGAACCAGTGCAGTTCCAACGGTAAGGTATTGCCGAACGATTGCCGGCGGATGAAGCCGCCGCTGACCTCCCAGGAGATGGAAACGTCGTCCTCGACATACTCGCGGACCGCGCCACTGGGGGTAAGCAGGTAATCGACATCGCCAGCATCTACGGTCAGCCGCACGAACTGACCGGGCTCCACGGTTTGCGCGGACGCGCGTACCGACAGGCTGATGGGCGTGCCGGGGTCATACTCGGCCGCGACGGCGCACGCCGTCATTCCCAGCAGCACAACAAGCAGAACGATCCAACGTATACCCATCATCGGCTACCCCATCGTGGCGTGTTCATCCTGCACCGAGAGGGGACTCGATGCGATGGACCATATCGTCTATACCATTATACGCCAATTCATTGCCTGCGGTTTCATCGCGTCAAAAAGAAAGATGGGAACAGCGCTAAAGTTTCATCCGCCCGGTCCGATAAGACCAATAAGGCGTCTGGGCGGGAACTTTCTCGCCGGCATTGGTGGCCGCCGAACGACCACTGCGTGACGCCATCACGGAGGAAAACCCGATGAAGATCGCGAGTTCTGACATCCAACTCGCGGGCCAGCACCAATCGCTTGCGCGCAGCGAGCGCCAGGAGTCGATGCGTTTCTGGGTGGGTGCTCGTCCGACGCAAAATCAGGGCGTCGCTGCCCCGCCTCCCGCGCCGCGCCCGGACGCGCTGGTCCTCTCTGACGAGGCCCGCAACTTCCTGTCCAACGTCTCCCCTGCCGCACCGGAAGCCACCGGCGCACAACAGGTGAGCGAAGAGGACGCCCTCGATCCGAAGCTCAAACTGCTGAAACTGATGATCGAAGCCTTGACCGGCGAGAAGATCAAGGTCATCTCGACGGCGGAGTTACAGGGCCGCATCACGCAATCGAGCGCGTCCGCGCAAACGACCTCCGCACAGACCGCTTCCGCGCCGAACTGGGGGCTGCAGTACGATTTACATGAGACGTTTGTGCAGACCGATTCCGTGACCTTCTCCGCCAGCGGCATCGTGAAGACGGCGGATGGCCAGGAGATCAAGTTCAACCTCTCTTTCAGCATGAGCCGGCAAATCGTCATGGAGCGCGAGTTGCACGTGCGCATGGGCAATGCCGCGCTCACCGACCCGCTGGTGCTCAATTTCACCGGCACGGCGGCAGAACTGACCGATCAGACCTTTGCCTTTGACCTGAATGCCGACGGCACGAAAGAGCAGGTGCCCTTTGTGCGCGGCGGCAGCGGCATCCTGGCGTTCGACCGCAACCACGACGGCATCATCAACGACGGCCGCGAACTATTCGGGCCGCGAACGGGCAACGGCTTTGCTGAACTCGCCCGCTACGATGACGATCACAACGGTTGGATCGACGAAAACGATGCCATCTACCAAGAATTGCACGTCTGGTCGCGCGATGCCGAGGGCAATGATCAGCTCACCCCGCTGACCGAAGCCGGCGTGGGCGCGATCTACCTGCGCAACGCGCGCACGCCCTTTGCCCTGCGTGGTGACGACCACACACAACTCGGCCAACTGCAGTCTTCCAGCGTATATGTCACCGAAGACCAGCAGGTCGGCACGGTGCAACAGGTGGATTTAGCTTCAAGATAAGTGTGCCCCTTGCCGCGGGGATGTTTCGGTGATTCGTGTACGCTGTCGATTGGACGGGCGGGAGCCACACGCGAACGGATCACCGATACATCCCCGCGGCGCTATTTCCGGAAGGCGAATGCCGCCGCTGCGCCGAATCATACCAGCAGAGACTACCCTGTGCTTTGGAGATGCGAATGAAACAGGCTGTGCAGATCGGCGTCGTGCTGGCCCTGATTCTGCTGGGAATGGGATTGCTCGTTGCCGCGCTGGCGAAACTCGCCGCCTTCCTGCTGCTGGTGCTCATCGCTATCGTATTGACCACCAGCATCGATCCGATCGTCTGTTCCGTGCAGCGGTTGTCGATCAAGGGGCGTCGTTTGCCGCGGGTGGCGGCGACATTGCTTGTGCTCTTCGGCGGGTTGTGCATGCTTGCCGGGGTGGCCGTCTTTCTGGCAGTGACGGCAGTGCATGAGGGCATCCGCTTCGCGCAGGAGACCTGGCCGGTGCTACTGCAGGATCGACTCATTCCCTGGGCCGAGAAACTCGCCGCGCAGTATCCGGTGCTGCCCGACCCCGAGACGATCTACGAACGCCTGGGACAGCAGTCCGAGCGCATTGCCGGATACCTCTGGTCTACCACCCGTGCGGTCTTCGGCTTCATCGGCGGCATCTTTTCCGTCATCACCGTCTTCATCCTCACCCTCTTTTTCACCACCTTCAAGACGGGCATCACCTATACGTTCGCACAGCTCATCCCGCCGCAGTACCAGGCGCGCGTGCTGGAGATCAGCCATCTCGCCGGTCGGAAAATGGGCTGTTGGCTGCGCGGGCAACTGATCCTCGCGCTGATCGTCTTCGCCTCCACCGCGCTGGCCATGAAGCTGCTCGGCATGCCGTACGCCATGATCATCGCCATCGTCGCGGGCATCGGCGAACTGATTCCGATGATCGGGCCGGTGCTGGGGTTCTTCTTCGCCATGCTGGTGCTGCTGACGAAAAGCGGCGATATGCTGCTGCCCGCAGTGGCGACAGCAGCCTTCTTCCTGGTGCTCTCCCAGGTGGAAAATTACGTGCTGGCGCCTAAGATTATGGAGCGTGAAGTGGAACTCTCCCCGATCACCACCATCATGGCCCTACTCGTCGGCGGCAGCCTGCTGGGCGTGGTGGGCGCGCTGCTGGCCATTCCGGTAGCCGCTGCCGGGCGCATCGTGCTGCTGGAGGCCGTCTTCCCCGCCATCCAGGGGAAATCACGCGCGGAGATCGCGGCAGGCGCCCCCGGCGTCAACGTCCCAGCTCCGCCATGCCCGGAGAGTAACCGCCCGCCTGATACGACTACGCAGGCCAAAAACCGTCGCCGGCGGCAGAAAGCCGCTCCATAAGATCTCGCGATGATGAACGATGCCCAACAACTGGCGGTGCAGAGTCGTATCCCCCACGTGCTGGTCTCCGCCGGCGCGGGGTCGGGCAAGACGCGCGTGCTCACCGAGCGCTATTTGCGTCTGCTGGACGAAGGTCTCACGACCGAACAGATCCTCACCCTCACCTTCACGCGCAAAGCGGCGTTGGAGATGCGCGGGCGCATTGCCGAACGTTTGGATGCCCAGGGGCAGACCCGCGAACGCCGGGCATTGCCCCGTGCGCCCATCGGCACCATTCACAGCTTCTGCGAACGCATCCTGCGCGACCATGCGCTGCAGGCCGGCATCGACCCGCACTTTCGCTTGCTGGACGAAGCGGAAGCCCTCACTCTGCAGGAAAACGCGCTGGACAGCGTCTTTGAACACCTGTGGGACGGCACCCAGCATGAACGCGAGCGCATCGGCGAACTGCTCTTCAACTATCCGCATACCGCCCTGCGCCGTGCGCTGTTGGAGATCTACCGCCAGGCGCGCGTACAGGGGATGGCGCTCGAACGCCTGCAACCCGCACACCCCACCGTACTTTCGACGCGCGCGGATGCCTGCGCCGCTGCCATCGAAGATCTCCTCGCCCTGCCCGGCACCGCGAAGTGGCAGGAGCATCTCATCCGGGCGCGTGCGGCGTACGATCAACTTCAACCCCTGCTCGCCGAACGCACCGCGTATTCGTGGGATGCGTATGACCTGGTTGCGAGTCTGCTGCCAGATCTCTGCCCGAGCGGCGGCCCGGCCGGACAGGCGAAGGCCGCGCGCGACGCCATCAAAGAGGCGTTCAAACGCTGGCAGGAAGCCTGCCTCGACCTGGTGATCGAGCCCTACCTGCAGGGGTTCCTGATGCTGCTGCGTCATCTGGAGATCGCCTATCGCCAGGCGAAGGATGAACAGGGGCTGCTCGATCTGGAGGACCTGCTGCAACACTCCCGCGACTTGTTGCTGCACGATGAATTGGGCAATGGCGCGCTTGAGCGTTACCGTCGCCAGTTCCGCCAGGTGATGGTCGACGAATTTCAGGACACCAACACGCTGCAGTTCAGTATTATTCGTGCTTTACAGGGCGATGGCGATCTCTTCGTGGTGGGCGATGTCAAGCAGGCCATCTACCGCTTTATCGGCAGCGATGTGCGCGTCTTTCTGGCGCAGGAGGAGCGCATTCGCACGCTGGGCGAGGTGGGCGTGCGCATCCCGCTGGACATCAACTACCGCTCCCGCAGCGCCGTGCTGGAGACGATCAACGCCCTCTTCACCCAGCTCTGGCAGGATGGTGCGGCGCGACAGGGATTCGCCTACGATCCGCTGCAGGCGGGCAATACCTTTGTCGAGCGCGATGGACCGGCGGTGGAATTGGCCTTTTGGCCTATGGAGGAGCGGAGCGTCGGCGACCTGCGCGATGCGGAGGCGGCCTGGATCGCCCGCCGCGTTCTGCAACTCACCGGTCGCCTCGGTGAACCGGCGCTGCCCATCACCGGCGAGCGCCCTGCTGATGCACTGCCGCAGGCGCGTGATGCTGATTTCGGCGACGTGATCATTCTCTTCACCGCATCGACCGATGTCCCGCGTTACGAAGACGCATTGCGCCAGGCGGGCATTCCCCTCTATGTGGTGAGCGGGCGCGGTTTTTACCATGCGCGGGAAATTCAGGATCTGCTCGCCTTCTTGCGTGTATTAGAAAATCCCATGGACGATTTCTCGCTGGCGGTTGTCCTACGTTCGCCGCTGGTGGGCATTAGCGATGCAACGCTCTTCTGGCTCACCCGGGATTGGTCCGCCTGGGAGGCGGGCGCCCTGTACCCAGGCGATACGCGGCGCGATCCGCCCTACGGCCGCATCTGGCCGACCATCTGCGCGGTGGAATCGCTGCCGCCCGTCGCCGAGGAGGATCGAAAGGCGCTTGTCGCGCTGCGCGGACTGGTGGCCGACCTGCAGGACGCCATGCTCGCCGGGCAACCACTCGATCTCATTGACGATATCCTGGCGCGCACCGGCTATGCTGAAGTGCTGCTGGCGGCGGAAGGCGGAGAGCAGCGGTATGCCAACCTGCACAAGCTGCGTGAAGTGGCCGCGGATTTCCAACAGCGCGGCATCTTCGATCTCACCGATTTCCAACGCTACTTAACCAAGCTGGAAACACTGGCGCCGCGCGAGGCCTCGGCCCCCACCAATGTGGAGGGGAGCAATGTGGTGCGGTTGATGACCATCCATGCGGCCAAGGGGCTGGAAGCGCCCATCGTGTTTCTCGCCGATTGCGGCCGCGAACCGCGCAACGCCGACGACCTGTTTCGACTGAACAACGAGGGACGTCTGACAGGGAAAGTGCCCAGCCCGGATGACGACCGCCTGCCGACCGCCCGCTATCGCGAGGCGCTGGAAGCGACCGCCTTGCAGGAACGCCTCGAACGTGAGCGCTTGCTCTACGTCGCGATGACGCGCGCGGAAGAATACCTCATCTGCTCCGGATTCACCGCGTATCCCCCGCCGGAAAAACGCGCCAGCTACGCCGACGTACTCACGCAGGGTCTGGGGATTACCAGGCCGGTGGAAACGGATACCCTACACGATCTGGCGGATGGCTCGCACGCTCGCGTGCTCGTGCGCGCTGCAGAGAGCCTGGCGGCCTTGTGCAGCGTGCAGCCGCC
>JAGUZN010000233.1 GCA_020060775.1 Armatimonadota bacterium
GTCACCGTGCGCACCGCCCCCGGCGACTGGTCCAAACCCGTGCAGGCTATCGACGTGGCCGGACCGGGCGATGTGCTGGTCATCGATGCCGGCGGGGTCGCCCCCGCCATCTGGGGAGAGTTGGCGTCAAACTCCGCACGCAACCGCCGCATCGAAGGCGTGATCATCTACGGCGCATCCCGCGACACCGCCGATATCCGCGAGTTAGGCTTTCCGGTGTTCAGCGTGCTCACCTGTCCGAACGCCGGCGACCCGAAGGGGTTGGGCGAAATCGGCGCGAGCCTGCGCATCGCCGGCATGGAGGTGCATCCGGGCGACTGGGTGCTCGGCGATGACGACGGCGTGGTGGTCATCCCGCAGGACAAAGCCGTGGAGATCGCCAACCGCGCTATGAACGACCTGGAGGCGGAAAATCGCCTGCGCGAAGAGATCTTTCGCGGGGGCACGCTCGGCAGCCTGCTCGACCTCGAGAAATGGGAGAAGCGGTGATGGCGTAAGTCGGGTCACGCCGACTTCGTGTACCATGGTCCGGATATGCTATAATACGCCGGCATCAAGGAGAGACCATGCGCACTTCAATTGTCCTGACCGTCGCACAAAGCAAGCGGCTCATCGCCCGCGCCGTGGTGAAGCTGCCGGAAGTCCGCCAGGCGCTGGACTTCGGCACCATCGCTATCGGGCGTGGCACCACCGACGCCTACGTGGTGGAGGAACTGCTGGGCGAGACCATCCCCAAAGGGGAGTATGTGGCAGGGCGCACGCTGCCCCCCGGCGTGCCCGGCGAACGCCTCGGCACCAGTGGCTATCCCGATGTGGTCATCAAAATGGGGCAGCGCATCCCCAATCTGAGTGTGCTGGACGCCTTGCCGCAGATGGGCCCCGGCGATGTCTTCATCAAAGGCGGCAACGCGTTGAACTACCCGCAAGGGGTGGTCGGCGTGTTGATCGGACATCCCACCGGCGGCACGGTGGGCGGCATGTACGGCACGGTGGTCTCGCAGAAGATTCACCTGATCATTCCCATCGGGCTCGAGAAGCTCGTGTATGAGGATATCGCCGCGTTGTCGCGCGACAGCCGTCAATCGGATATCCATGCAAAATACCCGGTCCCCTCGCTGCTGCCGATCACCGGCATAGTGGTGACGGAGATCGAGGCGCTGCAAGTGTTGTGCGGCGTGCATGCGCGCCTGCTGGCTGCCGGCGGCGTGGGCGGCGCGGAAGGCGCGGTGTGGCTGATGCTGGAAGGCGAGCAGTCAGCGCTGGACGCCGCGCTCGAATTGCACGCTTCGCTGCAGCAGGAGCCGAACCTGGCGCTGAAGCTGGAGTGACCCGTTCAGGATGACTGGGTAGTTATAGAGTCGACATATCATTCCGAGGCAGTTATGACACCCGAAACACCAGATGATTATGGCGTATTGCAACAACGGTTGGGCATCCGGTTCACCCAGCCGGAGTTGCTGCAGCGCGCGTTGACGCACCGCTCCTTCCTGGCCGAGGATGAGTCCGCCACGTCCAATGAGCGGTTGGAGTTCCTCGGCGACTCGGTGCTCGACCTGATCATCGCCGAGGAACTGTACACCCGGCACAAGGATTGGCCCGAGGGTGAACTGACGAAAAGCAAAGCGGCAGCAGTTGGGGAGCGCTCGCTGGAGAAGGTGGCCCGTCGCTGGGAGATCGGGTGTCATATGCGCGTGTCCCGCGGCGAAGCGCTGTCCGGCGGGCGCGAACGCCGCGCCTTGCTCGCCGACGCGGTGGAAGCGGTGATCGGTGCCTACTACCTTGACCAGGGGCTGGAGGCGTGCCGGACCTTTGTGCTCGACCAATTGGCGTTCATCCTGGAGACGATCGATCGCCGCGAACATGACATGGATTTCAAAACTCAGTTGCAGGAAGTCTGTCAGGGGCGTTTTCAGACTGCCCCCACCTATGAGGTGGTGGAGGAAAGTGGACCCCCGCACGATCGTACATTTGTCATTGCGGTGCGCTTCGATGGCCGTGTACTCGGCACCGGTGAAGGGAAAAGCAAAAAAGAAGCTGAGCAACAGGCCGCGGCGATGGCCCTGCAATCGCCAGAGTTGCGCGATGCAACCGGGGAATAACACGGGGGATCAACCGCCAGGCCTATGGAAGGGGAACGCTGATGACCAGGATTCTCATCGTCGAGGATGATCCTCCGACCAGTGCCATGGTGGCCAGGCTGCTCTCGAGCAAAGGCTATCAGACGCGGGTGGAATCCAACGGGGCTGCCGCCCTGCTGGCCGCGCACGAAGACCTGCCCAACCTCATTGTCATGGATTTGCAGATGCCCATCCTGACCGGGCAGGAGACGATTCACGCCCTGCGCGACGATGAGCGCACGGCGCATATCCCGGTGGTGGTGCTCTCGGCATCCAGCGACGACCAGACCATCGCCGAGGCCGTCTCCACCGGCGCCAATGTCTACCTGGTGAAGCCGCCCGATATTCATGCCCTGCTGGCCGTGGTTGAACGGTTGGCTACACTCACACCGCGCGAGGCTGACGCCACGACATGATTGATGCCCACTGCCATCTCAATGATGAACGCCTGCTCCCCCGGGTGGAGGAGCTGCTCGCCGCCATGCAGGAACACGGCGTGACCGGCGCACTGGTGGTGGGGTACGATATCCCCTCGAGCGAAACGGCCATGGCATTGGCGCGCGCGCATCCGGCGTCCTTGCGCGCCGCCGTCGGCATCCATCCGCACGAGAGCAGCACGCTGGACGAGCAGGCCATCAATACCTTGCACGCGTTGACGAGCGCCCCTGAGGTGGTGGCCCTCGGGGAGATCGGACTGGATTATTACTACGACCATTCCCCGCGCGAGGTCCAGCGCGCGGCATTCCGCCGGCAACTGGCGCTGGCGCGCGAGGTCGGCTTGCCCATCATCATCCACGAGCGCGACGCCGCCACCGACATCATGGCCATCCTCGACGACGAAGGTGGCTGGGCGCTGGGCGGGAGCTGGCATTGCTGCAGCGTGGCGGCGGAGACGGCGGTCGACATCGCCCGGCATCTCTACGTGGGCATCGCCGGGTGGATCACTTTCCCGAAGTCGGAGAACATCCGCGACCTCGCCCGCGCCGTGCCGCTGGAACGCTTGCTCATCGAGACGGATGCGCCATACATCACCCCCGTGCCCTACCGCGGGAAGACGAACACGCCCGCCTACCTGCGTTTCACCGCCGACGCGCTGGCGCAGGTGAAGAGGGTCGATACCGCCACCGTGGACCGCGTAACGTCGGACAACGTGCGGCGCGCCTTCCCCCGCTGGTCAACAGCATAAGACTGTCCGCAAAGCATCCGCCGACTGCGTTTTATGCTACAATGCGACTGGAGGATTACCGATGGTCGACGATTGCATCTTTTGCCGGATCGCGGACCTGCGCATCCCGACGGAATTGCTTTACCAGGATCACCAGCTGGTGGCGTTTCGCGATATTCAGCCGGTGGCGCCGGTGCATATATTGATCGTGCCGAAAAAGCATATCCCGGACGTCCTGCACCTCACCAACACCGATGCGGACATCCTCGGCAAAGTCTACGAAGTGGCGGCGGAACTCGCGCGGTGCGAGGGCGTTGCTGAGGACGGATTCCGCGTAGTGGTGAATACCGGACCGGCGGCGGGACAGAGCGTGCAACATATTCATTTTCATCTGCTCGGCGGGCGCGAACTCGGCTGGCCTCCCGGCTGAAGCGCCGCTGCAGGCTTGACATTATCCGCGTCTGCTGCCTATAATACACGACGGTGCGGGTGGAAATCGCGGGCGGATAGCTCAGTTGGTAGAGCGCCTGGTTTACACCCAGGTGGTCGGGGGTTCGAGTCCCTCTTCGCCCACCATATAACTCCATATCCCCGTATTACGTGGTCGCTTGGCGCAGCGGTAGCGCACTTCGTTCACACCGAAGGGGTCACTGGTTCGAATCCAGTAGCGACCACCATTTCTTTTGGTCCTCCCATTTCTTCAATCTTCCCACGTGCAGCAGGCTTTGCCGATCTCCCCAGGCGTACGGGAGGGAATCGGCCGGTTGAGCGCGAATGAAATTATTGGTCCGCGGTAGAACACACCCCTTGCAAACGCAAGTTTGTTCTGCTATACTGAAGTGACTCTCGCCCCCAGGGCAACCCGTCGCCGCGGCAACGAACGCGGGTGACCAGCGCTGTGTTGAAGGAAGTAGACCGAACATGGCCCATGCCAAAGCCACCGTACTCGATGTGATGGCCAAACTCGCCAAAGGCGAGTGTGCCAACTTTGTGCGCAACAGTTGCCAGGGAAGCACGCCCTGCACGGTGGTGAATGGCGAACCGTGCGACTATTTTGCCAGGTACGTGAAGCCGCTGCTCGATATCGACGAGATCGCGAAAAAATACCAGCGCGAGGCAAAGGTGTCGGTCGGCGTGAACCCGCACACCAAAGTCATCCGCAAGCGCGCGTCGTTCAAGCTGGATATTGCCGCCGAGGAAAAGCCCGCCCCGGCGCAGACAGACGCAACCGCGAAGAAGGCAGCCCCTGCCGCCAAGGCGATGCCCGCAAAAGCGGCTGCGGCACAGCCAAAACCGGCGAAAGCCGTTGCGGCGAAACAGACCAAGCGCCCGGCAACAAAGGCTGCCGCAACGCTGCAACCCAAAGCCGCTGCGAAGACCACAACGCCGGCGGCTCCGGCACAACCTCCGAAGGCTGCGCCGCAGGTCGCCCCTGCGCCCACGCCACCCACCCCTGCGGCCAAGGCCAAACCCGCCGCCATGACTCCTCCCAAGAAGAACGGGGCTTCCCGCAAGCCGGCCGCACAACCGGCAACGCCTGAACGCCCCCAACTCGCCTTGGAGTTCTGACGACCGGTCGGAGATCAGGCATTTTGCGGACGCTGTTTCTCCATCCCCCCCAGCAACCAGCAACCAGATGTAGCGGGTCGTTACGTTGTGCCTTGCCTGATACAGCGGGACAATCGCGACACGACCCTGCGAACGATTGCCTGCCGGGATGCGGGCTGGTTTCACCGAACCCCGATGCCCGAACCCCGATGAGTGGAGTGATGGCTTGGGACATCGCGCAGAGCCCAACGTAACGACCCACTACAACCAAAAACCAGAAACCAGAAACCAGAAACCAGAAACCAGAACCCCCCCTTGTCTCACCGGGATGACAGGGGTTGCACAGGCCGGCGATGAAGATAATCATGCTATGCGTGTGATTATCGATACGGATCCCGGCATTGACGACAGCGTCGCGCTGGCGCTCGCCGTACGCTCGCCGGAAATAGACATCGCCGCCATCACCACCACCTACGGCAATGCGCCGGTGGCCGACACCACCCGCAATGCCCGCGAAGTGCTCGCGCGGCTGGGGGCGGAGGCGCGCATCCCGGTGTATCCCGGGGCGGACCGTCCACTCTTGCGCTCGCTGGAGGTGGCGTTGGATACGCACGGCGTGCATGGCATCGGCTATGTCGCCCCCACGCTGCCGCATGACGAGTTACTCACCGTTGATGCCCCGCAGGTGATCCTGCGCCTGGCCGCCGCCAGCCAGCAGCCCCTCACCCTCGTCGCCCTCGGTCCACTCACCAACCTCGCGCTGGCGCTGGCGCTCGACCGCCCATTGCTGCGCGAGCAGGTGGCCGAGATTGTGCTCATGGGCGGCGAGCCGAACGGCTACGGCAATATCACCCCGGTCTCCGAATTCAACATCTGGTGCGATCCCGAAGCGGCCGAGATGGTCTTGCACAGCGGCATCCCCATCCGCATGGTCGGATTGAATGTGACGCGGCGCATGGTGTGCCCGAGCGCGGCGGTGGCGGCGCTGGCGCAGGACAGCCGACCCGAGTTGAAGTGGTGGGGCGACATGCTGCGCTTCTACGAAGAGTTCCACCGTCGCCGCGAAGGGCTGGCCGGGTGCATCCTCAACGACCCGCTGGCCATCGCCCTGGCGTTCGCGCCCGAACTGGGGACGGCGGCGCCCATGCACGTCGATGTGATGCGCGACGACGGGCTGACGCGCGGGCAGACGGTATGCGACCGGCACGGCTTCCTGGATGAACCGCCCAACGCTCGGGTCTACCTGGACGTGCACAGCGCCGACGTGCTGCACATGATCAATACGCGCGTGTGGGAGGGGGCGGTCTCCGCCGACGCGTTGTTGCATGGGATGTCGACGTGAAGATCGCCCTCTTTGACGATGCCGCCAGGTTCGGCGGCCCACAACGCTTCCTGCTCGATCTCGTGCGAGGTCTCGCCAAGCGGCACTGGCAGATCTGGCTGGGACTCGCGCCGCGAAGCGCGTTGTGGGAGCGTCTTGGCGTGCTCGATGGAGCATGCACGCGCATCATCCTCCCCGAGCAGCACATCGACTA
>JAGUZN010000044.1 GCA_020060775.1 Armatimonadota bacterium
ATGGCGCGGGCGGCGGGAGGCTCACCACTGGCCAGCAAGCCCATAGCGCGATCGACGGCATCCAGCGGGTCTGCTGCCAACACCCTGGTCGGCAGACCGCAGGCGCACATTACCATGACCAGGAGTATGACGGCAGATGACACGAATTTCATGATCACTTAATCATAGCGAACGCCGTGCGGAAATTCAACCCGACGGTGTATCGCGGGAGGAAACCACCCCCAATATTGTTGCACCAATGGGCGGCAACACCCTGTGTATTCCATAGAAGCGCTGCTGATTACGCTACGCAGACACCTTCAATATAATCGACCATCGCCGGGGCGAGCGATGATCGATCAGCATCAGCGATACGCCAGGGCTTCCGCACAGTCCAGGTAGCACTTCACCGCGGGCGGCGGCACGTTCCACGCGATATGATTCCCCACGCACATCATGTACCCGCCACTCATGCGCCCAGTCTCCGCCATGCGCTCCACCATCGCGCGGATTTCCGCCGGGTCGTTGCGCGACAGCACGCGGTTATCCCCCTCGCCGGCCAGGAAACAGTTCTCGTATTTGCGCGCAATGGCTTGATAATCAGTATAGGGCTCGGAGATGATCCCATCCGCCCCGCAGGCGAACACATCGTCCACCACCGCATCCACACAGCCATCGGCCATGAAGACGACCTTCTTGCCGGAGGCCTTCAGCATGCTCCAGAACTCCTCGTAGCGCGGATAAATATATTTATGCATCCACGCCGGCGAGCACACCGGCCCGCGGCTGGTCACAATATCATCGTGGCAGCAGACCCAACTGTAGGGTAAACGTGCAAAGCAGCGAAACACGCGCCGGTTGATCTCAGCGAACTCATCCATAATGCGCTCAAACCGTTCGTCCATGCACGTCTCCAGGAATAATTCCCAGCCAAAGGTGAGCAACGGCCACATGAACATCGTGTTGTAAAAACCGGCGCCGGCCTCCCAGCGATACTGGTGCGGCGTCGCAAACCATGTGTCGGGGATGTTGCGGCGATACTCCTCGTACAACCGCTCCTCATCGCGAAAATCACCCGACTCCACCACCGACCAGCCGGTGAAGTCGCCTTGCGCCAGCGGCGAAAACGCAAAGACTTCCTCGGCACTGGTGAACTGCTTGCCCCAATCCCAGTGTCCCGTCTCACCATCGCCCCAGCGCACGCGATGATGGCCCTCTTCGTCCTCGCTCGAACTCTGTCCCTCCAGGTCGAGCTGCGGGCGCGGCTTCGGGGTGTCATCCGGCGGGACCGGCAGGTGCAGGAACGGATACAACTCCTGCATCTTCTCGCGGCACTGCTTGGGGTGCGCATAATAGTCGATGCCGGTGATGTACGTTTCGGCATCGGGGCACGACCAGTGCTCCCAGTGCTGGATGCGCTTCGGCCCGCGCCCGAGCAGCGACAGGAACCGCGGATCGATTGTCGTTGTCGTCTCGACCATGCTGACCTCCTCTGGCGATGACCACGTGCGTACGGTCGAAAACGGTCATCACGCCAGCGCACTCCCTATTCTGCCGTCAATAACGCATACCTGCCAACAGGATTCCCATGGATCGCGTTTCAACGTGTGAACTGGGGTCGATCGGGCTTGTCCGCCGTTTTATCCGCCGTGGCCTTGGCGGAGGGGGAAGCTTTTGCGAAGGCGGAAGTCTGAGCAGTGGAGAGCATTATCCCTCCCCCTACCGCAGCGGGGGGAGGTCAGGAGGGGGGCTTCCTTTGTAACACAGCCCGCCGGGATGCCACTATCCACTCACCACCAACCACTATCCACTAACTGCCGACAGCCGCCTCCACCGCATCTTGCACGGCAATAGTTCCCTCGCGAAGTTCGAGAACCCGGTCGGCCAACTCTGTCGGCACAGTATGGCTGGCGGTCAACACCAGTGCCGTCCCGCGCGCCCGCGCCACCGCGATCAGCAACGCCGTCAGTGCAGCAGCATCCTCCGCCCCGACGCCGCCGAACGGCTCGTCCGCCAGTACCACGCACGGCTCATTGAGAAACGCGCGCGCCATCGCCACCCGCAACTGCTCCACCGTTGAGAGCGTCCCTACGCGACTGGTCATCGTATGGCCTGCGCCAAAGGCTTCCAGCAACTCCTCCATGCGGGCGCGCTGTGCATCCGGCGCGAGCTTGCGGTTGCTCAACGTGGCCTCCAGCACCTCTTCCACCGTCCAGCCCGGCATCAGGTTCTTCTGCTGCAGCAGCAGACCGATATCCTGGCGGCGAGCACGGACCCAGGGCACGCTATTTGGATGCTCCACCACGCGCCCATGTGCGTGGACCGTGCCGGCGCTGGGACGATCCAAACCGCCCAACAGGTTGATCAATGTGGATTTTCCGGCCCCAGGCTCCCCGGTGATCACCACTACTTCACTCTGCATGACCGTGATGTGGATATCATGCAAGAGCGTCTCGCCGTGTACACGTTTCGCCAACTGCATGCCGGACAGCGCCACTTCCGCCGGTGTGGTTGCATTCATCATCGCATCCCCCTCACGCTTCGTCGCGCAACAACGCAGCCGGCAGGCGATACGCCGCGTATGCTGCGCCGATAAATGATCCGAGCGCCGCTGTCAGCACCGTCGCCCCCAGCACCGCGCCCAGCACTAACGCTGAAGGCATCAACACCGCCTGGGTGGTGATGCCGGCCAGTGACTTCATCGGGGCGACCGTAAAGAGCAGCACGGCAGCCGCACAGCCTATCGCCCCGCCAAGGAATGCCCGCCAGGTCGATTCGGCCAGCAACAGCCCCAACACACGGTCCGAGGTCCAGCCCCACGCCTTGAGCAGCCCGAGTTCCCGCCGGCGCTCCGCCACTGCCGTATTCTGTACACTCCATGCCAGCAACATGGAGGCTAGCGCCACCACGGCAAACAGCGCCCAGATCGACCGCTCCGGCAGGTCAAACACTTCCGCCGAGGGCAGTTCCTGCAACACCCCGGACTGCACGGCCACCGGCATCCGTTTCTTGATTTCCTTCGATGCTTCCGCCACCGCCTGCGGGCTGACGGCGCGCACCAGAATCACGTTGGCCAGGTCCGCCGGAGGCGGGGGCGCGGTGGCCGCGGGTTGGGTGCCGCACTTCCCGTCTGCACAGCTTCCCCCCTCCGGCACTTCGAGCTTGAGCTTGGTGCCGGGCTTGATCCGCATGATCGACGCCAGCACCCGCTGCGCGTCCTGCCGCAACAGATAGACATCGGCGCGCGCCGGACGATCCTGCGAATCCACGATGCCCGCCACGGTGAAGGACAGCCCCGATAAAGTGTACGTTTCACCAACCTTCACCTTCGCATCTTCGGCATACTGCGCGTCCAGCATCACCTTGCCGATATCCCCGGCGGCGAGAAACTGGCCGTCAGTGACATCCTCAGGGTCGCAACAGGTCACGCGCACGACATCGAGACCATCCAACTCGAACCCGCCGACATTGATCAGTCGCCCGGTGTGCGGATCATGCAGCCGGTAGAGGAGATACGGCGTGATCGCGCGCACCGATGCGATGTTCCGCAACGCCCCCATCAGGTCGGTGCCGAAGTAGCTCGTTTCTACATCGCGCACAAACAGCCCCTCGTCCTGGCGAACGGTGTCGAGGAACACATCCCGGTAGGGGATGCTCTTCGGTGCCGGGGTAAACAGCATGAACCGCGTACCCGTCGCAGCGAGCACCTGGCTCAACTGGCCTTGTTCATACGTCAGAAACGTCAGCATCGAAATGATGGCGACTGCCGCCACGGCGTAGCCGACCACCACGCCGAGCGTGCGTCCCGGGCGACGGCGCATCTCACGCCGCACGTAACGTTGAAGATCCACTCTGACACCCCCTGTATCGGGACAGCCTTGTTGCAGGGTAGTTTCGTCAGCCGAAACCCCATTCCTGCCGGACACGGCGCACGGCCGCCCCCGAAAATTACGTATCACGACTGGTGATGGAATACAATAGTATACCACCATATGGTCATACGGTAAACAGGACAACCACTATCTTTTTACAGGGATACAATAGCCTGGGCGGCGATCTTGCACGATCTTTTCACTGAGGCTATTGACATCTCCTCGCCGAACCCCTATACTTGCCACCGGTTTGACCCGCCAGAGACAGCAGGTGCCGTGCGCATAAGGTGTGAAAGCCGCCTGCCGAGGTTGGAGCGACCGTGGCACGCCTGTCGGAATACTGTGCCCACTCGCTGCGATTTCGCGCCGCTGTCCCGCCGGGATGGCGGCGTTTTTTGCGTTTCGCCGGGTGAGACCGGAGCGCATGCGAATTTTTCACAAAGGAGGTGACACCGTTGCCAACGCCCCAGAAAGAGGCGACCGTAGCCAGCTTAATTGACGAGCTTGGCCGCATTCAGAGCGCTATCGTCACCGATTACCGCGGCCTCACCGTGGAGCAGATCACCACGCTGCGCAAGCGGCTGCGCCCGGTCGGCGCCAGCTACATGGTGGTGAAGAACACCCTGTTGCGCATTGCCCTGCGCCAGCGCAATCTGCCCGACCTCGGCGACATCCTGGAAGGCCCCAGTGCGGTAGTCTTCACCGAAGGCGATCCCGTTGAAGCAACCAAAATCCTGCTGGCGTTCGTGCGCGAACTGCGCCGCGATCTGCCGCAGGTCAAAGGCGGGCTGCTCGGCGCAACCGTGCTGAGTCAGCACGATGTGGCCAATCTCGCTACCCTGCCGCCGCGCGAGGAGATTCTCGGCAACCTTGTCGGAACCCTGCAATCGCCTGCGGTAAACCTGGTCTCGACGATCGGCACCGTCCTGTCCAACCTGGTCAGCACCATCGAAGCGTACCACCAGCAACAATCCGCGTCCGCGGCGTAACCCGCCCGCACGCTCCAGGCTGATGCGGGCCGTGCCCGCCACACACTTTGCGATACAAGGAGAATAACACCAATGGCCCTGACCAAAGATCAGATTATCGAAGCCATCGAGCAGATGAACATGCTCGAAATTGTCGACCTTTACAAGACGATGCAGGACAAGTGGGGCGTGACCCCGATGGCCGCTGCCGTCGCCGCCCCGGCCGCTGCTGCGCCAGCCGCCGCCGCCGAGCCCGTTGAAGAGAAGACCACCTTCGACGTGATCCTCACCGGCTTCGACGCCGCCAAGAAGATCAATGTCATCAAGGTCGTCCGCGAACTCACCTCCCTCGGCCTGAAAGAAGCCAAGGATCTGGTCGAGAGCGCCCCCAAGCCGGTGAAGGAAGGCGTGGCCAAGGAAGAGGCCGACGAGATGAAGAAGAAGCTCGAAGAGGGCGGAGCCCAGGTCGAAGTAAAATAAGCACCGCACTACAGGCTCCCCGCATGGCCGGGGAGCCTGTACCTGCGCCGTCGCGCCTGTGGCCCAATGCGGACATGGCCCGTTTTTTACGCTCTGCGCGTTTTGACAGACCCCATGCGGGTTGGTATACTGACCTCTGCGCTTTTTGTGCGAAACACGCACGAAAGACGCGCCGCGGAATGGATACCGAGAGTATATGTTCGAAAGCCTGAGCGAAAAATTACAGAACCTCTTCCAACAGCTCGGCCGTAAAGGCCGGCTGACGGAAGCCGACGTCACCGAGGCCGTCCGCCAGATTCGGCTGGCGCTCCTCGAAGCCGACGTGAACTATCGCGTCGTCAAGGAATTCATCGCCCGCATCAAGGAACAGGCGGTCGGCGAAGAGGTGTTGTCCGGGCTGAATGCCGCCCAGCACGTCGTCAAAATCGTGCGCGACGAACTGCAGGCGCTGCTCGGCGACAACGGGGGACCGCTGGCGAACGCGCCCAAGCCCCCGACGGCCTATCTCGTGGTTGGTCTGCAGGGGGGCGGGAAAACGACCACCTGCGGCAAACTGGCCGCGCACCTGCGCAAAGGCGGACACCGCCCCTTGCTCGTCGCCACCGACGTGGCGCGACCAGCGGCGATCCAACAATTGCAGGTCGTCGGCGAGGCCGTGAAGACGCCGGTGTTCCAGTTGGGCACCCGCGTCTCGCCAGTGGATATTGTCCGCGCCGCGCTGGCGCATGCCCGCGAACAAGGGTTTACTCACCTGATCGTGGACACCGCCGGGCGCTTGCATGTCGATGATGTCCTCATGGACGAAGTCGTAGCCGTGCGCGATGCCGTGGCCCCGCAGGAAATCCTGCTGGTGCTCGACGCCATGACCGGACAGGATGCCGTCAATGTGGCCGAGCAGTTTAACGCGCGGCTCGAAATCAGCGGGTTCATACTCACGAAATTGGATGGCGATACGCGCGGCGGCGCCGCCCTGTCAATTCGCTCGGTCACCGGGAAACCGATTCGCTTCCTCGGCGTGGGCGAAAAGTATGACGCGTTGGAAACGTTCCATGCGGACCGGCTGACTTCGCGCATCATCGGCATGGGTGATGTGCTCTCGCTCATTGAGCGGGTGGAATCGACTGTCGATGCCGACCAGGCCGCCGCGCTGGAGAAAAAACTCCGCGCCCGCCAGTTCGATATGAACGACCTGGCGCAGCAACTGGAACAGGTGACCCGGATGGGGCCGCTCGACCAGTTGATGGACATGCTCCCCGGCATGGCGCAAATGAAGCGAGACATGGGACCGGTGCAGGTCGACGCGAAACGATTGGCGCGCATGCGCGCGATCATTTCGTCCATGACGGCTGAAGAACGCCGCCATCCGGAGATCATCCGCGGCAGCCGACGACGACGCATCGCCGCCGGCAGCGGCACCAACGTACAGGACGTCAATATGCTGATGAAACAGTTCGAGCAAATGCAAGAACTGATCGGGCAGTTCGCCGGCATGGAAAAGCGCGGCGGTAAACCCGGAACGTTCAAGTTGCCGTTCATGCGCTGACACGACGGCAACACACGCCAGATAACGAGCGGCGTGACCGACAGCGAGCGAACGGGCGCACACCCGATCCCGGGAATACAACTTCCCGCGCCGCGCACCGGCCACCCGCATGCAAGTTATTGAGATCACTGTGAGGAGAACAACACACCGTGGCTGTGAAAATTCGCTTGCGCCGCATTGGCGCCAAGAAGCAACCGGCCTATCGGGTAGTGATTGCCGATGCACGCGCCCCGCGCGATGGGCGGTTCATTGAAATCATCGGGCACTATAACCCGCTAACCGATCCCGCGACCATCGCCATCGATGCCGAACGCGCTCTCTACTGGCTGCGCAACGGCGCCCAGCCGACCGAGGTCGTCCAGGACATGCTCGTCCGCCTCGGCATCTGGAGCACCTTCACCGGCGAACCGACCCCGGAATACGTGACCGCACCCGCACCGAAGCCCGCACCCCCGGTGGAAACAGCACCGGTCGCCGAAGCCCCGGCGGTGGAAGCCGAACCGGCGGAAGAAGCCGCCGAAATCCCGGCGGAAGCTGAACCGGCGGAAGAGACCCCGGCTGCGGAAGCTGAACCGGCGAAAGAGACCCCGGCTGCGGAAGCCGAGCCGACGGAAGAAGCGCCCGAAGCCCCGGCAGCAGCCGAGACGGTCGCTGAAGCCCCCGCCGAAGAACCGGCCGCCGAGGACGCCAAGACCGAATAACGCGACGAGACCCGTGTCACAGCCGCGGGGGCGCGCCCGGTGACCGGGACTCGCCTACGAGGAGAGACCTGTGAAGGCACTCTTACACTATCTGATTACGTCCCTCGTCGACAACCAGGATGCCATCGACATCCGTGAGTCGATCGGACAACGCAACATCGCGTATGTGGTGTACGTACATCCGGACGACCTGGGCAAAGTAATCGGGAAAAATGGACGTATCGCCAATGCGTTGCGCATCTTATTGCGCGCCGCCGGCGCTATCCAGGATAAAACCATCTGGGTTGATTTCAATCGCCAACCCTCACTCTAACCGGCAGTGAGGGCTGCAGCGTGTTCGACCCCGTGCGCGAGGGGAAACTATGGAATCGTTACGTTTACACCAGGATGTCGGACTGATCTTCATCGTCACTGAGGAGCTCAAAGCGCGACTGCTCGACGAGCTCAACGCGGCGATGGAAGAAGTCCAACGTCAGATCGATCAGTTTGACTTCCGCGCCCGCCATGCGCTGGCCGAACTGCAGCGTGCCGACCTGAACCGCGCCATGGCCGCCCGCCAGCAAATCGATGCGGAAAAGCGACGACTGGAAGCGATCAAAGTCGAACTGCAAAACCGCCGCGGCGAAATTGACGCGCTGGAACTGGGGACCGAATATCCGCGCGGCACCATCGAAGGCCAGGTGGATGTCGCCGTCGGCGACAACCTGTTCGAGAAACTCGCCGGCCACCAACTCATCGTCAAAGATGGCGTGGTGGTCGAAATTCGCCAACAAGTCATGAAGCCCGAAGATGTCATCCTCCCGCAACCGCGCATCCTCCAACAGGGGGAATAACGAGCCCTGGGATCTGCTCATCGGCGAAATCACCGCGCCGCAAGGGCTGCACGGTGAAGTCCGCGTCTACCCGCATACGGACTTCCCCGAACGATTCGCCGAGCTCACCGAGGTTGGCCTGCGCCGCGACAGCGACGTGCAGGTCATCCCGGTGGTCAAGTCGCGCGTGAACGGACGGCGCATTGTCCTGCAACTGCAGGGCGTCGACACCATCGACCAGGCTGAAGCCCTGCGCGGCGTGCACCTGGTCGTGCCGAAGTCACAGGCCGTACCGCTGGGCGACGACGAGTATTATCATCACCAGTTGCTCGGCCTGGAGGTGGTCACCACCGAGGGGGAATCCCTCGGGCGCATCACTCACATCTGGCCCACCGGCGCCAATGATGTGTACGAAACGCCCATCGCGCTCATCCCGGCAGTGAAAGAGTATGTCCGGGAGATTGACCTCGCGCAGGGGCGCATGCTCGTGCAGGCCCGCCGCGGATTGAAGAAGAACGAAACGGAAGAGTAGGCATCCTCGTCATCGTGGGCAGACCGCGGAAAACGTGGTATGATGAAACGAATGGTCTGGGCTCCACACAGATCCGGCCGGGAGAAAGTCTGACCGGATCTGCGGCCAAGCGAGGTGGGAAGCCATGGAAACACGAGAATACAACACGGTCGAGCTGGACTGGCGGAACCTGGCATTTCGCTACCTCCCGACCAATGGATATGTGCAATACGACTACGCTGAAGGCGACTGGAGTGGACCGGTCATCAAAACCGACCCCTCCGTCTCGGTGCATGTGGCGGCCAACTGCCTGCACTACGGCCAGGCGTGCTTTGAAGGCCTGAAAGCGTTTCAACAGCGCGATGGCTCCGTCGCCCTCTTCCGCCCGGATCGCAATGCGCGACGACTGATCCAGTCCGCCGACCGCATCTGCATGGTCAGCCCGCCGGAAACGATGTTCATCGAAGCCTGCGAAATGGCCGTGCGCATCAACCGCGAGTTCGTCCCACCCTATGGCACCGGCGCCAGCATGTATGTGCGTCCACTGCTCATCGGCACCGAGCCGATGGTCGGCATCAATCAGTCGTCAACGTACACCTTCATCGTGCTCGTCACCCCGGTGGGACCCTACTACAAAGAAGGATTTCGCCCGGTCGAAGCCCTGGTGGTTGAAGGCTACGACCGCGCCGCCCCGCTGGGCACGGGCCGCGCGAAAATCGCCGGCAACTACGCCGCCAGCCTCAAACCCGGCCTCCTTGCCAAACAGCAAGGATATCCGATCGTGCTCTATACCGACCCGCGCGAAAACAAATATATCGATGAGTTCGGCACATCCAACTTCATCGCCATCACCCACGACTACGAGTTCATCACGCCCGACTCACCCTCCGTGCTTGAAGGCATCACCAAAGACAGCCTGCAGGTGCTCGCTGGCGAGATGGGCATGGCGGTGAAGCCCAGACCCATCCTGCTCGATGAACTCGACCAGTGCGCCGAGGTTGGCGCCTGCGGCACCGCCGCCGTCATCACCCCCATCTACGCCATCACGAAAGGCCAGCAGCGATGGACGTTTGGGCGGCCGGATGAAGCCGGCGAGAACCTGCAGCGTCTCTATCGGCAACTGCAGGGCATCCAGTATGGCGAGATCGAGGACACGCATCACTGGCTCGTGCCCATCGAACTCGATTGAACGCGCGCCGGAAGTGACATCAATGGACATGACCCGTGACGCACAGGCCGGCCCGCTGCAGGTAGATGTCATCACCTTGCTGCCCGAGGTCTTCGAGGCCTACTGGGCGGCCAGCATGTTGGGCCGCGCGCAGGCCGCCGGATTGCTGCAATGCCGCGCGCACCAGTTGCGGGAGTATACGCATGATAAACATCATCTGACCGATGACTATCCCTACGGGGGCGGCACCGGCATGGTGATGAAACCGGAACCGATTTTCGAGGCGGTGGATGCCGTCCGCCGGGGAGGACCGCGCGAACTCGTCGTGGTCATGACCCCCGTCGGCGAGGTCTTCACCCAGCAGGTCGCCGCCGACCTCGCGGCAAACGTCGATCACCTTATCGTGGTCTGCGGACGCTACGAGGCCATGGATGAACGCGTGCATGCGCATCTCGCGCAACGCGAAATCTCCATCGGCGACTACATCCTGACCGGCGGCGAACTGCCCGCCCTGGTGGTCATCGATGCCGTCGCCCGGCTCATCCCGGGCGTGCTCGGCGGCGAAGATGCCGCCGTGAGTGAAAGTTTTGTGACGGGGCTACTGGAGTATCCCCAATATACCCGCCCTCCCGTCTTTCGGGAGTGGGCGGTGCCGGAGGTCCTTCTCTCCGGCCACCATGAAGCGATCCGTCAATGGCGGCGAGAACAATCCCTGCGTCGCACCCGGGAGCGCCGGCCCGACCTCTTGCAGGCTGCGCCGCTCACCGAGGAAGACCGGAACATACTGGATCGCCTTGAGGCTGAATGTCGGCAGAAGGAGAATATGCACGCCGACCTCTCCGCCGGGAGTCACTTAGATGAAAAAAGTGAATTTCGCGCTGATTCGGGAACTTGAACAGGAGCAAGTGCGCGAAGACCGTCCGACCTTCCGCACCGGCGACAGCCTGCGCGTGCACCTGAAAGTGCGTGAAGGCAACCGCGAACGCATCCAGATCTTTGAAGGCGTGGTGATCCGCCACCAATCCGGATTGCTCGGCGAGCGCTTCACCGTGCGCCGCGTCACCAGCGGCGTCGGCGTCGAGCGCGTCTTCCTGCTGCATTCGCCGCGCATCGATAAGGTCGAAGTCGTGCGCCTCGGCAAAGTCCGCCGCGCCCGCCTCTACTACCTGCGTAGCCGCGTCGGTGCCCGCGCCACCCGCATCAAAGAGCGCGGCCGCATAGAAACGACGAAAAAGTAAACTGGACCCGGCAGGGGTCCGCAATGACCGGATGATGGGGCGGGGACAACAATTCCCCGCCCCGCCTCCTGCCATATAGCCCGCATCGATCTCCAGACGATCTGGGTGAGACGGATTTTTTCCCCTTCTTCACGGGCAGCGGAGATCGATGCCCATGAACGGGCGGGGAAATGGGTAAGCTCAGCAAAGATCTTCGAAACTGTAATGGATGAATCGGTTCGCGGACCGCGCCGTAGATTTCCGTGGCTGGTGGTCTGGGGGCTCCGAGGCGCTATCAGAGACCGATAGGGTGAGGAGACCCCAGACCAACAGGCGCGAAAAGATCACGCGAGACTGGACAGAGACTTTCACAACAGTTTCTTACGGAGGATCACGCCCCGGTACCCCCGGTTACCTGTTGCAGCCAGTACCATGCGGCACTGCACAATGAGTAGTAGCACCTATGTCCAATATTGATGATCCTGGTTTTGCGATTTCGCTGCTGGCGATCCTCGCCGGCCTGCGCCTGGCCTTTTTCGTCGTCCAGCGGGCAGTGGCCACGCCGGCGCCTGTTGCCGCACCCGCACTGACCCCCGACGATGTCGAGGACACGGCGGTCGCGCCTGCGGCCGCCGCCAACGTCGACACGGGGCTGCCGCCAACCCAGGCCATCATGCGCTTTGTCAGCGAATTGCTCGACTCTGCCCTCGTCGCCGTCGTGCTCTTCTTTTTTATCATACGTCCCTTCGTCATGCAGGCGTTTTTTATCCCCTCCGGCAGCATGTTGCCCACCCTGGCGCAAGGGGATAAACTGGTGGCGACGAAATATACCTATCACATCCGCGAACCGCGCATCGGCGACGTCGTCGTCTTTCGCGCGCCGGAAACGGCATTGCGGCTGATCGGCCAACCTGTGCACGCCCGTCAGAATATTGACTACGTCAAACGCGTCATCGCGCTGCCGCGCGATCGAGTGCGCGTCGTCGCCGGTGAAGGAGTCTATGTGAACGGGACACTGCTCGACGAACCGTATGCGCGCAGTCTCCCGGATTACGACTTTCCCGTCACCCATAACGGCGATATCGCCATCAAATTCGGCAACGTGCGGCAAGAGTTGTTGCCGCATATTGAGAACCGCGAGCTGGTCGTCCCCCCGGGCTATCTCTTCGTCATGGGTGACAATCGGAATGAAAGTCATGACAGCCATATCTGGGGGCTGTTGGAACGGAAAGCCTTGATCGGGAAAGCGGTCTTGATCTTCTGGCCGCCCTCCCGCATGGGCGCCATCCACTGATGGCCTGGTGCGGCAGGTGAATGCACGGTCCGACGGGACGCGTCAACCTGCCGTGGAGGAATGTCGAAATGCAGTCATCCTTGCTCTCGCAATTTCTGCTCTATATGGAAGACCCGATGGTAGTGGTGATCGCCACGGCAGTCGTCGTCGCCATTCGCCTGCTCTGGGTCCGCTTTCATCCCCGGAAGTATGTGCCGGCCGCACCTGATGCCAAACCGCGCAAGCGACGGCGCCCCGCGCCGTCCACCGCGCCCGTACTGAAGAAAGATGTCGTGCTGGAGGTCATCGACACGGTGATCATCGCCCTCGTCCTCGTCTTTGGCCTCGTCCGCCCCTTCCTGCTGCAAACCTTCTTCATCCCGTCCGAAAGCATGACGCCGACACTGGAGGTGAAGGACAAGCTGATCGCCAATAAATTCGTCCTGCGCTTCCGCACCCCGCGGCAGGGCGAAATTGTCGTCTTTCGCCCACCCGATGAAGCCCTCATCGGTGGCCGCATCGACCTGCAGTGGCGGGAATGGCTCGAAGATAAGAACAACCACGAAGCGTTCAAGCAGTTTGGCCTGAATGTCACACCCGAGCAACTGCTGGCGCAGTTGCCCAGAGTGCCGGAACGACGCGATGATTATATCAAGCGCGTGGTCGGCATACCGGGCGACCGTATTCGCGTTGAGCCGGAAGAAGGGATTTTCGTGAACGACAAGCGGCTGGACGAGCCCTACCTGCCCGCGGGCGCCAAGGTCTCGGCCTTCCGGTTCCCGCATGTAACCCCTTCGCCCTCCACTCCGCCGAAGCTCGAGGAATATCTGGCAGAAGCAGCATCGGAGGCAGAACGCCACGAGGCGAAACAGACCTTTGAGGGCGATATGGAAAGTTGGGTGCAGGACTGGTATGCGCATCACATGTATGAAGCGCGCATCAAACCGCACGTGCACCAGAACGAGTTTGTCGTGCCATCCAACGCCGTCTTTGTCATGGGCGACAATCGCAGCGAGAAGGGCAGCTTCGACAGTCGGTACTGGGGCGTGGTGGAACTGGATGATGTTCGGGGACGAGCAGTCTCCACCTTCTGGCCGCTGAATCGACTGAAATTACTGTAAAGGGGACATTGCGCGCATGCCCCGCACGCGTGCTGATGAACAACAGGATGACCGTGCTGCCCGCTTGTGGGCTATCGAGCAGACCTGGCTCGAGCGCGGCATCCGCTTCATCGCCGGCGTCGATGAAGCCGGGCGGGGTCCGCTCGCCGGCCCGCTCGTCGTGGCCGCGGTGATCCTCCCACCAGGCTACTTTCCCGCACAGCTCAATGACTCAAAACAACTCACGGCAGCAGTGCGGGAACGGCTCTATGATGACATCTGCGCAAACAATATCAGCCACTCCATCCAGGTCATCCCGGTGGAGGATATTGATACATACAATATCCTGCGCGCCACCCATCGCGGCATGCGCGCAGCCATTAGCAGCCTCGACCCACTGCCGCAGATCGCGCTGGTCGACGGGCTGCCGTTGCCCGATACTCCGGTTCCACAAGAGAGCGTGATCGACGGTGATGCCAGGTCCGCCAGCATTGCCGCCGCCTCCATCCTGGCGAAAGTCACGCGCGACCGCCTCATGCTCGCCTTCGATACCGAATACCCCGGCTACGGCTTTGCGCAGCACAAAGGGTATGCGACCGCCGAGCACCGGGAAGCCCTGCGCCGCCTCGGCCCCTGCCCGCTTCATCGCCGGTCGTTTGCACCGGTCCGCGCCTGTTGCGAAATGCAACAACAGCTGGACCTGTAAGAAGCTGTACGAAAAGTGGCAGTTCGCGGATCGCGCCGTGACTGTCCGAAAAGGAATTTTCGTCCCCGGCCAGAAATGTCACGATACCGGCATACCGGCACATCATGATGGCTGCCTCATCGCCAACTGAATACACCATCATCCACCTGCCCCCGGGAAGCGACGACTGGGGCGGCGTACTGGCGCAGTTTTCGCTGGCGTTGCTTGAACAGGAAGGGCGGCATTTTGCCGCCTGGGCGGGAGATCGACTCGCGCGCGCCACCCGCTCCAGCGAAGGCGTCGTCGCCTTTGCGGGCGGCACACTCATGGGATTGGTGCTGGTGGAAATCGTGGATCACTCTGCGGAAATCACCTTCCCCTGGATGCGCGAACAGGACACGGCACTGGCCGATCATCTCATTGCCGCCACCTTGCAGGCCATCCGCGAAGGTCACCACGATGTCCGCCACATCCGCGCTGAACGCCAGTCCCTCCCCGGGCAGGCCGATATGACTGTGATGCAGTCGGCCGGCTTCTTCTGCTGCTGGCGCCGGCGCATGCAACTCGATTTGCCTGGATGGGAGGCTCAAGGTGAGGCGCCCCCGGGCTACCGCCTCGTCCCCTGGGATATCCGCTTCCTCGATCAGGCCGCCACGGTCGTCTACCAGGCAAATCTGGGCACCCTCGATGCCATCCTCTACGCGCCATTCTTCGGCGAATCCCCCGCCCAGTGCCGCACCGGGTTGCTCTCCATCCTCGCCGGCCGTTACGGGCCCCTGCATCCCCGTGCGACGACATGCGCCCTGCAGGGCGATACACTCGTCGGCATCAACCTCATCCTCAGCAGCGGCGCCGATTGGACCAGCGTGGTCGAGATCTCCGTCGACCCGACGCATCAACGACGAGGCATCGGGCGGGCGCTCATGGTGCAGAGCGTGAAAATGCTGCAGTACGAACGAGTCGAACGCGTCGAACTCGCCGTCACCCGCGACAACACCCATGCCGCCGCCCTCTACGAATCACTCGGATTCACCGACATTGGCGATTTCCCCGTGTGCGTCTGGCCCCCTCGGTGAAAATTCACGAACCTCCCCCCATGCGCTTAGTAACTGGTATCTGGTGTGACACCTGCTTCCCCCATCCTGAAGCAGGCGACCCACACCCGTCGTATCACCTTTGGGAGGATCCGAAACGATGACTCGTCTGCTTGCGATGCTGTGCGTATCGTTGCTCGCGCTGGGCGTTATGGCTGCGCAACCGGCCGTGCTCAGCATCACGGAAACGCCGGAAACCCAGGCGAACACCTACGGAAATGGCACTGGCGCCACCATGTTCACCCTGGAATATTTTCTCTCGCCGCAGCGCCTGCTCGCCGGCAACTATGCGGTCATGCAGACCGGCTGGCTGGATGCCGGTAAAGCGTTAGCCGACGTGGAGCGCTACCAGGCGGTCATCCTCTGGGATGCGCCGACCCGCATCGCCGACGAGCGCAAATCCGATCCGTACTACACCGATGTCGACGTCATCAGCCCGGCTAACGCCGAACGGCTGGTGCAGTTCGTGCGCAACGGCGGCACGCTCATCATGGCTGGCGGCGTCACCTGCTTCGGCAACGGCCACGAACACCTGGGCTCCGCCGACTACCGGCAGGGCAACAAGCGCAAGTTCATCGGCTACGCCAACTCGCCGCTCGCCGCCATCCTCCCCGTCGAAATCCCGGACAAAATCACCCTCCTCCCCTTCTTCGATGCGAAGAAGGTGCGCCTCACTGCCTCGATCGTCAAACCCGACCCCATGGTCGACGGCCTTGACTTCAATAACTGGCCCTTCGTTGCCTACCATAAAGTCACTGCCAAGCCTGACGCCGACGTGCTCGTCGCCACCACCACCGGCGATCCGCTGGTGGTGCGCGCCACCGTCGGCAAGGGGCGCGTGATCTGCGTCACCGCGTCCCCCCGCGGCAGTATCCTCTTCTCGGCGCGCTCCGTGATCAAACCGATTCCCAACCCGATTTGGTCTGACGAAGCAATACTCTGGGATCGCGCCCTGCGCTGGGGCCTCGGCCAGCCGGTGGCCAACGCCGCCCGCGACCGCCAGATGGCCACGCGCTACGAAGCGCTCACCGCCAATCCGCCGCGCGTCCCGCTGGCCGTCAAGCGACAGGAATATCCCTATGCCGCGCATGTGCTCGATGCCTCCATGCCCCTGACGGTCCGCGACCTCGGCATGAAATTTTATGCCAGTCTCGGTTTCAACCATATCGTCATGCAAGAAATGGGCGGCTTTAGCGAGGACTTCCTGGCCTTATATGCGCAGGGGCTGGCAAATAATAGCCTGCAAGCCTTCCTGCATCCCGAGCCGCAGGGTGCAATACGCAAATTTACCAAAGAGCCGCTCGACTATGCAGTGATCACCCGCCCCTCCGGCAACTGGGTGCTGCACTACGGCTCCCCCTTCCCGGATCCCCTGAATCCTAAAGTGCAGCAGGCGGCGGCGGATATGATACGCGAGCGGGCGGAGATGGCGAAAAAATACCCGAACATCCGCGGCGCGTTCTACGACGATGAATGGGCCTGGGGCGGTTTTTACCGCAACCCCTATGAAAAGGACCAGGGCATCGGCAACTACAGCCCCTCCGCCAACGCCTACTTCAAACAGATCACCGGCATGGAAGTGCCGCCGCTGCCGGCGTACCGCGAGCCGGGCTACGTGATTGCGGAAAACGATCCCTTCCTCAAGTGGTGCCAGGTCATCCGCCAGGATGCCTTCAAGGATTACAACCAGAAGATCTACGATGCCGTGAAGGGCGTGCATCCCGATCTCATGCTCTCTAACTACCCCGGCGGCTTTGAGGGGAACCTCGACATCATGATCGAGGAAGTCTATCTCGACTGCTGGAAGGAAAGCGAACTGCGCGCCGCCGAGCGCCTGGATATGCGCGCCAACTTCCGCGGTGATGCCAAACGCGACAAGTATCCCACCTGGGCGCTCATCGGCATCTTCCGCATGCCCGAAGACAAAGGCATCTACGCCGAGAGCCTGCGCCTGCAGACCGGCGTCTGCCTCGGCAGTGGCTACAAGGGCATCATCCTCTGGAACTCGGTCAACTTCTGGGCGCCCTACATGAACCACCCCGGCCGCGAGCCGATGATGAATGAAGTGCAGCGCCTCGGCAACTACCTGCAACAATACGGCCCCATGTTCCTGCACCTGAAGAAAGCCGAGTCCCCGGTGTGGCTGCATTCCGGCTGGTTCTGGATCAACTCCTACGACGCCTTCTACCACCTGCCCATGCCCGATCAATCCAAGGACATGGAGCGCCCCTGGTGGAAATTCCAGGTCGACGACATCGCCATCCCCGCCGCCATGCGCGCGGGCCTGCCGCTGGAATGCGTCACCGAAAAGCAGCTCATGAGTGAAGAACTCTTCACCAAGAAGGCAGTCATCGTCCCCGGCATGCTCTACTGCCGCGAAGCGGTGGTGAAAAACCTGGAAGCCTACATCAAGCAGGGCGGCAAGGTCTTCGTCGATCAGTCCACCAAGGTGAAGATCAACGGCGCCACCGTGCTGCCCGTCGACTTCTCCAAGTGGCACTACGATATCGCCGCCGGCAAACGCCCGGTCATCCAGCCCACCGAGCCGATGTATCGCAAACACAAGGCGATCAGCGAGGCCTATGTCGAGGAAGCGATTCCCATCATCGAGCAGTACATCACCAGGGCCGTTGCCCCCAACGTGTCCATCGACAACAAGGACGCTGCCTACCGGATGATGGAGAATGGCGACACGCAGTACCTCTTCGTCTATAACAGCGACACCGACAAGGGCAACACCTTCACGGTGACCTGCCGCAACTTCCCCGCCGTCGCCTACGACGTGGAGGACAACCGCACGGTGAAGCTGAAGAAGGTGGACGGCGGCGCGCAGTTCACCGTCACCCTCCCCGGCGGCGGTTGGAAGGTCTTCGCCTTCTCTCCCACCGCCATCAGCGGCGTGCGGATCAACCAGGCTACCGTGCAGAATGACACGCTCACCCTGCAGGTGCGCGCCCTCGCCGGCCGCAACACCTTCCGTGCGGCGGTGCCGGTGAAGATCACTCTGCAATCCCCCGAGGGTGACACCGTCCTCTACCGCGCCACCGACGACGGTGTGCTCGACCTCACCGTGCCCATCGCCGACAGCATCAAACGCCCGCGTAGCATCGTGGTCGAGGAGCTGTTCAGCGGCAAAACGGCGAAGAGCCGCGTGAAGTAACCTTCCCCCACACCTGACACACCGACGGGGACATCCACAGCGGATGTCCCCGTTGCGCATCGTGGGGCGGGAGAGAGCGGTGTGGGGTAATTGCTCTAGGCAGCGACGGACAGATTGGCTATGATAGAGCGACCGATGCGCATCCTCTTCATCGTCAATCCACACGCGGGCGCCTCCGCGCACAGCCAGGTTGACCTGCTCAACTGGCTGGCGGGGCTCGCCGGGCACACCGTCACCGTCGTCGCCCCCGCCAGTGCGGA
>JAGUZN010000212.1 GCA_020060775.1 Armatimonadota bacterium
CCGCAATGTGCGCCACGCGCAGCCCGACATGCGGGTCGCCGGCGCGCGCCAGCGCCGCGCGCATGCGGTCGAGACTCAGATACCGTCCCTGCAGCATGCCGGCGGGCGTGCGCTCGTAATCCACCAGGCGGTGGAGCAGTGCCATCGCATCCGTAAATGTCATCGCCGCCCAGTGTACGCAGCGCGCCTCATCACGTCAACTCATCGTCCGACACATGTTTCACACACCGTAACGCAATAGCCGCCGTGCCACGAACACGGCGGCTATCGGTTGCAGCATGTCACAGCGATGGCCTATTCGATTTTCACCTCGACCGGTTTGCGTGACTTCGCCTGTTCGGACTTCGGCAGCGTGACCTCCAGCACTCCATCCGTGTAGCTGGCTTTCACCTCGTTGGGGAGAATCTCCACCGGCATGGGCACCACCCGCTGGAACATCCCCAGGCGGCGCTCCTTGCGGATGACATTCTCGCTCTTCTCCTCATGCTCTTTGCGCATCTCAGCGTGAATCGTCAGCGCCTCCGGCATCGCCTGCACCTGGAGTTTCTCCTTGTCGATGCCGGGCATCTCGGCCCGCACCAGCACATTATCACCCTGATCGATGACGTCGATGCTGGGCACGCGCATCATCTCTGCCGGCGCGCGCTCCTCCATCGTCTCGCCAAAGAAATCTTCCAGTAAACGGTTCATTTCTTCGCGCAAGCGCGACATGCTGGTCATCGGCTCCCAGCGTATGAGCGGTCCCATAGCCTCGCCCTCCTCGAAAACGTGTAAGATGATTCGATGATCCCGGCATCCGGACTCACCCTGCGTCGCGTCGGGTACTGTTATTCTCCCCGCCGGCGGCCCGGCGCGATGACCGGCGAAACACATCCGTGTCCAAAATCAGATTTCCGCCCTGTCGTCCACAGCCACCAGTTCTCCCGGCAGAGCGAGGAAGCAAGTCGGCTGTTCTATTGCCACGCCGCGGGATTTTTCGTATCCTTCTGAGGAATGCAATGACGCACCACCGCGGTGTGATGGAGGTAGCTATGGGATTTGGTGGATTATCGGGCAATATGGGTAAAATGCTCATGCGCCAGATGGAAGAGATGCAACGCAAGGTGGAGCGCATCCAGGCCGAACTCGGCGAGGAACGCATCGAGGCCACGGCCGGCGGCGGCATGGTGACCGCTGTGGCCAATGGCATGGGGCTGCTGCACGAAGTACATATCAAGCCGGAAGTCGTGGACCCCGACGATGTGGAGATGCTGCAGGACCTCATCACCGCGGCGGTGAACGAGGCGCTCAGCCGCGCTCAGCAACGTCGCGAAGAACGCATGGCCGAGGTCACCGGCGGTCTCAACTTGCCTGGCATGGGTGGGCTGCCCGGCCTCTTCGGGTAATCCGCGCCCGCACCGTCTCGAGTCGTAATTCATGTTGACACCGTTATTTTACGTTGGACGCTGGCTATCCTGGTTGCTGTTGCAGCTTGTCGGCCGTTTGCGCGTCATCGGACGCGAGCACGTCCCGCTCACCGGCGGCGTGGTGCTCGCCGCCAACCATATCAGCTACATTGACCCTCCGCTGGTGGGTGTGGCCGCCCGGATGCGCCCCGTGCACTTCATGGGGAAGTCGGAGCTCTTCACTCTGCCGGTGCTGGGCTGGCTGATTGCGCGCGTGGGGGCTTTTCCGGTCAAGCGTGGCACCGCCGACCGTCAGGCGCTGCACCGGGCGCACGAGGTGTTAACGGGGGGCGGCGCGCTGGTCATCTTCCCCGAGGGCAAGCGCAGCGAGGATGGGTGTCTGCTGGCGCCTGAGTTGGGCGTGGGCATGATCGCCCTGCGTGCCGGCGTTCCGGTGGTGCCCATTGCGCTCATCGATTCCGACTGTTTCCTCCCACGCCATCACGTCGGCATCCGTTTCAGTCGCGTGCGCGTCGTTATCGGCGAACCACTCACCTTCCCGCATCTCGTCGGTAAACGCGCTGACCGTGCCGCACTGCAGGAAGTGGGTGAGACGGTGATGCGGCGCATTGCCGATCTCCTGCGCGCCCACGGCGCTGAGGATCGGGTGCCCGCGGGGTATCTGGAGGCGAAGGAGGCGGTGACCGCCGACGCCGGGTAACGCCGGCCAGGGCGCAATGCCGATGCCGATTCTATGGCCAAACCGATCATTCAACTCGAACATCTCACCTACCAGGTCAACGGTCGCACGATTCTCGACGACATCACCTTTGATATCGCCGAGCAGGAAATCTTTTCCGTGCTCGGGCTCTCCGGCACCGGGAAGACCACGCTGCTGCGTCTCATCACCGGGCTCATTCGCCCTACCTCGGGATCGCTGCGCGTCTTCGGTCAGGACATTACCGTCATGTCGGAAGACGAGATGAATGTCCTGCGCGACCGCATGGGGCTGGTCTTTCAGTACGGCGCACTCTTCGACTCTCTCTCGGTACGCGAGAACGTCGGCTTTCGCCTGTACGAGCGCACCAATACCCCTGAGGACGAGGTGCGGGCCATCGTGGCGGATAAGCTGCGCCAGGTGGGGCTGCCGAATACCGAAGAGCTTTATCCCGCCGAACTCTCCGGCGGCATGCAGAAGCGCGTAGGCATTGCCCGCGTGCTGGTAGGCGATCCTGACCTGCTGCTGTACGATGAACCGACGAGCGGTCTCGATCCGGTCATCGCCGGCGCTATCGACGAATTGATCACTCGCCTGCGCGACGAACTCGGCGTCACCTCCGTGGTGGTGTCGCACGATGTGCACAGCGTGTTGCGCATGTCTGATCGCATTGCCCTGCTCTACCAGGGCAAAGTGCAGTATCTCGGCACACCGCAGCAATTCCATGACGCCGACGACCCGGTGGTGCGTCAATTTCTTACCGGGAGTTCCGATGGACCGATCCACGTGGTATGATAAAGCGATCAGGCACTGGTTGTAACGATAAACGCTGACTCACAACATACTGGAAATCGCAACATGCATATCTCCAACGAATTACGCGTCGGCATCATGTTCCTCACCGGGCTCATCCTGCTCGCGTTGATTATTGTGTCGTTCACGAATTGGGGTGAGGACCGCAACACGTATGCTTTCACCATTCGCTTCCTGCAGGCACAGGGCGTGCAGGAGGGGGCGCCCGTGCGCGTCGCCGGCGTAAAAGTCGGCATGGTCAGCGCGGTCGGGCTGGAGCCGGGCACCAACCAGGCGCTGGTCGTCGTGCGGGTGAAGCGGGATGTCGTTATCTACCGCAACTATTCGTTTTTAATCGGCGTTGGCGGCCTGGTCGGAGAGCGTTATATCGAGATCATGCCGGTGCCGTCGGAGCGCGGGGAGATCATTCGCGCGGGCGCGGAAGTGCGCGGCGCCACCACGCCGGATATGAACGAACTTATGGTGCAGGCGTCCGAACTGGTGCAGAGCCTGACCGAGACCACCGACTCAATGAATCGTTTCATTGGCGACCGTGACACGCAGGCCCGCCTGAAAAGCGCTATTGCCGATCTCGAGGCCACCATGGCCTCCACCGCTCAGTTCAGCGCCGGCCTCAATGACATGCTCGGGCGCAACGAGCAATCGATCGATCTGTTCGTGGCCAACCTCTCGCATATCTCCGATGAACTGCGCCACATGAGCGACGTGATCACCCCACAGGTGGAGCACACGCAGGTCTTTGCCAATCTCGACGTGGTGAGCGCGGATCTCGTCGCCTTCAGCAAGCGCCTTAATGCCATGGCTACCTCGCTGGACGGGCTGGTCAACGATCCGGAAGTCATTGCGAATATTCGCGGCGTTTCCACGAATTTGCGCACCGCCAGCGAAGACTTGAACGCCATCATGACGCAGGCGAAAACGGCCTCGGCCGATCTCCCGGCGATCACCCAGAGTCTGCGCCAGGTCGCAGATGACCTGCCGGCCATCACCGGGCCGCTGAAAGACGTGGCGCCCGATACCGCGAAAAACGTCCACGAGATTTCCAGTAAGCTGCGACTGGCCAGTGATGACATCGGTGTGATCAGCCGCACCGTGGCCAAAACCAGCACCGCGCTCTCCAACACCAAAATCGAATCGCATGGGCGCCTGATGATGTTGCCCGAGAACGGGCATGTCGGCCTGCGCTCCGATTTCAATGCTGACCTCATCGGGGAAAATACGAAGTTCCGTGTCGGGGTTGCCGCATTGGAAGACGGGGGTAAGATGAACCTGCAGTTCGGCAATCGCCTGCACGGTGACAGCTGGTTCCGCTACGGCGTCATCCAATCGCGCTACGGGGTCGGTTTCGATCGGAAAATTAATGAGAACACGCTCTTTTCCGCCGAACTCTTCGACCCGGAAGAGCCTAAACTGAATGCCCTCGTGGATTTGCGTTTCCCGCCGTTAGGCACGGATTGGTGGGTTACCACCGGGTTTTATCATCTGATGAGCGGCGGTAATCTCGGCGTGGGCTTTACCTATCGGCCGTAGCCGGCGGCCGCAGCCATTCGCGCACCGGCAACGCGAGAAATCCCAACCCGAGCAGGGCGATACCCACCCCGCAGACGGCGATGATCACCCGGTGCACCGCCGGGCTGAGGAAAGAACCGCCTACGGAAACCAGCACGGCCACCCCCACGTACCAGAGGTAGTCTGCCAGGATATGCCCGACAAAAAAGGCCGGCAAGGCCCGCACACCATGCGCCTGCATCACCCGGCTCACCAGCCCCAGCCCAGCAGTCGCCCACCAGAGCACCCAGTACGGATTGAGCACACTGAGGATAATGCCCTGGCCGATGAGCTTGCCGATAGACATGGCCGCCATCTCGTCACCCGATGTCAGCGCCGGCAACCCGGCGCGCACCAGCGCCAGCATCCCCCAGGCGAAGTAGAGCAGTACCATGCCACCGATCAAGGCGATGCCGCGCGTGACCGCAGGGCGCTGCAGCAGGTTGCCCAATCCGGCGCGCAGCACGAGGAGCAGGGAGAGTTCGGCGATCATGTGTCCGACAATCAGCCACAGGCCCGCCGTCCAGCCCACCACCAGCGACTGCTGCAACAGCACCGCGAAGAGCGGCCCCGGCACCACTGCCCCGGAGAGCGCCACGAAAAAGGAGAGGAGGGCCACACCCATCACGCTGCACCGCGCGCGGCCTTCAGGGCGCGTCTGAACTGTTGCGTTGCCGTCTTGATGTTTTTCGCGCGCGTCACCGCGCTCACTACCGCCACCCCATCGGCGCCGGCCTGCACGAGTTC
>JAGUZN010000333.1 GCA_020060775.1 Armatimonadota bacterium
GCAATCGTTGCCAACGTCAACAACTGGGCGATGTCGTCTCGATGACCGGGCAGCAACACTGCGCGCCGCCCCAGACGCTCATTGGCATCGATGGCCAGTTGCTCCATTTCGCCGAGCCGCACGCCCTCGCCGGCAATGAGGAGTTGCACGCCGGGCGCGTGGTCGGCAATCACCGGGAATGCGGAGATCAGTTCCAGCGCGACTTCCGCCTCGCTGCCGTCGAAGCGATCGGCCATCAGGATGAGCGGCGCACCATCATCCAGCCCCAATTCTTCGGCGAGGAAGCGGGTGCGCACCTCAGGATACGAGGAGGGCGGAGGAATAAGGTACCCGGTGGTAATGACCGGCACGCCGGAGAGGCGCCGCATGATCTGTTCACGCAGGTGATCACAGGGGACGAAGACGGCGGACGCCGTGCGAAACTGCGCGGGGTTCAGGCGCGTCAAGTCCTGATGCCCCAGCGTGGCCACGCCGCCACAGCCGATCAACAGCGTCTGCGGCAGTGTGAGGTGGGCCATCTCCGCCCCAAAGGCGTGGATCACCTGCGGCTCAAAATCGTGCAGTGCTCGCTGGAATTTCCGCTCGTCGCCGGGAAGGGTCAGGTCATGGGCGGGGATTTTCGCCAGGCGCAAGGCATGGCGCCAGGGGCCCAGCTGTCCCAGGGCGATGACATCGTGACCGCCGGCGGATAATCCAAGCGTGAGTTGAGCCGCTTCCGAGCGTAAACCGGGGGCAGGACCTATGGGAAAGCAGATCACAGTACGGGCTGCCATGGGTGATTCTCCTATTATACTTCCCCATCACTATACTGGCTATGCAAACGGGTGATCGGATGTGAATAAGCGCCAGTCGCTCTTGCCCTGGTCGAGTGCAGTGTATACTATAGAGATTATCTCGTAGGGCGAATACTTCGCCCTACTGTGGAGGCTTATTGTGTCTTCAGATCATCGCCAACGCGCCCTGCAGGATCCGCACCGCCCGCTGTACCATTTTCTGCCCCCATGCATGTGGATGAACGATCCGAATGGGCTGATCCACTGGCGCGGGCAGTATCATATGTTCTACCAGTACAATCCTGATAGGGTCGGCTTTGGCGCCATGCGCTGGGGCCATGCGGTGAGCGATGATCTGGCGCACTGGCAGCACTTGCCGGTGGCGCTCTCCCCCACCCTGGGCGGACCGGACAAGGATGGCGTGTACTCGGGCAGTGCGGTGGATGATCACGGGAGGCCGACACTGATCTACACCGGCATTTCGCCGGAATGCCAGTGCATTGCCACCAGTGACGATGACCTGGTGACCTGGCAGAAGTACGCGGGTAACCCGGTCATTCCGGCACCGCCGGCCGGTCTGGCGGTGACGGGGTTTCGCGATCCTTATGTGTGGCGTGAGGATAACGGATGGTCGATGGTGCTGGGCTCGGGCATTCGCGGACAGGGAGGAGCGGTGCTACTGTATCACTCGTCCGATCTTACAGAGTGGACCTACCGGGGTCCGTTGATGGCCGGCGACCAGGAAAGCGAGGAAACCTGGGAGTGTCCGTCGCTGTTCCCGCTGGGCGACCGGCATGTGCTGCTCTACTCGGTCTTCCCGTTTACCTATGCTTGGGTCGGCCAGTACGCGCAGGGGTCGTTCACGCCGGAACAGCGGGTGTACGCCGATTGGGGCGGGGAGTTTTACGCGGCGCAGCCGTTCCAGGATGCGAGCGGACGACGTTTGCTGTTTGGCTGGGTCTTCGACCGGCGGAGCGATGCGGCGCGGGAGCAGGCCGGGTGGGCAGGACTGATGTCGCTGCCGCGGGTATTGACGATGCGCGACGGGCAACTCGGCGTGTCGGCCGCGCCGGAGCTGGCATCGTTACACGAGGAAGCATACGAGGTCGGCGCGTTCGATATTGGTGAGTTCACCCTGCTGCCCGAAGTATGTTGGCACGACACACAGGAGCTGCAGGCCGAGATTGACCTAGGTGCGGCGCAGACCGTCAGTCTGATCATCCGACGATCGCCCGACGGGGAGGAATATACGGAGCTTCGCTACGACCGCGCATCCGGCCAACTACAGTGGTTGCCAGAATGTTCGAGCCTGGACCCTGATGTGGAACGGATTCCGCGAGAGGCCCCGCTGACCCTGGAACCGGATGAGCCGTTGCGATTGCAGGTATTCCTCGACCGCTCGGTGGTGGAAGTCTTTGCCAATGGGCAGGTGAGCTTGACCGGACGTATTTATCCCACGCGTCGTGACAGCCAACGGGTTGCCTTTGCCAGCGAGGGTGCTGGCGCACGGCTCAATTCGCTGCAGGCGTGGCGCATGCAGTCAGCCGGAGTATTTTAGTATCGACACCTGAACCGACCATGCTGATTATTTTCGATTTCGACGATACCCTGGTCTCCAGTGCGGCGACGTGGAAAGCCAGCGAGCAGGCGTTGTTCACGCTGTTAGGCGGGACGTACAGCGCGGAATTGGCGCAGCGCTATAAAGGGCAGAACGCACGGGATATCGGGCGCACGGTGCATGCGATGCTGCAGCCCGCAGGGTATGACGCCGAGGCGTGCGGCAGGTTGTTGCGCGAGATGCTGCTGGAACGGTTTCGCGCTTCGTTGACGCCGATGCCGGGTGCAGAGACACTCGTGCATCGCTTAGCCGAGCGGTACCCGTTGGCCATTGCCTCAGGCTCCCCGGCGGAGGCGATTCACCTCACCCTGGCGCGGTTCGGGTGGAGTGCGTTGTTTCCGCTGGTGGTGTCCACTGAGGAGGTGGCGTGCGGCAAGCCGGCTCCGGATGTGTTCCTCGAAGCGGCACGTCGCGCCAACTGCCCGCCGGCACAGGCGCTGGTGATCGAGGATAGTCTGCATGGCGTGCATGCGGCACGAGCGGCGGGCATGGCCTGCTTTGCCGTGCCGAGCAGCGATGACCCGCGCATTGTCCTCGAAGCCGACCGGACGTTCACCCGGTTGGATGCGATCACGCTGGAGGCGATTGCCGGGCTGCGCTCCCTTGCTTCCCCACCCTCGCGACCCGCCGCTACGAATCAGTGATCGCCGCGGGATGATGAGCTTACCGCTTCAGTCGTGAGAGAAATATTTCCCTCCGTGTCGTAAGTATGGCATATCCGCCATGAATACCCCACCGCCAACATCAGTAGAATACTGTTGTGACATGAGCCTCATGCGTGGGGGCGCACCCGGCTCCGATCGCATGAATCGTGAAAGGAGGGAACATGCGGAGGATACTACCTTTCGTGTTGGCGTTCGGTATGTTGGTGGCCACCCAGGCGGTGCACGCCTATCCCAATTTGAATGCCACCACCGGCATCGTGGCGGTGCCGACCGCGAATATTGTTGGCCAGGGGGCCTTCATCGGCGCGGCGGATGTATTGTTCTTTGACGATACGCTCGTCAACGCCCGCGTGGTATACGGTCTGTCAGCGAGCAGTGAGCTCGGCGCGTCGCTCATATTGGGTGATGATACCGCTTTTGGCGCGACCGGCAAGTTCCAGCTTCCGGGCGATATCGCCGGGTTCACCCCGGCTATCGGCGGGAGCATCATCACGGGCAGCGATATCGATGATGGTTTCCAGGTGTTCATCGCCGGCACACGCGCGCTGGCCGTTGATGCAGATGCCGTTCCATCGGCGCAGTGGACGCTGGGAGCGAACTTCACGGACATCGAGGATCGGAGTGCATTCCGCCCGTTCATCGGCGCTGAACTCTTCCTCGGCGGCAACACCTCGGTCGCTTCCGAGTTCGTGCTGGAGACGGGTGATTTCGACGATTCCATCTTCTCGCTCGTCGTCCGTCACGATTTCCCAGGCAACTGGTCAGGCGAAATCGGCATCACCAATGCCGCCGGACTGGCGCAGGTCGAGGACCACGAGTTCTTTGCCGGGGTCAGCTTTGGCCTGTAGTTCAATGCCCAGCCCGACCGTTCCATGAGATGCAGCGGCCCTGGAGTGCATTCCGCTCCGGGGCCGCAATTATGCTGGGTCCAGCATAGTTCAGGTGGCGAGCGTTGTGTCGGCGCGTTCACGCACACGACCCATTGTGTCATGCCCGGCCTTGACGCGCTTTTACGGCCATGTCTAGGCTAAAGCAGCACGAGTGCGGTCGGAAGGAGTGCGCGATGTACTACGCTATCACGCTGCGTCACGGGCGGTGGGAATATGTCTGTTCCGGGAGCCAGCCCCAGGAGCTCTACCACCAGGCGCGGGAATTGCTGCAGGGGCATGCCGGCTACCTTGATGAGGAAGGTGAACTTTCCTCGCCGGAATCGGAGCGGTTGCTCGATCATCTGCGCATCGTGCCCGAAGTCACCGCGCGCGAACAGTACCGCGTAGGTGCGCCGGTTGCGCGCGAAACCGGATAATCACACACGGCCGGCGTGGTGAGCGCATGAAGCCTTCACCACGCCGGTCGATTGCGAGGAGATCGCAATTCTCTCTGCCGCGTTACGCGGTGACGGTCGCCCCCACCGCCTTGCGGATGCCTTCGAGGATGCGGCGGGCATTGGGCTGGAATTCGGCTTCCAGTGTGGCGGCCATCGGCGGCGGGCAGTCGTAGGCGGCGATGATTTGGGCCGGTCCCTTGAAGTACTCGAAGCCGATTTCCTGCATGCGAGCGACGATGTGCTCGGCGAAGCAGCCGGTCTTCGGCGCCTGATTCACGCACACCAGCCGTCCGGTTTTCTTCAGGGAATTCAACACGGTCGCTTCATCCATGGGGATGAGCGTGCGCAGGTCGATGACCTCGCAGGAGATCCCTTCCTGGGCAGCGAGTTCCGCGGCTTCCTGGGCCACGAGGATGGGCATGGAGTAGCCGACGATGGTGACATCCGTGCCTTCGCGGCGCACGGCTGCCTGGCCGATCGGCACCAGGAACTCCTCTTCGGGGCAGACGCCTTTCAGCGTGTAGATGGATTGGTGTTCGATGAAGACCACCGGGTTGTTGTCGCGGATGGCGGACTTCAGGAGCCCCTTGACATCATACGCCGTGCTGGGCGCGACGACCTTCAAGCCGGGGATCATGGTGCAGACGGCTTCGAGGCTCTGGCTGTGCTGGCCGGCATAGCCTTTGCCGCCGCCCACGGTGGTGCGGATGACCATGGGGATCTCGGCTTTGCCGCCGAACATGTAGCGGTTTTTCGCCGCCTGGTTGCCCACCTGGTCCATGGCCATGAGGATGAAGTCGATGTACATCAACTCGCAGACGGGGCGCAGGCCGGCGGCCGCCGCCCCAACCGCGGTGCCGACAATGGCTGCTTCGGAGATGGGGGCGTTGAAGACGCGCTCGCGCCCGAAGACATCAAGGATGCCGCGGGTGACCTGGAAGGCGCCGCCGTAATCAGCGACGTCTTCACCGTAGAGGATGACGCGACGGTCGAGCTGCATCTCTTCGATCAACGCCTCGGCCACAGCCTGGCGCACGAAGATTTGTCCCTCTTTATCGCGGCGGACTTTACGCGGTTCTTTCTCCAGCGCCGTGCGCCAGCGGGCGTCGGGCTCGACACAGCAGTTGGGCGAGAAGAGGCCTTCGAGCATGTCGGCGGTCTCGGGATCCGTGCCCTCGACCGCGGCCTTCACGCCGGCCGCCTGCACGCGGGTTTTGATCTCCGCGAGCAGCTGGGTCAGCGCTTCGCGGGACGCGACGCCCGCATCGACCAGCTTGTCGACGTAGCGGTCGATGGCATCCTGCGACTTCCAGCACGCTTCTTCGTCTTTGGTGCGATAGGTGTCGCGCAGGTCGGACAGGGAGTGGCCGTAGTAGCGATAGGTTTCGCATTCGACCAGCACGGGGCCATCGCCCTGGCGGCAGCACTCGACCGCACGGGCAATGGCATCGCGCACGGCGAGCACGTCCATGCCGTTCACCACTTCGGCGTGCATGTTGTCACGGGCGAATCCGGCGGCGCGTTGGGCAAGGAAATCGATGCCGGTGACTTCCTTATCCTGCTGGCCGGTCATGCCATACTGGTTGTTTTCCACCAGGAAGACGACGGGGCAGCCTTTGGTGAACTGGTCCTGCGCGGCAAAATTCATCGCTTCCGCGCCGATGCCGTTATTCATCGCGCCGTCGCCGACGAAGCAGATGCAGACCTGGCCGGTGTCCAATTTTTCCGCGGCCATGGCGGCGCCCACAGCAATGGCGAAGGAGCCGCCCACGATGGCGTTGGCGCCGAGGTGTCCCACATTAAAGTCGGCGATGTGCATGCCGCCGCCGCGGCCGCGGCAGTAGCCTTCTTCCTTGCCGAACAGTTCGGCGAAGGTTTTGAACAGGTGCAGATCGATGGCGCGCGCCAGCACCTGCTCGCGCGTCTCGCCCCGGGCGGCGTTGACATCAGCTTGCGGCGCACCGGATTTCACCATCCAGTCGAGGAGTTCATCGCCGGTCATCTGTCGCAGGGCGAAGTAGCCTTTGGCGATGCCGTGCCCGTGTCCACGGTGGGTGGAGGTGATGAGGTCGGTTTTCTCGATGCAACTCAAGGCGCCGGCCGGCACGGCTTCCTGACCGATGGACAGGTGGCTGGCGCCGATGAACTTGAAGCCCTCTTGCGGCGTCCATTTGCCGTCCTTCATGTCGACGATGCACTCTTCAAAGCAGCGCACCATCTGCATGAGCGCCAGCAGATCCAGGGCCTGTTCGCGGCTGATATTGCCCTGCAATTCGTCGGCCAGCGTGCGTTGGTACTGAAATTTGGGGATCGGCTGTAATTCGATGTATCCGGGTTTGAAATCCGGCAGGACGTTACAGTCTTTCATGTGGGGACACTCCTCAACAGTATGCTCGGTATCACGATCGCATTCAGGGTGGTACAATGACTCAGCAGCTGTTCACTAAGCCGTCTGCCTGGATTGCGAGCCGGTCGTTACCTGAAAGCATGCATATTCACGCACAAGTGCGCTTGACAAGCAGAGTATACATGGTAGAATGAGCATAGTCAAGCAGAAATGCGCAGAAACGATGCGCGTTTACGACATTTTTTTGTCCGACGATATCAGCACCGGCATTTTCGACAGTCGCCCGACGCTGCAGGGCAGCGGAGATCACGTTGGAGGACCCCCTCACACCAATGGCCACGCAAGCCGATACCTTTAAAGAGGAACGCTGGCGAGATATCCTGTCCATTCTCGCCGAGCACGGGCGCATTCGTGTCGGCCGCCTGGCCGAACGGCTGGGGGTGTCGGAAGCCACCGTGCGCCGCGACCTGGAGTCGATGCAGGCGCAAGGGCTGCTGCAGCGCACGCACGGCGGGGCGATGCTGCCGTTGCCGACCGCGTTTGAAGTCTCGTTTGACGAGAGCCAAACGCGCGCACTGGCAGAGAAGTCGGCGATTGGCCGCTGCGCCGCCGCGCTGGTACAGGAAGGCGAATCGATCATTATTGAATCGGGGACCACGACGCTGGAGATGGCGAAGTATCTATCTGATTTCCGCCGGCTGACGGTGCTCACCAACTCGCTGGCCATCAGCAAAGTGCTGTCCGATTACGAGGGCATCGAGGTGCATGTGCTGGGCGGGAGCCTGCGCCGGCAGAGCGCCAGCCTGGTGGGCCCGTGGGTGTTGGAGATTCTGCGCACGGTGCGCGTGGATACCGCTTTTCTCGGGGCAAACGGGTTGTCTGCCGAGTTTGGTATTTCCGCCCCGAATATTTTCACGGCGGAGACGCGCAAAGCGATGATGGGCGCCGCCCGGCGGCGCATTGCGCTCGCGGACCACAGCAAACTGGGGGTGGAGTCGTTATACCGGGTGGCGCCGATCTCCTCGCTCGATGTGCTCGTCACCGATGCCGATGCGTCGGAAGCGCAGGTCGCCGAGTTCCATAGCGCCGGCATCGATGTGGTGACAGCAACATAGGAGGGGTTATGCGCGCGGTCGTGCAACGCGTCTCACAGGCATCGGTCACGGTTGCGGGGCAGGTGGTCGGCGCTATCGACCACGGCCTGCTGATTTTGCTGGGCGTGGGACAGGGGGATACGGAAGCCGCTGCCGATTACCTGACGGAAAAGATTGCCCACCTGCGCATCTTTGACGATGCTACGGGTAAAATGAATCTCAGCCTGCTGGACGTGCAGGGGAGCGCGCTTGTAGTATCACAATTCACGTTATACGGGGATGCGCGGCGTGGCCGGCGTCCGAGCTTCAGCGATGCCGCCCCACCGGCAGAGGGCGATCGTCTCTACCAATACTTCTGCGAGCGATTGGCGGCGTTCGCGGTGCCCGTGGCGCGCGGCGTGTTTCAGGCGTCGATGTCGGTTGCGCTGGTGAACGAGGGACCGGTGACCCTGCTGCTCGATAGCCAAAAAGCCTGCTAATCCCCCTGTGATGTTCCGGCACGACAACAGACGCGCGCAGGAAGTTCACTGCCTTGTCACACGGAGAAGGAAACGCGTGTCCGGCGGCGAAAGTGATAGTACCAACCTCGCCGAAGAGGGAGAGCTATGTACCGACGAATCGCGATATTGCTGCTTGCCGCAGGGATTCTCATTATGGGCATCGCCCAGTGGGACACTGCCACCGCCCACGCTCAAGGGGGGTTCGTCATCGATTATGGCGAGACCGAGAGCACCGATGATGCCGGCGGTAGTACTACGAGCCCGAATGACTCCAGCGATGGCGGCGCCACTGCGGCCCCGAAGCAGGAGATGGTGACGAAAGCCGATATTCGCGCCCTATTACAGGATGGCAAGACCACGGAGGCCGAGGCTGCGTACCTGAAGTGGGCCGCATTCTGGAAACAGGATGAACCCTCGCTGGTCATTGCCATCGAGCGTGACGTGCTCATGCAACAGTACCGCGCCGGGTCGTTTGACGCGCTGGTGGCGTTGACCCGTGCCGGCGATGTCGAAGCGAACAACTTATTGCGCGCCGTGCTGGCCGGCGGAGCGGCTGATGTGCCACCCGGCCAGTTGGCCGAGGTGCTGCAACTGGTGGGTGCTCGTCGCGACCGCGCGATGCTCAATGCACTGCGATTGGCGCTTTACCACGAAAATTCGGTGGTGGTGCATGCGGCCATCGAGGCGATCGGACAGATCGGGGATACGCGCCTGGTGGCGGACCTGATGCCCATGCTCGATGAGGCTGATGTTGAACGCAGCATCTATCTGGCATGTACCTTGCAGCAACTGGGCGCCGGCAAACAGGTCGTCAAACGTTTTGCGCCGCAGCTACGCTTCCCCATGCCGGGGTTGCGCGAGAAAGCCGCGCTGATTCTGGGGGCGATTGGCGATCCGCAGGGGTGGCCGGTGCTGCAAGCGATGTTGACGGAAAAGCAGTCCCCCTATTATCCGCTGGTGCTCACCGTGCTCGGTACACTGCCATCGGTGGAAAGCGAGGCGGC
>JAGUZN010000215.1 GCA_020060775.1 Armatimonadota bacterium
AGGGCGGCGTCGTCATCCGCCTCGGCACGCAGCCCGTGGTGCACGTGCCCCACCGCCAGCCGCCAGGGCGCGCCCGCAAGGACCAGTGCCTGCAGGAGGTCGAGCAGCGCCACAGAATCCGCCCCGCCGGACACGGCGACCAGCAGAGAGGCGTCGTCAGGCCACAGCGCTTCCTCGTGTACGTAGGCGAGCACGCGTTGCGCTAACGCGGGGGGGTCAGGTTGTGCCCTATACGTCGGCATCGTGCATTCTCCAGCCCATTATACCGGCGAAGCGAGCCCTTGCGCACCTGCTGAGGTGTCGAAAGAAGAAAATCCTCCGGGCATTGTTGGCGGGCGGGGGTGTTGGGGGTATAATGCTGGCATGACTCCCAAAAAGCTCTCAACGGTGGCCGCCGGTGCGGCCATCATCTTCGTCGGCACGTTGATCAGCCGCCTGCTCGGGCTGGTGCGCGAAAATCTTCTGGTGAACGTGTTCGACGATCGCTTGATTACTGACGCGTACCGTACGGCCTTTCTCGTCCCCGACACGATGTACTACCTGCTGTCCGGCGGGGCGTTGAGCGCGGCGTTCATTCCGGTGTTCGCGCGGTATCTGGCGAAGAATCAGCGGGAGGAAGCCGATAAAATCGCGAGCACGGTGATGAACCTGGTCATTCTCGCGGTGCTGATCGGCGTGGTGTTCATCTTCATTTTCGCTCCCGAGGTCGTACGGGTCGTCGGACATGGATATGAGCCCGGTTCCGAGAAGTTCAACCTGACGGTGATGCTGTCGCGCGAGATGTGCGCGATGCTGTTCTTCACCGTGTTATCGGGTTTACTCACCGGGATGTTGAATTCGCACCACCACTTCATCATGCCGGTGGTGGCGTGGAACACCTATAACCTCGGCGTGATTTTCGGCATGGCCGTGCTGAGCAAGATCCCGGTGCCCGCCCAGTTGCCGTCGTTCCTGCACTGGCATGGAGAGACATTCGGCATTCACGGGGCGGCGCTCGGCGTGGTGCTCGGCGCATTTACCCTCGTCGCGTTCCAGTTGCCCGCCATTTTCAAGTTCGGCTTCCGGTATCGTCCGACGATCGATCTCTCGCATGAGGGTGTACGGCAAGTTGTCGGACTGTTCGTGCCGGTGATGATCGGGTTCTCACTGGCGCAGGTGAATTTGCTCGCCGTGCCGCAGATTGCCAGTTCCACTCTGCCGGATGGCGCGGTGACGGACATCAGCAATGCCATCCGGCTGGTGCTGCTTCCTCTCGGGCTGTTTGCCGTGGCGATTTCCCAGGCGGCGTTTCCCAAACTTTCGCAACAGCTCGTGCTCGGCGAGTTGAAAGAATTCAAAGAGATGCTCAGCCGCAGCATGAAAGCGATTGTGCTGCTGGCGATCCCCTCCACCATCGGGCTGTTTGTGCTGGCGGAGCCGATCACCGCCCTCCTCTACAGTGGTAAAGGGAATCCCTTGATTGATATCCAGGCCACGGCATTTGCGTTGGCGATGTTCAGTTGGGGCATTCTGGGCATCAGTCTCCTCCAGATTATCAACCGGGCGTTCTATTCGATGCACAGCGTCTTTCCGCCAGTGGCGGTGCAGGTGGTGATGGTACTGGCGAATATCGGGCTTGGCATCTGGTTGATTCGCATGCCTGAACTCAGCTACGGCGGGGTGGCGATCGCCTTCAGTGTCACCATCACGCTGGCGATGGTCGTGCTGGCGGAGTGGTTGCGGCGGCGGTTGCAGGGTTTTGGCGGCAAATCCGTTGCCACCGTGTTGGTGAAGGCCTCCATTGCTGCCCTGGTGATGGGATTCATCATCTACGGGCTGTCGATCCCCCTGGCTCCGACCGGCATCACCGCGGGCCGGGAGCTGGTGCGGTTCGTGCCGACCCTCCCCTTCCACTGGCCGGCGCCGGATCTGCTGGATCGGTCAGCCGGGGCCATCGATATCTCCCGCATCAAGCTGGCGATCCAGATCGCCATCAGCGGGGGCGTAGGATTTCTGGCCTATCTGGGTGTATTGAAGGTGTTGCACGTTGAGGAGATCAACTACATTCTCGACCGCGTGCGCGCAAAGTTTACGCGGCGGCGGGCCGCGACGACAGTGGAGGAAACGGCTGAGTAACGGACATCACCAAACGCATACCGCCGGACTCTGGAGTGCAGAGTCCGGCGGGTTCATGCGGGAAACTGGGCGTGTGATCAGTAAGCGCGAATGACTTTATTCGCCTTCATGCACCGGGTGCAGACGTTGACCGTCGACGGGGTGCCCTTCTCATTGCGAACGCGCACTTTCTGAATATTCGGCTTCCAGCTGCGTTTGGTGCGGATATGCGAATGGCTGATGCTATGGCCGACCTGAGTGCCCTTGCCACAAACTTCACATTGGCTCGCCATGGAATTTGCTCCTCTACTTGGGCTGTCCGGGGGTGATCCCAGACACAGCGTCGTATTATAGCAGGCTTCCCGTGCTGGCGCAAGGGGGCGGTAGGGAAATTATCTGCGCCCATGGGAAAAGTTGACGATGTGCCGTAAAGAGAAAGGGATGCGCGGGGTGCGAGAAGAAATAGGATTGTGGTATACGCGTCCTGCCGCGTTGATGCCGAGGTGAACCATGAACTGTCCAAGCTGTGAATACCCCATTGATCCGTTCATGTTGTACTGCCCGCGTTGCGGTGCCGGCGACCTGTGGAAGTCGGCAGTCGCCCCGGGAAAAGCCGGAACCACGCCGGGTAAAGGCAATGTCGCGGCTTCAGCCGCACCCGCCGGCGCTCCCGCGGCGCCCGGCATGGTAGTCCCGGACTTGGGACCGCAACTGGGTGCGCCTGCCATGGCCGCGCCGATGTCGTTGGCCGATCAGACCTTCTTCAAGGCTATCAAGGATGGCGCGCTGCCGAAGGTCAAGGCGCGCGTGGAGGCGGATCCCAGCCTGCTCGATGGCCAGGATGAGCTGGGGCGCACGCCGTTGATGGCGGCGGTGGCGAAAGCCCGCGTGAAGGTGATCGACTACCTGCTGGAACTCGGCATGGACCTGCATGCCGTCAATGCTGCCGGACAGAACGCCCTGCACGTCGCGGCAGCCGAGGGCCAGAAGGCGATGATTGCTCTGCTGGTGGGGAAAGGGATGAATGTGAACAGCGCGAATACCGTGGGCGGCACGCCGCTGCACCACGCTGCGCTGGGCGGCCGGAAAGATGCGGCGCTCGCGCTCATCGATGCCGGCGCCAACGCGATGGCGCGCGACCAGAGCGGGCAAACCCCGCTGCACTGGGCGGCCAGCGCCGGACACAAAGCGGTAATGGAGGTGTTGATCAGGCGGGGGGCCGAGGTGAGCGTGCCCGATGCCAGCGGCAACACCCCTCTGCACGTCGCCTCAGCTGCCGGGAAAAAAGAAGCCGCAAGCGCCTTGCTCACCGCAAGGTCGGATACGCGCCTACAGAACCAACACGGGCAAACTCCTTTGCACCTTGCCGCACTCGCCGGCCAGGCCATTGTGGTGCAGTTGCTGCTGGGCAAAGGGGCTGATGTCAACGCACTCGGGTTCGGCGATACCACCCCGTTGCACGTGGCGGCGGCCGCAGGCCACAAGGCCGTGGTAGATGCGCTGCTGGTGAAGAAAGCGGAGGTGAACGCGCGCAATGCGGCCAATGAAACGCCGCTGGCGCTGGCGCTGGAGCAGGGGCATGCGGCGATCGCCACCCTGTTGCAGAAGCGCGGAGGGGTGGCGGAAACGCCAGCCGATGCTGCAGTGGGCCTTGCACCCGACCTGTTGCCGGATGGACCGTTCATGTCGCAGGTGAACAGCGATGATGCGATGCCTAGCGTCTCCGCGGACGAAACGGCGCCTCCAGTGGAGGAGACCCCCGTCTTCCGCATGCCGGATCCCGATGATGAGCCGGATACGTTGAGCTTTGAGCGTACTGCGACTGAAGAAGCCGAACGTGCCGTGCTGCAGATGGAGGAACCGGACGCGTCCACAGCCGGCACAGTGTTCTCCTTCGATCCTGACGAAGATGACGCGAGCGCAACTCAACCCACTGGTTCAGCCGGCGAGTATACCTCGGGCCCCGACGTACTTCGCTTCGACATGACGGCGGACGAGACGGAAACCGAGGTGGTCGCGCCAGCTCCTCCGATCGATATGGCCGATCAAGAAGACGACGAACCGGGCCCCAAGCCGATCTTCGACCTGGGGGCGGAATTGGCGCAGGAAATGGGTGCGCAGCCGAAATCAGGGTCGCAGGACAAGGCCTGAACATCTCATCACTACCAGTGCAAAACGAGGACGCCACCGCACGGTGGCGTCCTCGTTTCTGCGTCATCGAAGAGATCAGGCATAGAAATGCTGGGTGCGCTGGATCAGGTGGTTGATCTTCTCCAGCTCGGGATACGCCTTCAGCTCCTGCAGGCGCTGCACATACGGCTCGGCCTCCGCGGGAGAGTCGGCCCCCCAGGCGGAATCCAGCAGGTTCTGGATTTCCACCAGCTCGCGATGGCAGGCGTGATACACTTCGCTGATCTGCGGGCGTTTGACGATCAGCGGCTCTACCATCAGTAAACGACGGAGATCCTTCATGGCCACGACGGCCTCTGTGGCCACGGCATCCTGCGGAGCGGACTCGATGAGGTCGAGCAGCGCCTGTTCGTTATCCACGGTGCGCAGCATACGCACAGCCACACACCCCAAGCCAGTGCGCTCATCCTCGCGGCACGCGGCGATTCTGTACAGAATGTGATTGATTTCCGCTTCGCCTCCGGTCGCTGTGTCTTCGTAACTTACCTCGCTGATTTCCATCATCGCCGCGGTTGCGCGCACCGGGTGCAGGGCAGGATCGTCCAGGGCAGCAGCCAGGAGATCGATATACGATTGCCGGGACAGCGCCTTTTTCGCGAGCAGCACTTCACGGGCGGCGGCTTCCGATCCATGCACCAGCCAATGCGTGAGCGCCGGAACTTCGACATCTTTGACGAGGAAGTGGATGCGTCGCTTGGCGGAAAGGTAAGCGCAGAGACCAGCATGGCCCTCATACGGCAGCCCCTGATCGTAGCGGTGGTAAATACGCAGATACGGGGGTTGCTGGGCCGGGGCATCGGGGATCTCCCCCAGCTTGTGCGCGTGCACGTAGGCCGCACCAAGCGCGTGAAACGCCTGCGCCATCCCCTGATCAGGCACGGTCATGCCCTGCTCCACCAACCGGCGGGCGTGTTCGCGTGCCGCCAGGAAGGTCAGTACGCGCGGGCGCGCATCGGTCAGCAGCGCCATAAGGTGCAGGATGTGCAGACACACCTTCTCCCAATATTCTATGCGTTCACGCTCGCCCTTGGCCACGGCGAAATCAAACAGAACGCCCAGACCTTCCACCGCGCGCACGTGGAAGAGAATCTCGACATAAGACGACATATCGTGGCGCGCGTCGACGATATCCTGCGTCTCCTCCATGGCGTCGGCCACATCCAGCAGCTTGTACTTGATCAGATAGATCAATGCGCCGATCTTTTCATGGAACCACGAGCCGAATAGTTCGGCGTAGTTCACCTCGTGCGGCAGGCGATGCGCGTGATCAATCACCGCCAGGTCAGAGGCAATCAACTGGTGGGCGATGCGCAGGGAATCGGCTGTGGCCGTCTGCTCGGCCAAGGCCAGCGGGTTATCGTCGTCAAGCAGGGCTTCCGCTAACGCGATGAGGTGATCAGGGTCGCTCCAGGTTGTCACTGTTGTCGCGGAGGTCATGGCACACCGTCACAGGAGAATTGCAGCGCACAACAATGACTTGGCTGCCTGGCGCTTGCAGTCTGTTGATGATACCCTGCCTGGCGGGCTTAGTGCAAGAGGTACAGGAGATTGCTGACTCCCTTCACCTACAGAAGACGATCGGTGGAATTTTCCATTTGCAGCTCGACCAGCGTTTGTTTGGCGAGTTCGCTGATGCGCGTGCGCTTTTGCGAGAGTTGCTGAATTTCCGGCAGTGCGCCCAATTCCTTCAATTGATCCAGGTACATGCTTGCTATCTCGTCCGACGGACTGGCGAAAGCCGCTTCCATGATGTTATGCGCCTTTTGCACGTCGGCGCGCGCCCGTTCAAAAGCCGGCTGCAACAGGACGCGTTTTCGCGCAACCGATTCGGCGATCGGCAGGCGCCGGAGGTTGCGCAACATGTAGACTGCCTCTTCGGCGACCTCGACAATCACCGCCTGTTCTAAAATTTGTATCAATTCATTGAAGGCATCGACCGCCTCCAGTTGATGGACCGCCACCTTGGCCACCCCTATGCGCGCCGGAATACCGCTGCAGGCGAGGTCGATCAATATGTTATTAATGCGTTGTTCGCCACCCTTCGGCTGTGCCGCGCGGTTGATTTTACCCAGTTCCAGTACGGCCGCCGCCAGGCGCACCGCCGACATAGTCTCGTGGGCGAGCATCTGCTCCAGCGCCACCGCATATTGCTTGGCCGGGATGCTGCGCTGCACGGTGGTGAAGGCCAGGCGTGCCGTACGCGGCGACCCCTCGGCCACCCACTTGGTGACCACGGTAAAATCATTGGCTTTGACGGCCTGAGTGATGCGCCGCTGGGCGCAGAGCCACGAGGCGTACCCGACCGTGCGGCCTTCGGGGACACTGCGGTCGTACTGTGCGAAGAGTTCGATGTACTTCGGCGGCGGGGGAAGCTGCATGATGACATTCGCGCGCTTCAGCCGCACATATTCTTCACCCAGCGCGCGGAAGTGCGCAGCCACCTGCGCATCCGCACTGTTCATCATCGACTCCACCATGCGCCGGGCGCCGGGACGGTCAGTCAGGAAGGCAATGATATGCTGCCGCGCATCGGGGATGAGCGCCATGGTATGCAGACAATGCAGCGCCACCTGCTGCCAGAACTTGATGTTGTCATTGGTGTGCGGCGCATTCGCGGCACAGTCGAACAGCAGCGCCAGCCCATCCACAGCGCGCAGGTGAAACAGGAGCTGCATGTACTGGGCTGAGTCTTGCCGCGCCAACTGCACCTCCAGCGGTGCGGCGTCCGGCTGCGGTGGCGCGATGTCGAAGAAGAGGTGTTTGGCGATGAACACCAGCGCGGCAATTTTCTCCTGGGTATGCTCACGAAAGAGCGTGCCCGGGTCGAGTTCCTGTTTCGCTTCGCGCGCGCGGTCCAGCGCCGACAGCTCGGCGGCGACCAGTTGATGGGCATGCTGGATGGCCTCTTCGAGCGCCAACTGACGGGAAGGGGGCGGGGGCTCTTCGGTGAGGAACTCGGAGGCTAGCCTGATCAGCTCCTCCGCGTTATCCACCACAGCTTGTGTGCGGTCGAGTACCATGGCATCGCACCCTATGAAAGGCATTACTTAGTAGCTTACGGTGATTATGTCAGAAATGCAAGAGCGCGCGGTCACCGAATGGTGGTTGTTGGTGTACCTCACTTGCGCCAGGATGCGGCATAATGAGAGGCATGAAGGCACGCAATATCGCACTGGCAACGGCGGCAGCCGGCATCGCACTGGGCAGTCTGGGCGTGATGGTCTGGCGCAAGCTATCCGAGGGCGAGGTCGGCGAACCGCTGCGAGCCGGGATGCCCTTCCCGACTGTGCGCGGCATCACACTCGCCGGTCGTCCGGTGGTCATCCCGGATGATCTGCACGGCCGGGTGACGGTGCTGGTGCTGGGCTTTGACTACGCCGCGCGCTTTGAGACGGCGGGCTGGGCTGAACACCTTGCGACGTATGGCGACCGTCCCGACCTCGCCTATTTTCAGGTGGCGATGATCAGCGAGGTGGGCCCGATCATGCGACGGGTGATCGATCGGGCGATGATTCGCGGGACGACGCCCGACGTGCGCGCGCACGTGTTGACGGCGTACGGCGACTTCGTCTCTCTGCGCAAGCGTCTGGGGGTCGTCGGCCCGCACGCATGCACGGTGGTGTTGGGGCGCACCGGGGTGATTGGCTGGTTGGTGCTGGGCGCGCCAACGCCGGAACAACGGGCGGCGCTGGATACTGCGCTGACAATGCAGGGGATTATGCCCTGACGGCCACCAGCGTGACCCAGTCTTCGCGATCGTAGCGGGAAAGGATATGCCAGCCGGCCTCGGCGAGCGCCGCGCGAATCTCACCCTCCTGCGCAGTGATATACCCCGAGGAAACGAAACGGCCGTCAGCGGGCATCATACCCTCCAACTGTGGAATGAGGCGAATGATCACCGGGGCGAGGATATTCGCCGCGATCAGATCGAACGGCCCCTCGACGCCCTGCAGTAGATCCGCCTGGCGGAAGCGGATGCAGCGACCGACGCCGTTCTGCTCGGCATTTTTCTGCGCCACGCGCAAAGCGAGCGGATCGTTATCAGTGGCAGTGATGTTGCACGCGCCGAGCTTGGCGGCGACGACTTCGGCGAGTTCTTCGATCCGCAGGAGGGCGTG
>JAGUZN010000197.1 GCA_020060775.1 Armatimonadota bacterium
AGCGTGACCGCCGAGTCCGGCCTGCTGGCTAACCTCCGCCAGCGCGAAGCCGTCGACACCGCTGCCCACGCGCTGCTACGCGCGCGGCACACGCTGGAGGCGGGGGGATCGGAAGAACTGCTGGCCGTCGATCTGGTGGAAGCCGTCTCCGCCCTGGGCCTGCTCACCGGCGACGATGTGCGCGAGGACGTGATCAGCGAAATCTTCGCCCGCTTCTGCGTCGGCAAGTGATGCCACGTAACACCCCGCTACATTTATCCCTTATCCTTCCCGCACACCCCGTCATCCATTGACAGCGTGGCAGGCGCGTTCCTATACTGTTCGCGTGCACACCGCACCGGCATTGCATAACACCGGTGGCGAAGCCCGGACATTTCATGGAGAGAGGCATGCCCCGAACGAATCCACTGCTGGCGCTGAACCGCGACAGCGAACCGCATATCCTCATTGTGCGTCTGGGCGCCATCGGGGACGTCATGATGGCCTCGCCCGTGCCGCAGGTCTTGCGCGAGCATTTTCCCAAAGCGCGCATCACCTGGCTGGTCGAACCGCTGGCGTCTTCGCTCGTTCGCATCAATCCCGACCTGGATGAAGTGATCGTCTTCGAACAGAAGAAGCAGTGGCTACAGTGGCTGCGCGAAGGGAGAATCCTCAATACGCTGCGTGAGGTGCGGCAGTTCCGCCGGGAATTGCATGCGCGGAAGTTTGATATCGCCATCGACCTGCAGGGACTCTTCAAAAGCGGCTTGATGTGCTGGCTATCCGGCGCGCCGGTCCGCCTGGGTCCCTACTCCCCCAAAGAAGCCGGCCACCTGTTGCTCACGCATCGCGTACCCTTCCCGTCTCATTGCACCCGGCTGTCCGAGGGCTACCTGTCGATCCTGAAACCGCTGGGCATTGACGTCACCGCGCGTCGGCTGGTGCTGCCGATTCCTGAGGAAGAGCGCGCGGTCGCCCGCGAATTCCTGCACAAAGGCGGCATTGAATCGCCCTACGCCGTCTGCTGCATCTCCTCCTCGCGCCCGCAAAAGGACTGGGTGTGGACGCGCTGGCGCGAACTCGCCGATCAACTCTGGGAGCGCGAGGGTGTGCACACCGTCTTCGTCGGCGGGCCGGAGCGCCGCGTCGATGCCATGCGGCTGGTGGAAGGTGCGGCCAGCAAACCGCTCTCCGCCGTGGGCGCACTTTCCCTCCTGCAGTCCTGCGCCATCGTGCAGGATGCCGCGGTGGTCATCGGCTGCGACACCGGCCTCACCTATGCCGGCCTGGCGACCGATACGCCCACCGTCGCCCTCTACGGCTCGACTAGTCCGCTCTGGCTCGCCGAAGAGCCATGCGTCGAAGTCTGCTTCCACCTCATGCCCTGCGCCCCCTGCCGCCGCCGCCCCACCTGCCAGCACTACGACTGCATGCAGGCCATCACCGTCGACGAAGTCGCCGCCACCGCCGCCCACCTGCTCAAGCGCAACTGCCTCACGGCATAACGATAATTCCCCCCGTCTACCAAACACTCAGCGCAGGAAATGCTGCACGCCGGTCAGCACCAGTTGGGCAGCAATGGACGCCAGCATGAGGCCGGTCAGTTTGCTGAAGATGTTCAACCCCGTGTCACCCAACCGCCGCTCAATGCCGCTGGCCAGAAACAGCAACACCCCCACCGTCAACACTGCGCACAGGATGGCCGCGCCGACCGTCAGTTTCTCGGTGATCGGGCGCAACTCCGCGCCCAGCACGAAGAGGATGCCCGTGGTGGCCGGCCCTACGGTGATGGGGATGGCCAGCGGCACCACGGAAATATCACCCTTCTCCTCATGCAGGTCAGGCCCGCGCCGGCCCTGCACCAGCGAAATGGCCGAAAGGAAAAGCAGGATGCCCGCGCCGATCTTAAAGGCATCGAGCGTGACGCCGAACACAGTGAAGATATAGCGCCCGAACATGAACAGCGCAAATACGATCAGCACCACCGCCAGCGTCACCTTCAACGCCACCCGGCGGCGGGTCGATTCGTTGTAATCACGCGTCAACGCCAGGAAGATCGATAACACGAAAAACGGCGTGAGGACGAAGAAGAACTTGAGATAGATGTCGAGAAACAGTTGCATGATCGCGATCCGTTAACGGCGGCAACGCGCGAGTCCGCCGTCCAATATTGCGGTGAAGTCAACAAACCCCATGCAGTATGAAGCAACCCCCGCCTCGCGTCAATAGGGTGAACTACCTCCTCCGAAACTGGCGAATGATTATCGTCCCCATCACCCCCTTGACAGCACAGCACAGTGGTAGTACTGTGTTAATACACTATAACAGTTGGGGACGCGATGCGCTTTGCCGTTGATACCACCAGTGCCACGCCCATCTACGCGCAGTTGATCGCGCAGGTGAAGCAGGCGATTGCCACCGGGGTGTTGCGCCCCGGCGACAGCCTGCCGTCGCTGCGCGACCTGGCCGGGCAGTTGCGCGTGAATCCGCTCACCGTGGCGCGGGCCTATCGCGAATTGGAGCAGCAGGGCGTGATCGTCACCGAGCAT
>JAGUZN010000397.1 GCA_020060775.1 Armatimonadota bacterium
CCCGCGGCGATGCGGCCAACAGCTACGTATTCAACGGCAATGTCGCAGGCTCGCTCGTCAGTGCCTGGCCGTTCCCCACGCACACCCTGCTCGTCGCCGATGGCCAGGTGGAGGGCAATGTCGCCTTCACGCAGTGGGAAGCCCCGATCTTCGATTATCGCCACGGGAAAGAGATGCTCGCGGCGTTTCTCGACGGCCATGTCGCGCGCTGCGATGGAGCGCATGCCCATCTCTTCTCGCCGGGCATGGCGCTCGCGGACGGGGAGGCGGTATTTCGCAAGTTCGGCATCCGCTTTCTCGAGCATGATGCATCCGAGCCCTTGCACGACCCATCGAATGATGTCGTCTGCCAGGAGATTTTTCGGGATCACCGCGGCAGCGCCGATCAATATCGTGCCTTCCTCCTGCAGGCGTTGTGCCTGTTGCCGGAGGAGGTATGGCGTGTACCGCAACAAGGCCGCCGTGAACCCGTTCCCCCCGTTGAGCATCTGGTGCTATGCTTCAGCGCCGATGAAGGGCATGGGTGGAATCACCAGGCGCATCCCACCTGGCATCACGGCCGCCCCCCTGAGCCATGCTCCTGTTGGGCTTGTCAGCACCATGTATGCTTTGTCGGCGGTGATGCCGGCCCGTGGGTCATCACGGGTCAGTCCCCTGCTGCGGCAGACCGCAAGCAGACTCAGGCGGAGATGCTGCATCGCTGTTATCACTGGATCGATCCGATCACCCGCGAGGAGTGGACGGCGCTCAATCCGCCCGGTTTTGCCTACGATGCCGATGCCTCCAGCACGGCCTGTCTCGAGAACGTGCGCGACAACGAACTGGACGACGAGTGGCCGCATAGCCAACATTCCACAAATCGCCTGCAGCATGTCCTGCTCACCGGTTGCCGTCGATGTCCCTATGAAGATATGGCGATAACCTTCGCCGTCATGCTCGTCGACCCGGACTACGCCGAGGCGCGCGCGCGTCAGGACAGCGTGATCGGCAAAAAGGTTGCGCTGATGCAGCAGCGCCTGCAGGCGCGCTTCCCGGTCATGGATGCGCGCTATTGGACCTGGGTGCGGCAGCAAGCGAGAGAACACCGACAGTCACCGGTCGAAGCGATCTCACTGCCGACAGACCCCGGTGCTTCGCCGCCGCCCACCGGTGAAGTCATCCTTCCCGACATCGAGGAATAGGCGAATTGTCCCGCTGCGTCTTCGCCCTCCCGCCGTGCGCGGATTTTTGCTACAATACGATCACCTGCATTGAGGCGGAGGATCCTTCGCCCCGATGCCGCGCAAGGAGCATGATCGTGGGCAACTATTTCGTAACCACCCCCATTTACTACGTGAACGACGTGCCGCATATCGGCACCGCCTACCCCACCATCGCCGCGGATGTGGTGGCGCGGTTTCATCGCATGCGGGGCGACGAGGTGCTCTTCACCACGGGAACCGACGAGAATGCCACCAAGGTCGCGCGCGTCGCGCAGCAGCAGGGACAGGAGCCGCAGGCTTTTGTCGAGGCGATGGCCGACCGGTTCACCGCCACCTGGCGCGACATGCACATCACCTTTGACGATTTCATCCGCACCACCGAGCCGCGGCAGCAGCGCGCCGTGCAGCGCCTGGTGGAAACGCTATATGCCAACGACGATATTTACTACGCCGAGTACGCCGGCTGGTACTGCATCCCCTGCGAGACGCACCTGCTGGAGGGGCAACTGCAGGAGGGGCATTGCCCGGAATGCGGCCGGCCGGTGGAGTGGATGAAGGAGCCGGGCTACTTCTTCCGTTTGAGCAAATATGCCCAGCCACTGCTGGACTATATCGAGGCGCACCCCGACTGGCTGCAGCCCGATTTCCGCAAGAACGAAGTGGTGCAGTTCATCAAGGGTGGGCTGCGCGATGTGAATATCACGCGCAAATCCGACTGGGGCATCCCGGTGCCGCCGAGCATGCCGGAGGCCGAGGGGCTGGTGATTTACGTCTGGTTCGATGCGCTCATCAACTACGTCGCAGTGGCGGGGTATCCCGATGACGAGGCGCGCATGGCGAAGTGGTGGCCGGCGGATCTGCACCTGGTGGGCAAAGATATTTTCACCCGCTTCCATGCGACGCTGTGGCCGGCGATGCTGATGGCCGCGGGGTTGCCGCTGCCGAAGACGGTGATGGCGCACGGCTTCTGGACGCTGGGCGGCGAAAAGATCAGCAAGTCGAAGCACGGGGGCAAGGGCTTCAGAATCAACCCGCTCGACCTCGCGCGGGAATTGTCGGAGGCCTCCGGCTGCACATTCAACGTGGCGGTCGATGCCTTGCGTTACTTCCTGCTGCGCGAGATGCCCTTTGGCGCTGACGGCGATTTCTCGCTGGAAGCACTCTACCGCCGCTACAACAGCGACCTGGCCAATGACCTGGGCAACCTGGTGAACCGCACCACCACCATGATCTGCAAGTACAGCCAGGGCGTGCTGCAGCAGAGCCCGGTGGAGGTGCTGCCCGAGGCGCTGCATGCCGCGAAGATGGTGGAGCATCACCTGGGCGGGCGGGCGGTGAATTATCAGGAAGCGCTGAAAGAGATCTGGTCGCTGCTCGCCTTCCTCAATCGCTATATCGAAGAACAGGCACCCTGGAAGCTGAACAAAGCGGGGCAGAACGACGAGCTGAATGCCGTGCTCTACACACTGGCCGAAAGCCTGCGCTGGACGGCGGTGATGGTAAAACCGTTCATGCCCACCGTGGCGGAGATGATCGCCCGGCAGTTGGGCTGGGCACACCCGGCGTGGACGTGGTCTGCGCTGGTGTGGGGTGAATTGAAAGCGGGGTGTACCGTGCAACAGGAGGGACCGATTTTCCCACGCATCGTCGAAGAAAAAGCGGAGGAGCCG
>JAGUZN010000313.1 GCA_020060775.1 Armatimonadota bacterium
AGGCGTAGCGTAGCCGTTAACAGCCACCCAGGTGTTGCTGGTCTTGTCATCGCCATAGATATGAACGCGTTCAAATCCGGTCAACTGATCGAACTCATCGTTCCACCAGGTGATGTCCGGCTTCTCAGTGGCAACATGGCCGTCGACATACGTCTGCACTAGCCGGTTGCTGTGCCGGTAGTCGAGATCATCCAGGCCGTACACCACGTTGTCGTAGGTGACGGAGGGGGTGGTCGTCGCCGCATGCTGGCCGTCGGCCGTCAGCGGCGTCTGGTCTGGTTTGGCGATCTCACCGAGCGACAGGCTCGACAGTGTGCCATAATACACGTAGGCGTTGGCGACCTTTTTCCCTTGGTGGGGCACATCAGGATGTTGCGATCCACATTGATCTCCGGCCAGACATTCGACTCGTCTGGCAGCACCTCGTCGTGGTCCTGCGCGTACATGAGGATGGCCACGGCGATCTGCCGCTGATTGTTCAGGCAGCTCGACTGGCGGGCCTTCTCCCGCGCTTTGGCAAACACGGGGAAGAGAATTGCTGCCAGAATAGCGATGATCGCGATGACGACGAGCAACTCAATGAGGGTGAACCCTCGGTAGGGAGAGTGACGCATAAACTTTCCTCCTTCACTGTTGTAGGGCGGTGACTTCAGCGCATTGCGGACTCTGCGACAGGCGCGCCTGTCGCCGCATGCGACACCGATCAACCACCACTTCATAATCTGTCGAACTGCTAGTGACGTCAACTACTCGGAGTAGTAAATTTGTGTGACATGTTACAGACGATGGAGCACTCATAATCCCACTCCGCAGGCAAGACAGAGTAACTCGACGCATCGATAATCTTGGTCCCACATACCCATCGGCAACCGTGTAGGTGTTGCCGGGGTTCGTGTTGCTATACATTCGATGGCGCTCCCATTAGTACACGTAGGCGTTGGCGACCTTCTTGCCCTTGGTAGGGCACATGAGGATGTTGCGGTCGATATTGATCTCCGGCCACACGCTCGACTCATCGGGAAACGTCTCACCGGGGTCCTGCGCCCACATGAGAATGGCCACGACGATCTGCCGCTGGTTGTTCAGGCAGCTCGACTGCCGCGCCTTCTCGCGGGCCTTGGCAAACACCGGGAAAATAATTGCCGCAATAATAGCAGTGATTGCGATGACGAAGAGTAACTCAATGAGGGTGAACCCTCGGGACACAGTCTTTGTACGCATGGCGTACACCTCCTTCACCAGATTGAGTGGTCTAGCCGACACAGGCGGAGCTCCCTGATGGCCGCACAGGCTGCAGGCAGCAACCGTCTTGGCGATGATCCCGTGAACCACTATTTGCATTTGATATCAGCCATCCCCTTGCGTCAAGCGCCCACCAACGTTACAATACGAGTGTTAAGTAACGTTGGTGCACTGCCTGCCGTCGCCCGGTGCTGAGCGATGACAGGCTGTCCGGAGTACTCGCACATCCACCAGGGGGGAGTCGTGACCTCGCTACGTCAACTCGCTGAATTGGCTGGCGTCTCGGCGATGTCGGTGTCCCGCGCGTTGCGCGGTGCACCTGGCGTCAGTGCGGACACGCGCGCGCACATCCAAGCGCTGGCGGAGAAATATCAGTACTGCCCGCACCGCAAGACACCTAGCTCGTTGACGGGCACCCGCAAGGTCATTGGCTGCATTATCCACGATTTGACCGATCACTTCACCGCGCGGTTGCTGCGCGGTATTTTCACGAGCGCTACCGAGGCGCACTACCATGTGCTCATCTTCGAATCCGGGCGAGACCCGGCCGTGACGAGCATGGCGATTCATGCGTTTGTCGAGCAACACTGCGAGGCTATCTTTTTTCACGCCCGTCACGCCCTCCCGGTATCCTCTATGTATGAAATACTGAGCCATGACATCCTGCCGGTGGGGTTGGATTACATATGGCCTTCTTGCGACATGATCGAAACAGACGAAGACGAACTGGCGCGACTCGCGATCCACTACCTGATGGAACTCGGACATCGCAAAATCGCCTACGTTGGGGCGGCGCTGGGCAAGGAAGGCGCACCGCGCACGGAAGCCCACCAACGCGTGATGCGCGAATGTCGATTATCAACCCAACATATCTACGGTTTTGACTATGTTGATGAGTGCGAGTATCCCACGCATGATGCGTTAGCCGCCATGCAGGCCAAGCACCCGCGCCCAACCGCCATCATCTGCCACAATGATGACGTCGCGGCACAGATGCTGGCCGACCTGTGGAGCATGGGTGTGCAGGTGCCCCGAGAGATCAGCGTGATCGGCTGCGGGAATTTACGAGTCGGCAGCATCACCTCGCCTCCCCTGACGACCATTGAACAGCACCCGGAGGAGATCGGGCGTCGAGCCTTTGCGCTGTATCAACAGCATGTCTCAGGATTACTCGGCATGCCGAGTAATCCTGTGAAAGCAAAGGTATCGCCTACGCTGATTAAGCGCGCCTCCTGTGCTCCGGTTCACTTGCACTCGTAAGCACCAGTCCGTATAATACGCATGCCGCACAAGTTCGTTCCAGCAGGAAGGCTGATATGTCCATGCTCTCCACCACATTGCCCGGTTTAGGATCCGCTGCCGCGTTGGCCAGCGACCTGCTCGACCTTGAGGTCGGCGGCGATGGCCGCTGGCGAGCTGGTGTTGACGGGGTCCTGCGCATACTTACGCCGCGCGACCGCAAGGTGGAGTTCATCGTGTTCGCCGACTACACGTTGGCATTCGTGAAGTCGGCCATGGGCTACCCGGCGGTCTATCCGCTGCAGGATGCCGAGTTCACCGGTCCGGCCGAAGCCGTGCTGATGGATCTCGACGGTACCAGCGTGCGCAGCGAGCCGTTCTGGGTGTGGATCATTGAGCGCACGGTAGCGCGGCTGTTGAACGATGAGGGGTTCCGCCTGGAAGAGGTGGACGAACCGCACGTCTCCGGACATTCCGTGTCCGAACATCTGCAGTACTGTATCAACAAGTATTGCCCGACGGCGACGGTGGAAGAGGCGCGCCGCCATTACACGGCCATCACCCTGCACGAGATGGACGAGATCCGGCAGGGACGTGGGCATGCCGGCGCGTTCGTGCCCGTCGCCGGGCTCAAGGAATTCTTGCTGGAGGTGAAAGGCCGGGGCATCAAGATCGGGCTGGTCACCTCCGGCCTGTATGAGAAGGCCTGGCCGGAAGTGCTCTCCGCCTTCCGCACGCTGGGCATGGGCGATCCGCTGGACTTCTACGACGCCATTATCACCGCCGGCCAGGCGCTGCGCCCAGGACAGGCCGGCACGCTGGGCGAGTTGTCCCCGAAACCGCACCCCTGGCTGTATGCCGAAACCGCGCGCGTCGGCCTGGGCATCGAGCCCGCGCAACGCTGCCGGGTGATCGGGCTGGAAGATTCGTCCGCCGGTATTGTCTCCATCCGCCTGGCGGGCTTCGCCGCCATCGGCATGGGCGGCGGGAATATCGAGGCCAGCGGCGTGCGCCCGCTGTGTCATGCACTCTGCTCCACGCTCTCCGATGCGCTACCCATCATGCTGGGCGAGTGATCCAGGCTCAATCCACGTAAAATCCCCAGGTGATCTCGCGTACCGTGCGCTCCGCGAACGAAAATATGAGGGTCGGAGTATTCGGCGTGTCAGTCCAGTAGTAGTAGCTATCCTGGCGTTGTTCATCCGGCTGACCGAGGATGCGCACCACCTCATCCGCTGACATCCCCACGTTCACGCCAAAGGGCAATCCATCACGCGGTTTGTCGATAATCAGCAGATCGAGCAGCTCCCGGTTACTCTCGGAAACGTGGTAAATGATGAAGGAGATGCCCGGGTACTGCAGGGTGTAATAGGTATCCATCAGCTTGGGGTTATGTCGATTGCGCACCTGGTCGGACTTGACGGATGCGGGCGGACCCCATTTTGCGGTAATCGCCTTACGATTGTTTCCGCCGACCAATGCGTACCCATGCTCGATGATGCGATTGAGGCGCTCACCCGGCGTTCCGGGTAATGATGCTGTGGCTTTTGGCGCTTCGACGCGCGGAGGCTTCACCGTCTTCCCTGACAAACTGCGGCTGTGCGGCGCACAACCGGACAGGCCACCCGGCAATGCCAGCAGCACGCCCAGCACAGCAGCGCCGGATAATCTCCCGTACAACATCTGCATCCTCCTGGTGATCATATGCCCGTTATTATATCCGGATGGTTGATGGTATGTACATGTCAGCACTTGGTCGTGGATGCAGCAAGCATGGCATGCGCATACACCTCCGCAGATAACAACATCCACAGGTGCAACATGGTGTCGGACCGGGGATGCTTCCTCACAGAGCATCATAGGAAAGGGGAATGATCATGCCGCAACCCGAACTCTCCAAAGACGAAGCCCGCCGCCGCCTCGATATGCTGCGCGCCAAAGAGAAACGCGGCGAGTTGACCGTGCATGATGCTGGTGAGATCACCAGAATGCTTGTTATACTGGGGGAACATGAGACAGGCGGGAAAAGTTAGACGACTCCCTCATTGTATGCGGTGCGACGCCCCGGGCTTTCACACCTGGGGCGTCGCTAATTATTTGTTTGAAAAATATATCGGTAAAGGTCAATAGCGGTTGCTAGAATACCATAATGAGGGTATAATTAGCGTACATCTGGTTTTACAGCTTCCGTTACCGCTAGAGTAAAGTCATGCTATCGCAAACAAAGCCGGGTATAAATTCAATCAACGGAGGACACTATGCGTAAGTCATCGTTCCGTCGAGGGTTCACCCTCATCGAGTTGCTCGTCGTCATTGCTATTATCGCCATTCTGGCGGCGATTCTCTTCCCCGTGTTTGCCAAAGCCCGCGAAAAGGCGCGGCAGTCGAGCTGCCTGAACAACCAGCGGCAGATCGCCGTCGCCATCCTTATGTGGGCGCAAGACCACGACGAGATGTTGCCCGACCACAGCAACGTGTGGCCGGAGATCAACGTCGACCGCAACATCCTCATGTGCCCCACCAAAGGCAAGAAGGTCGCCAACGCCTACGTCTACGCCTACGCCGTGTCCAGCGTGACGCTAGGTGAACTCTCCGACCCCACGGGTACGCTGCTCACCATGGATGGGCAGCATGCCGCCACGCCGGCCAGTGGCAACACGCCGGCCACCTACGATAATGTGGGCTACACCGTGGACGACATTGATGCCCGCCACAGCAACAAATTCGTCTGCACCTTCGCCGACGGGCACGTGGACATCATGTCCACCACCCCCGACAAGCTGCCGGTGACCCGCAACCTGGTGATGCAACTGAAGGCGGATATCTTCTCGGGGCTGGCCAGTGGCGATGAGATCACCACCTGGCAGGATTCCAGCGGCAAGGCCAACCACATGACCTGCCCGAGCGCCGCCGGCACCCGCCCGCAGTTCATGGTGGGGGTGGCCAAGAACGGCACCATGCCGGCCATCCGCTTCCGCGCCGGAACCGGCACCGGCCACCTGGTGCCTGCCGGCACGCTGAACCCGCGCACCTCGATCAACAACAGCTGGACCTTCCTGGCGGTGCACGCCCCGACCGCTACCACGCCGATTGACGGCTCTGGCATCACCCTGCAGAACTGGACCACCCCGACCGGCAACTGGACCACCGGTGGCCACCTGGTGGTGTACAACACCGGTTCGCTGACGGCCGCGCCGGTGTTGGCGGCCAATACGATGTGGGGCTTTAGATCAGGCGCGTATGTGAATGCCGCATCTGGTTCAGGCACCTTTGGCGAAGGTCTCTTCCACATGTACGGTTACGAGATCAATCCCACCTCGTACCTGGGCATCGTGGAACGGATCTTCTGTGACAACGCCGTGACGGCCAGCGTGACCCACTCGCAGGAGTGGGGCGATTACCCCTTTGATCGCTTCGCCATCGGCACGCGCATCGAGGATGCCACGCCGAATTACTATCAGCCCCTGAAGGGCGACCTCACGGAAGTGCTGATGTTCACTCCCGGCATCTCCGATCTGGAGCGTGGGTTGGTCTACGGCTACCTCAAGAAGAAGTGGGGCATGTAACCTCACTATATGCACAAGCGGTTCTCATGGGCGGACCCGGCATCAACGCCGGGTCCGCCTACGCGTAGCACGCGGTGCATACGCCCTGGCCACTCTTCCTCCCATCAGAGATGCAACAGATTGAAAGAGAATACATCCCTCTTGACACCGGGCAAATGTTGGGGGTATATTTATCAAACTATCAGTGTAAACGCTTACAGTTGTATGTATAGCGGTAACGGTTACCGGTAGCTAACATCTCAATCCCGGAGGTCATCTTATGCGAACAACCTTGTTCCGTCGAGGGTTTACCCTCATTGAGTTGCTCGTCGTCATCGCCATCATTGCCATCCTGGCGGCGATACTCTTCCCCGTGTTTGCCAAAGCCCGTGAGAAGGCACGGCAGTCGAGTTGCTTGAACAACCAGCGGCAGATCGCCGTCGCTATCCTCATGTGGGCCCAGGACCACGATGAGATGCTACCAGATTCCTCCAGCATTTGGCCGGAGATCAATGTCGACCGCAACATCCTCATGTGCCCCACCAAAGGCAAGAAAGTCGCCAATGCCTACGTGTACCATGACGGCGTCTCCAACCTCACGCTGGGGGAGATCGCTGATCCTTCCACTAAGTTGTTGACGATGGATGGACAGCATGCCGCCACGGCTGGCGCCTGGCCTAACAATGCCACCTATGACAACGTGGCCTACACGCTCGATGACGTGGATGCCCGCCACAGCAACAAATTCGTTGCCACCTTTGTCGATGGCCATGTCCAGGTGATGTCGGTCGAGGCCAGCCTGTTGAAGGCCAATCCGTTGCCTGTCCGCTCAGGCATGATGATGTGGCTGCGCCCCGAAGCCCTGCCCGAAGTTACGGATAACTCACCGATCGGCACCTGGGAGGACAGCAGCACGAGTAAAAATGGGGTCACCCAGGGCACGGCCAGCCGGCAGCCGATCCTGCGGAAAAGCGCGATCAACGGCTATCCGGCTCTGCGCTTTGATGGTAACGATGACTACCTGGTCAACAAGGATGTCAAACCCGGCACTGCCGACTCCGTTACCCTCATCATGACGGCGGCCCCGTTCGAGAACGACACCACCTGGAACACCCTGTTCTCCTCGGTGTACGCCGAAGGCGGCAACGGCACCATGACGTGGGATGAGCGCGCGCAATATCTCGACTATGAGGGCGGCATCCAGTTCACCTACCATGGCGGCGTCGCCGGTGCCGTGGCAATGTACAGCAACGCAGTCACCTCACTCCATCATGAGTATGTCGGCCTCTTGAGCGGTCGCACCTCGGGCGATTGGCATGTGATCAGCCTGGCGGTGAAGAATAATCTGGGCGGTCCGGTGGCCTCCTCGATGTACGTCTATTTTGATGGCGCACTCGGCGCGAATCATAGCAGTGCCGAGGGACAGGCGGTGAGTGCGGCAAGTCTGAAGCGTCCCATCGCCCTGCGCCAGACCCGCATCGGCGCCGGCTATCAGGGACAAGCCTCCTGGTATCGCGACGTATGCGACTTTGCGCAGGCCGACTATGCCGAAGTGCTGGTCTTCTCGCCGGCGCTCTCGGATGTCGAGCGCGGGCTGGTGGAGCGCCATCTGATGGCCAAATACGCCATCGAGTAACCTTTTAAGCATAGCATCACCAACAATCAAGCCCTCCCGCTGTAACGGGAGGGCTTGATTTCGTACGTGACTGGTCACGTCACTCGGCGTTCAGCATGAGAAGCGCATAAGTATCCAGATGATCGAAGACCACCGCCGTCGCGCCATCCTCTTCGATCACGCGCCAGACCGGCGGCTGATCGGTCGGCGGGGCGAGCACCTCGATGCCGCGGGCCATCTCCGGCGTGCGCACGTCCACCCGGCACGCCTGCGGCTGGTGGCGCTGGTTGACCAGGTGCACCAGCATGCGGTGTGGGGATGATTGGGTGAGGAATTCGGCCAGCAGGCCGCGCTCGCCCTGCACGCGCACCGGCTCGCGCTCCTGCATCAGCCAGTCGATGGCCTCCGAGATCGCCCCGGCGTTGTCCGGCACCACCCAGTTGGCGTAATCAAACCCGCAGTTGAGCATGCCGTTCGGGCTGATGAGCGAGGGCTGTGTCGCGGGGTCCGCGATCTGCGGCACATACACCGCGCGCCCCTGGCCATAGGTGACGCGGACCGGTTCATTGCCTTGCGTCATGGAGGTGGGGCCGCCCAGCAGGCCGGCGGGCGCGCCGGCGATCGCCTCGCCCGAAATATACTTCACCGACGCATCGCCAAACAGGATTGCCCACGGGTTCTCGATGCGGCGGCGGAACCAGAGGTCGAACGTCGCGCTGTCCTGTCCGATGAGCAGATTGCCCCCCTGTTCGACATACTGCACGAACCCTTCCAGTTGCTGCAGGCTCATGCACTCCACATTGGGGACGATCACCAGGTCATACTGCGCGAGGTTCGCGGGCGATTCATCGAACACGATGTCAAATGCCCGGCAGCTCTCCACCAGCAATTGCTCCATGCGCATCGCTGCCGCGTACACCATGCGGCCGCCCAGCGCCATCCCCTCGCGCGGACGCCAGAGGGCGATCTTCGCCGCGCTCACCGTGTGCGTGTACAGTGCACGGTGCGCATTCAACCACTGCGAAAAAGCCGCGCGCACGGGGAAGTCGTTGGTGTACTTGTTCATGAAATTCATGTGCGGCGGGAAGCCGATGCAACCGATGCTCCCCTTGTTGAACGCCGCGGCATGCGCCATGTTCTGCCGCAACCCACGCTCGTCCAGTTCCGCCATGTAGGTGAGGGCGAAATTCCCGTTGGCCGCACGACAGTGCTTGAACTGGCGCACGCGATGGGTGAGGATGCCCGTATCATGCAGCTTCGGCCCGTAGCCGTCTTCGCTCCAATGGGCGTCCGTGTAGTGCCCCATGCCCAGTACATCCGTTCCCGTCCACATGGCGGCATTCTCCCGTGTGGCGGGGAGGGAATTATTGATCTCGATCGCCACCTCGGGATTGAGCGCTTGCGTGAGCGCCGCTACTTCGGCAAACACGCGCGAGGTGGCATAGCAGCGGAAGCCGATCCACTCCGCCCAGTGCGGGGTGGTCGCCCCACCATCAAAGGGTGCGGAATCAAACGGATACGATGCCGGGGGATTCAGCTTCTCCACGCACGGATGTCCAAAGCGGCTGGTGATCACCTCGCGGTCGCCCTGGTAGCGGTCATGCACATACTGGCGGAACTCCCGGGCACAATTCTCACAGCGGCAGGCGCCAAAGGTCTCCAAATGGCCGGCGATAAGGCCGTCCAGATGCAGCATGTCGGATTTGAGATCGACGATCACCGTGCGGATATGCCGCAGCAGGCGGTTGAGCACGCCGGGATGGTTGAAGCAGACATTCACCGAGGCCGTACCGAACGGCTGAATCAAATGCCCGCGGGCATCGACCTGGAAGCCGCCTTCGATCTCCCGCAGTTCCTCGTCGCTGAGCGTTTCAACCCATACCTGATCGGGGCGGAAATAGGTGCCGACCCGCAAACCGTTCGTATGCGCCAGCTTGATCAATTCGCGCGAGAGTTCGATCTCCCCGGCATTCACCGCTTCGCCGTAGCCGTAGTCATACGGGATGATGATGCTGTTGCAGCCGAGCGCTTTCAGATCATCGAGAAACTCCTGCGTGTGCTCAAAGGCATAATCCGCTTCCGCCCAGGTGGTCGCCAGGCCGTTGTAGCGTCGCCAGCCGAGCATCTCCCACGTGCCGACAAAGCACAGGCCCTCGTTGTCGATCCAGGCCGGGCGACGGCGTTCGCCCGGGCGCATGGCCATCGTGCTATAGTCAACCATCGGGCGTCCGTACAGGTCGGCGGCGGAGGGCAGGATGCCCAGCGTCCCCGCCGTTGCCTTGCGCCGCTGCACCCAGCGGTCGTAATTGTTCGTGCAGCAACTCTCGTGCGTGTGTGTCATGGAAAACTCCTGATCCGTTGTGGATGCGTGTGGTTATTTCACCGGGGTAATGCTCAAAACGATCGCGCCCAATTTCGGCACTGTCACGTCGCCGGTCAGCACCGGGCCGGTGAGGCGCGCGCGGTGGCCCGTCTCTGCCGGGTAGAACGTGCGCACCGCATACGCGGCAGCAGGGGACAGCCCGAGGTCCGCGGCCTTCACCGCCCACTGCAGCGCCATCGGCGTATTGCCCTGATTCACGAAGGCGAGCGCCGCCGTGCCATCCGCCGCCAGCCACGAGGAAGCGCGCACCGTCGGACGGGTGACCGCTTTCTTCGGCACCCCATACGTTTCCCATTCGGCGGTGATCGGAGGATTATCGCCAATGAGCGTGGGCGGGTGCATCATGCGACCGACGGACAGATACTTCCGCGCCTGCACGCGTGCCGATCCCAGCATGCGCAGGAAGGTGATCATCTCCGGCTTCCCCTTCGGCTTGCCGGTGAAAAACGCGCCGAGTTGCATGCCGTAAATAAAAGTCTCCGCACACTTCATGCGCCAGGTCATCGGATCTTTCCGGTACTCCTGATCTATCATGTTGAATCCATACGGGTCGATGCGATCGGCGTACACGGCCATGAGCATCGGGCAATTCATGTCCGACGTGGTGCGGTTGCACACCAGCGGAGCCTCGACGCCATAACATTCGGTGGAATCTTCCATGGAGAAAATTATGTTGGGGTTTGTCTTCGCCACTTCCTGCCGTGCGCGGCGCACAGTACGGCGAATGCCCAGCGGCAGATCACAGCGATTGCCCGGCGGATGGCCGTGGTCGGCGCTGTAGCACTCCACGGCGGGCACGCAGCCGATCACATCGATATAGATGAAGTCCGCCTGCAGTTCGCGCGCCACCCGACCCTCCAACTCGGTAATCACAAGAGACCATTCCGTCGATTGCGGGCAGATAAACTGCAGATGCTTGGTGGGAATAGCGGTATCCGCCGGGTCCATAATGACGCGGTACTTCCACCCACCATTCTTCCAGAAAGTGCTCGTCACATCCGCGTTCACGCCATTGGTGTAGGGCAGGAAGTAGAGGCCGTGTTCCTTGGCCTTCAGCAGGTCGCCGACAAACCAGTCGCGCGCCGGGAAGAAATCAGGATAGTCCACATCGAAGCCGCGCACGGTCCATAATCCCTGCCCGACCGTCATCGGCAAATCGCCCAGCAACTTCTTCGTCTCCATCGAGAGGGGCAATGTGCGCCGGTCAGGGCTGGTGTCCTCGAGTTCGTAGTAGGAGCTATCATGGAAGGCAATGCGCGTCCACCAGTCGGGAAGCTGCGCCGGAGACTTGCCGAGCGGCGGCTGCGTCCATTCCGCGTTGGGCAACACCCAACTGCGATACAGCGCGCAGCAGTGCCACCAGTCGCCGTCAATCAAGCCCAGGACGGTGTTGTAAGAGCAATCATAAGTGTAATCCCAGGCGAGCGGCGCCTCGGGGTAATGCGCGTTATGAATCTCCAGCGCGGCCTGGTCGGCGCTGGGCGCGCAATAGAAATACTTGCCCTTGCCGCGCGGGTCGTGCGTCGCCCAGTACAGCGACTCGCCGCACTGGGTGAGGGCCATCATCTGCATCGTGCACAGCGCCCACGGATACAGCCCGCCCATGTCCGGACCGTGCTGCATGCCGTCCAGCGGCTGACCGGTGTATTTCGTCGGATTCTGGAACAACTTGCCCAGGCCGTAGGGCGAGGCGACCTCGCTCTGGGCATCCATCGCCAGCCGCAGGCGCGGGAAGTTCACATCCGCCACCCCCCAGCCCGGCAGGCGGTTTTCCACGCGTACATGCCAGTTGCTCAAAGCTGAACGCTTGCCCAGGGTCACGCGGCCCTGCACCATCAGGAAGCCCTGACCCTCTGATGGCTTGATCTGGTACCAGGTGAATACCAGCGATTCGCTATCGCCCTGGCGATCGCGGCGCACGTCAACGGCCTTGGCCTGCGCGGTATCAATATGCAGGTGATGGATCTTCTTCTGCGCATCAATGCGTTGCAGCCTGAGCGTGCACAGTGAATGCCCCTGCCCCTCGATCCATTGCAGGGTGCGCCCGGCGCGGCGGAACTCGCTCACCGACACCGTCGCGCCCTCGACCGTGAACTTCAGGTGCAGACGATCGTTCTGTAACACAACCTCTTTCGCCTCCAGCGCAAGGCATGGCAGCATGAACATCGCCAGCAGAACCCATCCACTGATGATTCTCATCGTCGATCCTTTCACCGTCTCGATGTCGGGGCTGGGGAAATTATAACGAGAAACCTATTGTATTGAAAGCGCTTCCGATTTATACTAATAGGCGGGTGATTGTTACGCCCACAGTTACCGGTATCCTGGGTAGGGAATTACGCCGCGGCCCCGCTGAAGTCCTGCTGGAAGGAACATGCAATGACACGGATATTTTACTCCCTGATCTGCAGTCTGGCTACCCTGGCCATCGCCGCCGGTATCGCCCATGCGCAGATCGAGCTCACCAGGAATAGCCGATCCGCCTATGTGATCGTTCGCCCGGCCGATGCCATCCCGGCAGAAGTGCGCGCGGCGAATGAGCTGCAGCGCTTCATCGGCGAAGTGAGTGGAGTGACGCTGCCCATCATCGATGATCGCCAACCGCTGCCGGAGCGCGCCATTGTGCTCGGCAAGATCAAGGGCCTGCCCATCGCCGTGAATATGGTGAAGCTGGGCAAAGAAGGATTCGTCATTCGCACCAAAGGGAAGCGGATCTACATCGTCGGCGGCCGCCCGCGTGGCACGCTCTACGGCGTGTATCAGTTCCTGGAAGACTATCTGGGGTGCCGCTGGTATTCCGAATCGGTGAGCAAGATCCCAGCGCAGTTGAGCATTACCCTGCCCGCCATTGACCGTACGGTCGTGCCCGTCTTTGAATATCGCGAAGTCTACACCCGGCAGTCGCAGAATCCCGAGTGGGCGGTGCGCAACCGCTCCAATGGCACGGTGCCCGACTTTCGCGAAGAGCACGGCGGCAAGGTTAAATTTCCCCCCAACTATTTCGCCCATAGCTCGATGATGATGGTGCCGCAGGATAAATTCTACGACACCCATCCCGAGTATTACGCGCTGCGCGGCGGCGTGCGCATGAAAGATGCCGGCAACGCCCACCTCTGCTACACCAACCCGGACATCGTGCCCATTGCCATCCAATCGGTGCGGCAGATACTGAAGGAGCACCCGGACACCAGTGTCGTCAGCGTGTCACAGATGGACGGGAATTTTACGTGTGAATGCCCGAACTGCCAGGCCATGGCGGAGCGTGAAGGCTCGTTCAGCGGGCCGGTGTTGCACTTCGTCAACCAGGTGGCCGAGGCGATCGGCAAGGAGTTTCCGAATGTTTGGGTGGAAACGCTGGCATACGCCTACAGCTACGATCCGCCGAAAAACATCAAGCCCGCGCCCAATGTGCTCATCCGCCTGTGCAATATCCACTCCTGCTACTCGCACCCCAAAGCGACCTGTCCGGTGAATGAGCCGACCATGCAGGCGCTCACCGGCTGGCTGAAGAATGCCAAACACGTATATATCTGGGATTACGTCACCAATTTCCAGCACTATCACCTGCCTTTCCCCGATCTGCTGGTGGAAGCGGAGAATATCCGGCTGTATGAAAAGCTGGGAGTGAATGGGGTCTTCATGCAAAGCAGCTATGCCGGACGGGGGGCTGCCGGGGAGTTCGCCGAGCTGCGCTGCTACCTGCTGGCCAAACTGCTGTGGGATCCCACCCTCGACGTCGATACGGTGATCAACGATTTCCTGCAGGGCTACTGCGGGAAGGCGGCGCCGCCGATCCGCCAGTACATCGACCTGTTGCACCAGCATGTCTCGCCCGCCGGCATGAACTACCACCTCGTCTATAATTCTGACGAGGCCGCGTTCATCACCCCCGAGTTGCTGGAGAAAGCCGATGCCCTGTTCGCGCAGGCGCACGCGCTGGTGCAGGATGCCGACCCCGGGCTGAAGCTGCGCGTCGAGGTGGCGGAAGTGCCCGTGCTCTACGCGCGCCTTTTCGCGGTGATCGGCAGCGAGGAAGATCTCATGAAAGCCGCCGCCCGCATGGCGGATATTGGGGAACGGGGAAATCTGCAACACCGCAGTGAGACGGATACAAATTTCGTCGATTTCGCGAAGAGCTACCGGCCCTCGCGCTATCAGAGCCTGCCCGACGGCAGCTTCCACCTGGGGGCGCAGGATCTGCACCTCGCGCGACCGCGGCATTTCAACAGTGAAGCTTGGTGGGTGGAAATCACCGATGACCCGGCCCAGCCGGGGAAGACGGTGCTGCACGTGCCCAATACGAACCACGAGTGGAGCATCCAGTGGCATCCCACACGCATGGTGTTCAAGCCGAATGTGAAGTACGCCCTCTACATCGTGGCCAAGGTCAGTAAACAGAGCGATACCGGTCCGGCATTCTCCGCGGGATTATACAACGGCTCGACGAATAAATCGATGATCGATCGCCTGGTGACCGCCGCCGAGATGCCGAACGGCGAGTGGCAGCGCGTCAAACTCGGCGAATTCACCGCCACCACCGAGTCGTACTACTTCTGGTCGGCGCCCACCAACAACGCCGAACACGTCCCGGATATCTACGTGGACAAGTTTGAGATCGTGCCGATCGCTGAATAACTGCACTGAAACGTCGTGGCACACACGGGAGCATAGCACTGGGCCGGTCGGAGTGCCGGCGCCTGCCGTGAGCCGCGTCGAACGGTCCAGCCGGCCCCAATGAGAAGGCGAATATGGTTGCTAACGGCGGTTCTATAGAATCGGTGATGACAATTCCCTCCCCCTGTCACAACGGGGGGAGGTAGGAGGGGGGTCTACCGTATTCCTCTCCCCCGCTACGGCAGGCAGGGGAATCAGTTTCCCGATACGCGAAACGCCATACGCCAAACGCGCACTTGGCAAGGAAGACGTACCACCAACCACTAACACCTACTCACCCCGACAGCCGGGTATAGGGTGAACGAGATATTGAGGAACTTCTATGTTACAGCATGTGCAGATGGTTCTACTCCTATTGGCCCTGCTGGTGGTCGGTGTTGCCCAAGCACAGATCACCCTGACGCAGAACGGGCAGTCTGCCTACGTCATCGTCCGTCCTGCCGATGCCATCCCCTCCGAGCAACGGGCGGCAGCAGAACTGCAGGGCTTCATCGGCGAGGTGACTGGCGCCATGCTGCCCATCGTCGATGATCGCCAACCCCTGCCCGAGCGCGCCCTCGTGCTCGGCAAGGTCGCCGGATTGCCCTTCGCCGTGAATGTAGACGATCTGGGGCAGGAAGGTTTTGTCATGCGCACACAGGGTGAGCGCGTCTATATCATCGGCGGCCGCCCGCGTGGCACGCTGTATGGCGTCTACCAGTTCCTAGAAGATTATTTGGGGTGCCGCTGGTATGCGCCGGCGGTGAGCAACATCCCCACGCAGTTAACCATCACCCTGCCAGCCATCAATCGCACGGTGACGCCGGCGTTTGCCTATCGCGAACCCTACTACACCCATGCGCAAAATGGCGATTGGGCGGCGCGCAACCGGGCGAACAGCAGGAATGCCGCGCTGCTGGCGGAGCACGGCGGGAAGATCGTCTACCCCCAGGATTACTTCGGGCACAGCGCGCACACCATGTTGCCGCCCGCGCAGTATTTCGCCGCACATCCCGAGTATTACGCCCTCTACCATGGTGAACGCGCGCAGCACGACCTGTGTTACACCAACCCGGCGATCGTGCCCATCGCCATTGCCGCCGTCCGCAAGACGCTGAAGGAGCACCCGGAAACCGATATCATCAGCGTCTCGCAGATGGACGGCGAGTTCATCTGCGAGTGCCCGAACTGCCAGGCAATGATGGCACGCGAGGGCTCCTATAGCGGGCCGGTGCTGCACTTCGTCAACCAGGTGGCCAGAGCCATTGCCGAGGAATTCCCGCACGTGCTGGTCGATACGCTCGCCTACCTGCACACCATGCAGCCGCCGAAAATGCTCAAGCCCGAGCCGAATGTTGTTGTACGCGTGTGCAGCATGCGCGCTTGCTACAGCCACCCCAAGACCGCGTGTCCGGTGAATGAGCCCTTCCTCAAGGCGCTCACCGGCTGGTGCAACATCGCGCCGCATGTGTACGTCTGGGATTACGTCACTAATTTCCAGCACTATCACATGCCTTTCCCCGATCTGCGCATCCAGGCGGAGAATATCCGGCTCTACCAACAACTCGGCGTGCAGGGATGCTTCATGCAGGGGAGTTACGCCTTGCGCGGCCAGGGAGGAGAATTTGCCGAACTGCGCGCCTACCTGCTCGCGAAACTGCTGTGGGACCCCTCGCTCGATCCGGATGCGGTGATCAACGACTTCCTGCAGGGCTACTACGGCGCAGCCGCCGGACCGATCCGGCAGTATATCGATTTGATCAATGATCAGGTTGATGCCGAGCACATGAATTATCACAACGTGTTTGGTTCGGATGATGCATCGTTCCTGACGCAGGAGATACTGGATAAAGCTGACGCCTTGTTCGTAAAAGCGAAAGAGCTGGTGAAAGACAAAGATGCGGCGTTAAAGCTTCGCGTGGAAGTGGCGGAAGTCCCCATCCTCTACGCTCGGTTGTTTAACGTGATTGGGAGTGAGGAACAGCTCCGGAAGACCGCAGCCCGCATGGTCGACGTGGCCGAACGCGGGGAGTTGTATTACCGGACAGAAACGACAGCCGATCTCATCAGCGTTGGGCGAAAATACCGCCCTGCGGCTTACCTGGGGGATGCCGATGGTAGTTATCGTCTGGGGGCATACGATTTTCATCTGGCCCGTCCGCGTCACTTTGATGAAAGTCACTGGTGGGTGGAGATCGCCGATGACCCATCAGAACCTGGGAAAACAGTCGTGCATGTGCCGAACATCAATAACGAGTGGAGCATCCAGTGGCAAACCAAGCCATCAATGTTCAAGGCAGGGACCAGGTATACGTTTTATATCGTCGCCAGGGTGGACAAGCTGGACGACACCGGTGTTGCTTTCACTGCAGGCGTCTACAGCGGAACTACGAGCACATCCTTGTTGGATCGCACGGTGACAGCCGCTGAGATGCCGAACAATACCTGGCAACGCATAAAAATTGGCGAAATCGACCCGTCAGGCCATTCCCTCTACTTCTGGTCTGCGCCGGCCAACAACGCCGAACACGTCCCCTCGATCTTTGTGGATAAGTTCGAGATCATACCAATCGCTGAATGATGCCCTGTCCTCTCCCTTCCCCGGTTATAACCGAAGCAACCGGGGAAGGGATCTATTAAGGAGCAATGATGTTACGGTACTTACACACGATGCTGGTGATCTTCGCGCTGCTCATGGTCGGCGCAACTGCCGCCTATGCACAGATCACTCTGGCGCAGAATGGCCAATCTGCCTACGTCATCGTGCGTCCTACCGATGCCATCCCCTCCGAGCAACGGGCGGCAGCGGAACTGCAGCGCTTCATCGGCGAGGTGACTGGCGCCATGCTGCCCATCGTCGTTGATCGCCAACCCCTGCCCGAGCGCGCCATCGTGCTCGGCAAGGTCACCGGATTGCCCTTCGCCGTGAATATGGACGATCTGGGGCAGGAAGGTGTTGTCATGCGCACGCAGGGCGAGCGCATCTATATCGTCGGCGGTCGCCCGCGTGGCACGCTGTACGGCGTCTACCAGTTCCTGGAGGACTACCTGGGGTGCCGCTGGTATGCGCCGGCGGTGAGCAACATCCCCACGCGATTGTCCATCACCCTGCCGGAGATCAATCGTACGGTTCAGCCCGCCTTTGCTTATCGTGAGCCCTACTATGTCCATGCGCAAAACGGCGATTGGGCGGCGCGCAACCGGGCGAACAGCGCGAATGCCGCGCTGCTGGCGGAGCACGGCGGGAAGATCGTTTACCCCCCGAACTACTTCGGGCATGGTGCACACAGCCTGCTGCCGCCCGCGCAGTACTTCGACGCTCATCCCGAGTATTACGCGCTGTACCATGGCGCACGCGTGCAGCACGACATGTGTTACACCAACCCGGAGATCGTGCCCATCGCCATTGCCGCTGCCCGCAAGACGCTGAAGGAGCACCCGGAAGCCAATATCATCAGCGTCTCGCAGATGGACGGCGAGTTCATCTGCGAGTGTCCGAATTGCCAGGCAATGATGGGGCGCGAGGGCTCCTATAGCGGGCCGGTGCTGCACTTCGTCAACCAGGTGGCCAGTGCCATTGCCGAGGAATTCCCGCACGTGCTGGTCGATACGCTCGCCTATCAGCACACCATGCAGCCGCCGAAAACGCTCAAGCCCGAGCCGAATGTTGTTGTACGCGTGTGCTCCTTGCACGCTTGCTACAGCCACCCCAAAACTGAGTGTCCGGTGAATGAGCCCTTCCTCAAGGCGCTCACCAGCTGGTGCAACATCACGCGGCATGTGTACGTCTGGGATTACGTCACCAACTTCCAACACTACCACATGCCCTACCCCGACCTGCGTATCGAAGCCGAAAATATCCGGCTCTACCAGCAACTCGGCGTGCAGGGATGCTTCATGCAGGGCAGCTACGCCTCGCGCGGCCAGGGGGGAGAATTCGCCGAACTGCGCGCCTACCTGCTGGCGAAGCTGCTATGGGATCCCTCGCTCGATCCAGATACACTGATCAACGACTTCCTGCAGGGCTACTACGGCGCAGCCGCCGGACCGATCCGGCAATACATCGACCTGCTGCATGATCAGGTGGCGCGCACCAACTATCACCAGATCTTCGGTAAGGAGAACTACACCTTCGTCACTCCGGAGTGGCTGGACCAGGCCCAGGCGCTTTTCGCGCAGGCGCGGGCCCGCGTATCGAATGCCGATCCCGCGTTGCAACAGCGGGTCGAGGTGGCCGAGGCATCGATGCTATATGCCCGGCTGTTTGCCGCAATGGGCAGCGACGAGCAACTCATGGCCGCCGCCGCGCGGCTGACCGATATCGCCGCCCGTGCGGATATTCATTACCGCAGCGAAGTCGACCCGCTGTTCATCGAATTCCCGAAACAGTACCGTCCAGCCAAGTATCGCGGGCTGCCCGATGGTCGCTTCGTGCTGGGGGCGCAGGATCTGGGGCAGGCGAAATCGCGCGCCGTCTATGCGAATGGCTGGTGGTCGGAGATCATTACGAACGACCCCGCCAGGCCCGGCACCCCGGTGCTCCATGTGCCGAACATCAATAACGAATGGAGTCTGGGGTGGGGCACTCCGCGCCCGGTCTTCACGCCGGGGCAGAAGTACGCCTTCTACATCACCATCAAGGTGATGAAAACGAGCGACACGGGCAATGCCTTCTCGGCAGGCGTTTATAATGGTTCGGCCAATCAGCATGTGATCGATCGCACGTGGAGCGCATCCGATGTGCCGAACGACACCTGGCAACGCATCAAGGTGGGCGAGTTCACCGCCACCGCCGATCTCTACCACTTCTGGTCAGCGCCGACCAACAATGCCGCGCACGTACCCGCCCTGTACGTGGAGAAATACGAGATCGAGCCGGTGAAGGAATAACCCTATTTCCGCATCGCAACACTCTGTGCGGCTCACGAAGGTAGGCGGCGCTGGGCAATGCCCTCCCGCGTTTACGTTTCTGACTTTACTAAGGAGGAAGTGGAAGGGAAGGCGCTTTACCCAACGCCAAACGCGAACTGGGCAAGCAATAGGCCGGAGAGCAATATACAACGTGATAGTCCACTACGGGGAAACTACAGAGCATACGTTATCGTCGTGGAGGAGCGGTGGAACTGCGGATGATGAGGTCGGTTGGGAAAAGTAAATTCTTCACATCCGTGCGTTGACCGGAGACATGGTCGACCATCATGCGGGCGGCGGCAGCGCCCACCTCTTCCAGCGGCACGCGCACGGTGGTGAGTATATTGCGCGCCTCGGCATCGTAGAGCGGTTCGGTGTCATCAAAACCGATCAGGCTGATGTCCTGTGGCACCCGAATGCCTGCGCCGGTGAGCACATGGTGAATCAGGACGGCGGCCTGATCATTCAGAGCAAGGATGGCGGTCGTGTCGGGATACTCCTGTAACGAACGAAGCAGCGGATGATCGGATGGTCGCGGTATGGCAGGCAGGGCATTCAACTGGTGATGTAAATCGGGGCGATTGGCGATTTCCCAGTACTCCAATCCCATGTCGATGGGGTGGAGATAGGCCTCGGGGTGAAGGCCGCGGTCCACATACGCCTGATCGTAACCGGCAATGCGTCCACCGAGCGCATGTGGCGTATGGCGGTCCTTCACCGTATAGAGCATATGGCGGTGCCCGAGGTCGAGCAGGTGCGCTGCCGCTTTCTGGGCGCCGAGCCGCTGGTCGACATTTACCGTCGGCACGCCGGGCACATCATGCATCAACAGCAGCACGGGGCGCTGCGCGAAACGCTGTTCGCTATGCAGCAAATCCAGCATCGCCTGCCAGCAGTTTGGATCGGTGTGCAGCAACACGCCGTCCACCTCGCCCCGGCTGAAGCTGGGCGGCAGCGGCGAGTCCAGCAGCGCATCACTGCGCGCCAACAGCAGGCCATACCCTTCCGGCGTCAGCACGTCCCACACGCCTTTGAACAGCCGGCGATAGTAGGGCGACTCGAAAAAATTCTCGGGAAGGAAGAAGCCGATCTGGTGGTTGAGCAGGCGTTTTCCATGTTTCTGCAGCGAGAGACGCCGGGCCGTGTGGTGGGAATCCGGATCGTATCCCAGGGCTTCCGCCGCATCGCGCACCTGGCGCACGACATCCGCACGGTGCTGCTCCGGATGATTCAACACGCGGGACACGGTGGCCAGGCTGACCCCGCAGTACCGCGCGATATCCGACAACCGCACGTTGGGCGAGGCGGCCATGCCGGTGAGTTGTTTGGTATCCTGCTCCATAATGCAGCGCCATTATAGCACAGGGCGCGAACAGAGGGAAACAAAACGCCGCCGGGCAGGGAGTCCACTGTCCGGCGGCGGAGTGCGGTACGGCGATCAGACCATGGCGGTCAACACCCGCTCAAGGGTCGCGATGAAGCGCGCATTCTCTTCGGGCAACCCGATGGTGACGCGGATGATCGTCGGGTAGCCGAAGATATCGCCCGTGCGCACAATGACGCCCTCGCGCAGCAAGCGGGCGAAAACGTCGCGGCACGGCTGCCTGACATCGATCAGCATGAAATTCGTCTGCGTTGGCACATACGGCAGGCCCAGGCGCTCGCACGCGGCATACAGGAAGGCCTTGCCCTCCTCGTTCACCGTGCGGCTGCGCAGCACCTGCTCGGGATCCTGTAGGCTGGCAATGGCCGCCCACTGCGCCAGGTTGGCCACGTTGAACGGCTCGCGCACCTGGCTGATGGCGCGAATGATCTCCGGACGCATGGTGAAGCCATATCCGACGCGCAGGCCGGCCAGTGCGTAGATCTTGGAGAAGGTGCGCAGCACGATGACGTTGCGCCCGGCCTGCAGGTAATCCAGCGCGTTCGGGTAATCATCGCGGGTGACGTATTCGAAATACGCTTCGTCAAGCACCACCAGCACATGCTCGGGCACCGCGGCCATGAACGCATCCATCGCCTCCCGGGTATTCATCACGCCCGTCGGGTTGTGCGGGTTGGCGATATACAGCAACTTGGTGCGCGGGGTCACCGCCGCCAGCATCGCCTCCAGATCATGCCCATAGTCCTTCAGCGGCACTTTCACCGGCGTGGCACCCATCAGCAAGGTGCTGATTTCGTACATGCTGAAGGGCGGGTCGCCCATCACCACCTCGTCGCCTTCCTGCAGGTAGGCGGTGGCGAGAAAGTGCATCACCTCATCGCTGCCCCGGCCGGTGGCAATCAACTCGGGAGCGACGCCGAGGTGCGGGGCCAGCGCATGGCGCAGCTCATAGCCGTCGCTGTCCGGGTAGAGGCGAATATCGTTGAAATGGGCATGCACGGCCTCAAGCGCCAGTGGGGAGGGGCCCAGCGGATTCTCATTGGAGGCCAGCTTGATGATCGAGGCGGGGTCGAGCCCGAGCTCGCGCGCGACCTCCTCGATCGGTTTGCCGGGAGAATACGGAGTGATCTTCTCAATTGCCGCTCGCGTCGGCGTACTGTTCACCATGGTCATGCCGATTCCTCTCTCATTCCAGCGTGCGATGCCATGCGTCGCATGGCGGCCATGCATTCGGGACGCTGTATTGTAGCCGATTTTCCTCGCGCGGGGCAACAGAAATCGGCGACAGCGATGTACAGCGTCGGGGAATCATCGCGGTGAACGCGTAACTGCCAACCAGAAACCAGGAACCAGGAACCAGAAACTACGCCTTGGCCGGCGGCTCAAACTCCCCGCGCATGTAGGCGCCGAGGATACCATTGACGAACTTGCCCGATTCCTCCGTGCCGTACTTCTTCGCTACCTCCACCGCTTCGTCGATGGAAACGCTGGGCGGGATGTCGGGCATGTCCATGATTTCGTAGAGGGCAATGCGCAGCACATTGCGTTCGACTCCCGCCAGTCGGGAGAGGGGCCAGCCGCGGGCATATTTCAGGATCGTCTCGTCGATGCGCGCCTGATCGTTCATCATGCCCCGCACCAGGGTGCGGGCGAATTCGATCCCCTCCTCACCAATCTCTTCTATCCCGTAGGGCACGTCGGCGAGGGTCTCGTCGATGGATTGGTGTCCCACGTCGATCAGGAAGAGCCACTGCAGGGCGAGTTCGCGTCCTAAATGTCGTTGCTTTCGTTTCACCGGTTCACCTTTACGAGTCACACCGCGGGTCAGGGCAGGAACTTGCGCGGCAGGAAATCAGTCGAGTATTCTCCGCCGCGGAACTCCTCGTCATCCAGCACCTTCAGCAGCAGCGGAATGGTGGTCGGCAGGCCTTCCACCGTCATTTCAGTCAGCGCGCGCTTCATGCGTTCGATGGCCTCGGTGCGATCGCGTCCCCAGGTAATGATCTTGGCGAGCAGCGAGTCGTAGTACGCGGGCACTTCATACCCGGAGTACAGGTGGCTGTCGACGCGCACGCCGGGACCGCCGGGCATGCGCACATTCTTCACCAGCCCGGCGCAGGCCATCATGTTGCGATCAGGGTCTTCCGCGTTCACGCGGCACTCGATGGCATGGCCCTGCAGGATGATGTCGCGCTGGGTAAAGGGCAACTTCTCGCCGGTGGCAACGCGGATCTGCTGCTTCACCAGATCGATGCCGGTGACCATTTCCGTCACGCAGTGCTCGACCTGGATGCGCGTATTCATCTCCATGAAGTAGAGCTTGCCGCGCGAGTCGAGGAGGAATTCCATGGTGCCGGCATTCATATAGCCGATCGCTTTGGCCGCCTTCACCGCTGCATCGCCGATTTTCTGCCTCAGTTGCTGGCTCATGGCGACCGAGGGGGATTCCTCCATCAGCTTCTGGTGCGAGCGCTTCTGCACGCTGCAGTCGCGTTCGCCGAGGTGCACCACGTTGCCGTGCTCATCGGCCATAATCTGGATTTCGATATGCCGGGGGCACTCGATGTACTTCTCCAGGTAGACCTCGGGATGGCCGAACGCCGCCTGCGCCTCCGCCTGTGCCAGCGGCAGGTTGCGCACGAACTCGTCATCGTTGCGCACAATGCGGATGCCGCGCCCGCCGCCGCCCGCCGCCGCCTTGATCATCACCGGGTAGCCGAATTTGCGGGCAATTTTTAAGCCCTCCGTCTCGGAGGCCAGCACACCCTCGGTGCCCGGCACCACCGGCACGCCCGCCTTGGCCACCAGTTGCTTGGCCTGCGCTTTATCCTGCATGCGCTCGATCGTCTCCGGCTTCGGGCCGATGAACTTGATGCGGGCAATTTCGCAGTTTTCGGCAAACGCCACGGTCTCGGACAGGTTGCCGTACCCCGGGTGCACCGCATCGCAGCCGGTGATCATGGCCGCGGTGACGATGTTGGGGATATTCAAATAGCTGTCGCGATTCTGCGGCGGACCGATGCACACTGACTCATCGGCCAGTTTCACGTGGAGCGAATTGGCATCCGCCTGTGAGTAGACGGCCACCGTCGGGATGCCCAACTCGTGACAGGCGCGAATGATGCGTACGGCGATTTCTCCACGATTGGCGACCAGAATTTTGTTGAACACGGATCGTCGTCCTCTTCAGCACTCAGCATTGGGTGTGGGTATGGCGATCGGCAAGGCGATCAGTATTTTTCGTGGCCCGGATGGGGGCAATGCACTTCACCGGTGGCGGGATCATAGGTGTAGGCCTCATGTCCCAACGGACAGGAAGAGATGCGCGCTGCCTCGGGCAATGCGGTGAGCGAGGCGGGGTGCGTCCCGTCTTCGCTATCCATCTTCGCGCTCATGATCAGCATGCGCACCTGGCGCAGATTCTCCTGACACTTATGGCCGATGGCGCGCTGCACCGCCTTCCCGGGCACGGATTGCGCGGGCTCCGGACGAATCTGTCCGGGCGCGTATCCGCCCTCGGTGCGGTCAACGACCGCCGTGTCGGGGGACTCGTCGGCCTGCTTTTTGCAGGAGGTCAACACCAGGCAGCTCAACGCCAGCAGCGCGAGCAACAGGGCGAAGGCCCAGGCCCGTTCAGTGCGACGGGGGCGGCAGCATACCGGCTTCATCTTCACTCACCTCCTCGAAGGGGCGAATGGCTACGAGCGGTTGGTCGTACTCCACGCCGACGCCGTCATCGGCCAGCATCGCCTCGATGGTGCCGGACACCGGCGAAACCAAAGCAGTCGGCACGTGCATGAGCTCGATGTTGCCGATCACCTGGCCGGCCTGCACCTGATCACCCACATGCGGCGCGCCCTGGGGAAATCCTTTGCGCGCGAGGTGAAAGAGCCCGACCACGGGAGCGCGGATGATCACCGGCTCGGCGATGGGTTCTTCGACACTCGGCGCGGCGGCTACAGCCTGAAGGGGCGTCAGCTCGGCCAGCGGAGTCAACGGCGCACGCACGAGATCCAGCGTGGCGTCTTCCACCTGCAAATGCACCTCGGCGATGCTCCACTGCTCCATCAGCGCCAGCACTTCTTCAATTTCATGAACCTCAAAGGATGCCGTCACCACGCACCTCTTTTTCTTTCCGCGGGGGAGCGGAGTGCCTGCAGGAGGCGCTCGCTATTCCCGGCATGCACTACACGCGTTCGATATACTTGGCGCTGCGCGTATCCACGCGAATGAAATCGCCCTCATTGATGAAGAGCGGCACGGTGACCACGGCGCCGGTTTCGATGGTGGCCGGCTTGGAGCCGCCGGAGGCGGTGTCGCCTTTCAGCCCGGGATCGGTCTGCACCACGCGCGCTTCAATCGTATCGGGCAACTCGACGCCGAGGATGCGCCCATTATAGCTGGTGATCTGCACCTCGAGATTATCTTTCAGGAACTTCACCTGATCGCCGATTTGCTCTTCGCTAAGCGTCATCTGGTCGAAGGATTCGTTGTCCATAAAGATGTAATCTTCGTCCTGCCGATACAGGAACTGTACGGGACGGCGCTCGACACGGGCGATCTCGATGCGTTCCCCAGCGCGGAAGGTGCGGTCGAACACGTTGCCGGTGCGCAGATTGCGCAGGCGCGTGCGCACGAAGGCACCGCCTTTGCCGGGCTTTACGTGCTGGAACTCAATAATCTGAAAGACTTCGCCGTCGAGTTCGATGGTCAGTCCGTTCTTGAAGTCGGCGGTACTTGCCATGGAAATCCTCCGAGAATGAATCGGTGTAGTGTAGCATTCCGAGACAACCAGCGTCAAGGAATTGACCAGGGACAGGCGCGGCGACGCCGGGCGCGGAAACGCCCGGCGTCGCGGAGTGACTCGCGGGTCGGTTACTTTATCGTGATGGATATGATCTCATCGTCTTCCTGGATCTTCTTGGACACTTCGAGGCCCTTCACCACTTTGCCGAAGACGGCATAGTCGCCATCCAACTGTGCAATGGCGCAATTGGTAATGTAGAACTGGCTGCCGGCGCTGTCGGGGTCCTGCGAGCGGGCCATGGCCAGCGCGCCTTCGACGTGCTTGAGGTTGTCGGCGATTTCCAGTTTGATGCTGTAGCCGGGGTCGCCGGTGCCATTGCCAAGCGGGCAACCGCCCTGGATGAGCTGGAAGCCCTTGTCCGTCTCCACGCGGTGGAAGGTGAGCCCATTGTAGAACTTCTTCTGGGCAAGTTTCACAAAGTTCGCGACGGTCAGCGGGGCGTCTTTGCCGTACAGTTCCGCCACGATGTCGCCCTTCTCGGTTTTGATGACCGCCGTGCGGGTGCCGCGCTTTTTGGCGTCAGCAATCTCGGCTGCGGTCGGCGCACCGTTCTGGCTCTCGGCCTTGGCCGGTGCGGGCTCGTGCGCCGGCTCCGCCTTTTGCGGCGCATCGGCGACAGGGTCGGTATCGCTCGCGGCGTCAGCCGGGGCATCGGTGGCAATCTTGGACGATGCCGTTCCCTTGGGGAATATCGTCGTTGTCATGTCCTTCTGTTGCGTCTGCCGGCACCCCGCCAGCAGGCAGAGACCGACCAACAACAGGACGGCGGTCATCACCAGGCCTGATATGCGTACGCTTCGCATCACACAACTATCCTCTCTGTACCATGATAATTTCCGTCACGGCGTTCCCGTCCCGGTCGCGACCGGCGTGGCGGGCGCCATGCCATACTTTCGCGCAGATTATGGCAGATACCCCGTGCAGGAATCAAGAGGCGGCTGCAGTCTACTTCCCGCAAAGCAGTTTGCGATACTCCTGCACGAGGCGCTGCATCTCTTTGACATCAGTCGCGTTGGGGTAAATCTTGGCCGCCTTCTGGATATAGGACACGGATTCGTAGTAGGAGCGCTGCACCTCTTCGGCCGGGCGTTTATGGGCTTTGCCGAAGTACGCATGATTCAGGCAGGCGCGCGCCGCCTGCACCAGGGCCGTCACCCGCTGCATGTCATTCGTCGCGGCCTGATAGAAGGTATCCCACAAGCGGCGCGCCCCCTCGAAATCTTTGCGAACGGACATGAGCATTTCGCCATAGTAGCTCACGTACAGCGGGTCGCGCGGATGACATTCGTAAGCGGTGCGAAAGGCGATGAATCCCTCATTGAGCGCCGCTTCATCCACCACCGGCTCTCCCTGCGGCGCCTCTTCGTTGTAGCGCAGGCGCTGGGTGAGGGCGATGCCCAGCCACAGCCAGCCGTCGGCGCATTTCGGATCAAGCTTGGTGATCGAGCGGAAGGCATGGAGCGCGCGTTCACCCGCGGCGTTGCGCGCCTCGGGCGGCAGTTCCACCGGTTTAGTGCAGGATACCGCGGGGTTGTTGTGCCCCATCAGCATCTTGCCGATCTCCAGCAGACGCAGCACATCCTCGGTCACCGAGGCCGGCGCGGTGGCCGGCGGCGGGGCCGGGGCCGTGGAATCCTGTGCGTAGGCTGATGAAACAGACAGAAGAATGCCGATGATCAGCACACTCAGCCAGCGCCATGGGCCAGCCATGCGTGATGCCTCCTCGCGCTCGGGTCGTGTCCGAAAGAATGATCAACTGTGCCGGAGGCGGCAGGCAGTACGTCCGAAAAACCATAATAAGAATCGTCGAGCGCTCCATGCTATGCTACCCGTCGCCCGAATGCGGCAAACCACCCCGGGTGCCCCTTTCCCGCCCGTTTGTTTCACCGCCATCACCGCCGGGCAAGACCACAGCACCCTGTGCAAGTATATGGGGTGGGCGGGCATAATATTGCGGTGTGCGATCACCCGTATTCCCATCATCCCAACCCCTCCAGTGTGCGATCAAACATGCTCACAAGAGCTACCCCCGGTAAAACGAAGCCATTCCTTACATTGTTTACCGGTACAATTTGGCTTTGAATTGGGTTTGTTCTGCATGTTATGTTAAGTCGTGAGCGTGAAATTGGGTTTGTTTTGCCAAAAAAAGTTTTTGGTCGAAAACCGATGTTCGATATTGGTCGTTTGATGTGCGGTGTTGGTGTCGGTAATTTCCCGCACCCCCGACCCCTCTCCCATCCCCCTTCGCCAAGGCTATGGGGGACAGGGCGGGTGGATGGGGAAGAGCCCTCATCCTCCCGGCCTCCTTCTCCCCGAGGAGAAGGAGGGGCAAAGGATCAGTCGTCCCGCCGGGACTCGGAAGTTGTTGGTGACTCCGGTTCCCGGCACTCAAGTGCCGCGCTATTGTCAACGGTCCCGCTGGGACCGGCCTGGAATGTTGCCGCTGGCTGTGTTGTCGAGCAATATTCCTGAATCGTGACAGGCGGGCGTTCCCTACTTTCGACCGATTGTTATGCGGTTGTCAGGGTGCAGATGTATCAAACGTATATTCTATAAGAGAACAAGCGCTGAGTCAATTGTCTGAAGTGGGAATGGCAGATTACAGATTGGTGAGGTACGGGTTCGGCATTTTACCGCAAAGGTTGCAAAGAGATCGGTGTACTCCTTGCAAGAGTGCCACTCTCCACCAACTGTCGTGGGTCGTCACGTTGTATTTTGCCTGGCAAGGTCAGCGGTGATCGGCCATTCCCTCCCCCTGTCGCAACGGGGGGAGGTAGGAGGGGGGTACTCCGCTGCGGGCATCCCGGCGGGATGCATGGAAAAGGAAGGACCCCCTCTGTTCGACTCGCTGCGCTCGCTCACAGCCTGCGGCCCTACCCTCCCCCGTTGCGACAGGGGAGGGGAAAGCGGATGACCCCCACCCTACCCTCCCCCGTTGCGACAGGGGAGGGGAATCCATTTCCCGATACGCGAAACGCCATACGCCAAACGCGGACTGAATAAGGGGCGGGGCGTAGAGCAAGGCGCCACGTGACGTCCTACGGTAACGCTTTACGCCGTGCGAGAACGCTTCCCTGCCATGCAACGCGACCGGAGACATCCCTGCATCCGGTCGCGTCGCTGTTCACTATTCGCCTCGAACGGTTACTGCTGGCGATGCTCCTGCACGCGCTCCCGCACCTTCTTGCCGGCCTCGCGCATCTCTTCCTTCGTCAGTTGGCCGTTCCCGTCGGCATCGAGCTTGGTGAAGATCTGGTCCAGGTGCGCCTTCACTTCATCCAGCGCCACCACGCCGTCGCCATTGGTGTCGGCGCGTTCGAAGATTTTGCCTTTGTGCTCGCCGGCTTTCCCGCGCATCTGCCCGGCCACGGCATCGACTTCCGCTTCGGTCACCTTGCCGTCCTTGTCGGCATCGAAGCGCTCGAAGAATTTCACGGCGCGCTCCGGCACTTCCTCGCGGCTGATCACGCCGTCGGCGTTCTTATCGAGCTTGGCGAACATCGCCTTCTTGTGCTCTTCCGCTTTCGCCTGCATCGCCTCCTGGGCCTGGTCGCGCTCCTCGGCGGTGATTTTGCCGTCACTGTTGGCGTCGATGCGCGCAAAGATCTCCAGCGCGCGCTGGCCGAATTCATCGCGGGTGATCACGCCGTCGCCGTTCAGGTCCGCCTCGGCCATCATCCCGCCCTTGGGCGGATGCTGTTGTCCACGCTCGCGCGCCTTCTCCGCCTGGCTGCTGGCGCCGATGCCAATGATGAGTCCCAGCGCGATCGCCGGAACAAGGATGTACGTGGTTTTCATGGGAACCCCTCCTCGAAAGTGGTCTTCACTAGAGGATACGCGCCCTGCTCCACCGGGTTGCATGGTCGGCAGAAAAAACTCTCACGCCTCTTCAGGCGCGCCGTCGTGCCACTGTTCCTGGTGACGGGCGTGGGTGGGCAGATAAGCGCCGGGTTGATAGAAGGTATCGTAGAAATCGAGATCGAGGTGATGCGCCTGCAGGTACGTGATCATGAAGATGGAAGGCACGGTGCCGGGGAAC
>JAGUZN010000105.1 GCA_020060775.1 Armatimonadota bacterium
CACACGCCGCGCCGCCCATGGAAGCTGGGGATCGCCCACCAGCCGGTCGACCGTGACGACCCGTTCCTCTACCATAAGACCACCCACCGGCAGCGCTACACCGCGGCGCGCGCCGACTGCCCGGATGCGGATGACGTGCTGCTGTGGAACGCGGACGGGGAGTATACCGAATCGACCATCGCCAACCTGGTGGCGCGGGTCGACGGCGCACTCGTCACCCCGCCCGTCGCCTGCGGGTTGCTGCCCGGCGTGTATCGCGAAGCGCTGCTCGCTCGCGGCCGCCTGACCGAACGCCGCCTCACCCGCGACGACCTGCTGCGCGCCGATGCCGTCTACCTGATCAACGCGCTGCGCGGGTGGATCCCCGTCGATCTCCCCGCCCTGCATTCGGCACTCAACAGTCAGTAAGCGACGCCTGTCTACTTACCTTCTCCCGGATCATCCACCAGCACCGAGGACAGCAGGAAGGTGATCGATTGGTCAGTGAGCAACGCGCTCTGATACTCGCGCACCGGAACGCCGAAGTCGGCGAACGCCGGGCTGACCCCATAGATGGAATGCTCGGACAGCACGTTCAGCCGTGCGGCATGCAAACGCTGTACCTGCACACCGGCCAATCCCCGGTGGTGCGGGAAGATGGTGAAGTATGCATCCCAACTGGGCGGATTCTGGCATACCACAGACACCATGTTGATGGCCTGCGGACCGGTTTGCGTAATGTTGTTATAATCCCATATCACCGTTGGCGCTGTCTCGTATAAGCGCTGCGTGGCGTACTGATGAATGGCCTTTGCCCAGGTATGGCCGTGGCCCAGCGAGGAGCCGAACGCCACCATCAACGGACCCACGCCGTGATGCTGCTGGATCACCAGGCGAATGTCATCCACCTCGCCGTTCCAGAGGGTGCGCGGCAGCGGCGTTTCCGGGCCCTTATAATCGAAAGAGTTCCCCTCGTACAGTTCCGGCACCACCACCGGCACGATCTTGATGGCGATCTGCTGCAGGCGTTCTTTGAGCGGACTCTCGTGCGCATGCTTGCCCAGGTAGGCGGCGAAGGCGTACAACCCGTACAACCCCGACCGATACTCGCCCCGCGCATGCATCATGCCGGTGTACAGATAAACGGGGCCTTTGGGATTACCGATGCACAGGGCATACCGATTGTAGCCGCTGGCGAATCCCTCCACCGAAAGCGTCAACGCCGGGTACTGTTCCGCAAGGGCCTTCATGCGTTCGACGTACTCCTGGTAACGCACTCGACGGTTCCAGTACAGGCCGTAGCGCAGCCCGTGTCCCAGCGCGTTCTGCAATGGGATATATTTGTTGTACGAGCCACGGTCGGCCCATTCCATCGTCATCTCACCGAGCGACAGGATATCCGCCGCATACAGGCAACCTTTGCCCAGCGGGTGGCGCAGGAATACCGCACCGCCTCCCAGACTCGATGTGGCCACCACCTCAGCATCCGCAGGGAGCGTCTTGACGGCGAGTTGTCGCTGCACGAATTGGTTGTCGTTGCGGCCGAACCAGGGGATTTCACTGCCTGCCGGAAAGCCTGCGGTGAGATCGCTCTCCTTCGTCACCACCGCTAACGGGATGGGCAGTGCCTCCTCCGCCTTCGCGGCAGCCTGCGACGCCTCGGTCGTCTGCTGCGCCTTCTCCTGCTTCTGGAAGGCGTCCCACGGGCTATCGGCGGGCAGCGACTGCGTCTCCAGTGTTGCGCCGGTCAACACGGCGTAGGCCGTCAGATCGAGGAAGACGGGGTTGCCTGCGGCGGCAGCGGTGCGCACCTGGTCCCAATCCGTGCGCTTCATCGTAGCGGGATCATGGGGAATTACTACCAGCTTCTCAAACCGGCGTATCTCCTCCCAGGGGAGCGGGGAGGAGATATCGAAACATTTACTGCGGCCGGGGTACAACGCGCGAAGGCTCTGCACCGTCGTACTCGTCAACGTATCGGTGAGGCAGGCGACTTCACGTCGCGTGATCACCTGTTCCGCATCTACGCCCTCCCGCAGGATGAGGTCATCGACGTAAGAGATCAGCGTGCCATCCCCGTGGTAGTTCGTCGACTCAACGGTCAACCAGCCGTCGGTGGCTTTTCCGGATGAAAAAGTATAAGTGGTCGTTTTCCATTCCGGGCTAGAGTGCAGTGCGACCAGGTGCCCTTTGCCGTCGACAGAGAACCGTATGCGGAAAAACCCCGCCGGCTTATTGCTCCGGCTGCGCGCGGAGATGGTGTACATCGTGTCCGGCTTCAGCCCGGTGAATCTGCCCAACTCCCAGGTGGCGCTCTCCTTTTGCCCGGAGACGGTAAACTGTAACGACCGGCATCCAGAACTGGCCGCGTCGCTGCTCCACTCGGACTGTGCGCCACGCTGGGCATTCGGACGCCAGCCGGTGGGACGGGCATCGCCGAGTTCGAATGACGGATTCGGCAGCAGGCTGGCACTTGGACCGGTGATCGGGCGCATCGCCTTCGCCGACTCCACCAGGGTCAGGTGCGCGAACGGCGCGAGGAATTTCGGTCCGGCCACCCCCTCCGCCAGCGCGATGCAGTCCTGTCTGTTCGGACCATCGCTGGTGCGGTCAAAGGTGACGATGTTCAAGCGTAGATCATCGCCGGCCTTCAGCGCCGGCACGTGTAATTCGGCACACGGCACGGCGGCAAAGTAGAGCGTGCGGTTGGCCTCGCGTGCGATGTGTAGCTTCACGCCGGCAGGAACGCGCTTCCCGACCAGTCGATACTCCTGCTCAGGCACGGGCGCATACTCCCAGGCAAAGGCTTCCGGGCCGCGTGGGGTGAGGGCGAAGAGGAATTCCTGCCAGATGCGATTTTTCTCAATGGCAATCTGCACGCAGTCCCCGTCCCACAGCATCTCCCCCGATTTGTCGTTGACGTGATCGCGGTCTGCCACGGCGAAGGCTAGATACAGCGTGGTGGGATCCCACTGCACATACGCCTGTACATGCTGATATGCCGGTCGCGTGCGGATGGCACTGGCATCATAACGCTCCATCGCCAGGGCGAAGGCCGGCGTCCAGCTCGCGATGTCGGTGAACGAAGGCGGCTGACTCGTGACGAGCGCCGTCATTGTCACGGGCGGCTGGATCGGACGATTGATCGGATTCTCGCTCCAGTAGGCATCAGCCATAGCCCAGGCGCTGCCGGCCAATATCGCGCACAGCACGCACAGCCTGCGCAGAAAAGGATGGGTATGCATGTGGCCTCCGTAGAGTATTCTTGCGATCCCCATGCGACGAGTCGCCGTGTAATGTACTGATAACGCAATGTGTAAGGAGGTGTGAATTTGCGTGTTTTCCTACGCGCGAGATGTGCGGTGGAGTTGACGCGTTCGGCGCCTTTCGCTATACTTAATCGCGTTTATCGGGGCGTGGCGCAGCTTGGCAGCGCGTCTGGTTTGGGACCAGAAGGTCGGAGGTTCAAATCCTCTCGCCCCGACCATGATCAGCGTCCCGAACGCGTGACGCAAAATGGGCGGGAGTAGCTCAGTTGGTAGAGCGTCAGCCTTCCAAGCTGAATGTCGCGGGTTCGAATCCCGTCTCCCGCTCCAGATGCGCCCATAGCTCAGAGGATAGAGCAGCTGCCTTCTAAGCAGTTGGTCGCAGGTTCGATTCCTGCTGGGCGCGCCAGTTTACGAAACAAGTTACGGTGGGTGTAGCTCAGTCGGTTAGAGCGCCAGGTTGTGGCCCTGGAGGTCGCCCGTTCAAGTCGGGTCATCCACCCCATATTTTGAGCTTAAAAGACCCCCGCAGACGATGCTGCGGGGGTCTCGCTGTTGGTGGCTGCACTTGTTTTGTACTTATTATTTTAACCTCGCCGCAGGCTACCGCCCATCATGGCGAAATTGCCGCCCTCCCCACCGTCAGCCGACCACATCTCGGTGGCACCCAAGGACAGAGACTGTGAAAGCAGCTTCTAAGGTGGTTAGTGCTATGCTTTCTTGCCTGTCAAGGCAGTACAATGAGGAAGAGCAAGCACATCCCCTTACCGGATGAACTTTTTGTCCAGTTCGTACTGAGTGATGTTCATGATGATGGGGGCGCCGTGCGGGCAGATGGTGGGCAGTTCGGCCTGCTGCAGTTGTTCGAGCAGTTGTTGCTGCTCCTCGGGCATGAGGAGTTTATGCGCCTTGATCGCGCCTTTGCAGGCGATGGAGGCGAGCAGGCGGCGGCGTCCCTCCTGCAGCGCGCGCTGTGCCGGATCGTCGCAGGCAAACTGCGCGATGCTGATGCCCGCCTCGATGTCGGCGAGGATCTCCTGCAGCGCCGTTTCCGGGTTGACCCCCGCTAGCACCGCGGGCACCGCGCGCACC
>JAGUZN010000232.1 GCA_020060775.1 Armatimonadota bacterium
CTGGCGCGGCAGCGGGCCGAAGAAGCCCGTCAAGCAGTCGAGGTGGCCCGCGCACGTCTGGAAACCACGGCCGTGCGCGCACCGTTCGCCGGCACGGTGCTCGAGATCTACGAACGGCCCGGTGATTTTGTCGGTGCAGCGCAGCCCATTCTGCGCATCGCCCAGGCCGGCATCCCGGAAGCGGTCGTGCAGGTCGATGAACGCGACCTGGCGGAGATTCGCGAGGGGCAACCGGCGGTCATCATCACGGACGCGTTCCCCGAACGAGAAATCGAGGCATTTGTGGCCCAGATCGGCGCGCGCACCGACCCGCAGCGCGGCGTGGTGGATGTGCGCGTGCGACCGGAGGAACCGGTACCCTGGCTGCGCTCGGGCATGACCGCCGATGTCACCTTCATCCTGTCCGATGCCGGACGGCAGTTGCTCATCCCCACCACTGCGGTCGTCCGCCGGGGCGATCGCACCAGCGTGCTGGTGATCATCGACAACCGCGTACGCCGCCGCACGGTCACCCTGGGAGCCGGCGGCACGCGCGGCACCGTGGTGCTGCGCGGGTTGACCACGGAATCGCTGGTGGTGCGCGAGCCCACCGCCGTGCAGGTCGGGCAACGTGCGCGACCCAACCTCACGCCCTGGGAAACGACCGGCGAAGATGAACCGTAACCCCCTGTCTGGGGTCGCGAGAGTGTGATGAAGAATTTCGCGCTGACGCTGGCGACGCGCCATTTACGCACCGGCGGCACGCAGACGTGGCTGATCATCGGCGGCGTCGGTGTGGCGGTGGCGCTGGTCATCTTTGTCAGCGGCCTGATTAATGGCGTGCAACAACGCATCGTCAATGTAGTCACCGGCTCGCTGCCGCATGTGGTGGTCACCGCTGAAGAAGAGGAGCCCCGCACTCCCGCGCAACTGCCGGGGGTCGGCGATGCGGTGATCGTCGGCAGCGTGCGCGAACGCCCGACGCAACGCACCACGCTGGATCAGTGGCGATCGCTGCAGGACACGCTCGTTTCCTTTCCCCATGTCGTCACGGTCTCCCCCACCGTCACGGGGCAGGCGATCATCAGCTTCGCAGGCCAGGATGCCAGCGTGCGCGTCGAGGGGGCGATCCCCACCGTGCAGGAACAGGTCACCCACCTCGCGCAATACCTGGTGGTCGGCGAATTTCTCACCCTGGATGCCAATGAAGCCGTGATCGGCTACGAACTCGCCGACAGCCTGGGCATTGCGCTGGGCGATCGCATACGCGTGACCACCGCGATCGGTGAAACCGCCACCGTGCGCATCCGCGGCATTGTGAACACCGGCCAGCCCAACGTAGACGACGGCTGGATGTTCGTCCCCCTGCGCACCGCACAGGCGCTGTTCGGCGCCGGCACCGCCATCACGGCATTCTTCATCTCGCTGGACGACCTGTTTGCCGCCAACGATGTCGCCGATCTCATCGAGGCATCGCTCGGATTGGAGGCGAGCAGTTGGATGCGGGAGTACAGCCAGATCCTCACCGCGTTTCGCGCGCAAACCGCGACCAGTTGGCTCATCTCCACCTTCAGCCTGTTGGCTGCCGGGTTTGCCATCTCCAGCGTACTCATCGTCAGCGTGCTGAAGCGGTCAAAAGAAATCGGCATTCTCAAATCGATGGGCGCACGGGGACGGCAAATCCTGCTCGTCTTCACGCTGGAAGGGCTGGGCATCGCCATCATTGGAGCGGCCCTGGGCGTGGTATTCGGCAGCGGTCTCATCGTGGTGTTGCGTGCCATCCCGCAGCCCGTGCGCGTGCCCGGGCAACAACCGGAAGCCCTGCTGCCCGGCGTCGTCACCCCGGGCATCGTCATCATCACCGTGATCGCCGCACTGCTCATCACCGTGATCGCCAGCGTCCTCCCGGCGCGGCAAGCCGCACGGCTCGATCCCGTCGAAGTCATCCGCCGCGGATGATGCCAGTCCGGTGAATGTTACAGGCGTTCTTAAGAAGCTGTTGTCACAGGATCTGTTCGCGGATCGCGCCGCGAAAAGATCAAGCGAGACCGAACAGAGACTCTGACAACAGCTTCTTATACTTCCCCTCGCCATCGCCGTCTCCCACGGCGACCCCATCCCCGGATCGATGCGTATTCTGTGCAAGCTGCAGAACATGACTGCGCGCTCTTGTGCACACTTTGTGCGCCTCCTGTGGCGAAAGATTCGCAAAACGGAGCCAGCGCGCCATCGGCAGGGTTCAACGATTTTCCATTCAGGGCACGGTGGAAGGGGAGAAGTCAACATGACCGCGGCGTCCGGCGGTCATGTGATGCATGGATACGTTGCAGTTTATCAGGGTCTGGGCTCCGATGTTCCGACCGGAGCGTTGCGTCCCGGCCCGGAAAGGTTGAATGCCATGTTGCAGCACTGTACACGGGTACTGGTAATGATAATGGTCATGTGCATGGGGCTGGGCGCATTATGGGCGGCGGAGGACGAACTCACGCCCCCACAGGAAAGCTTGAGCGGATTGCGCCCGGGCAATAACCTCACGGTCGACATGATTGAAGAGAAGCTCGGTCGACCGGATGTCGTCAGCACCAACGGCCTGCTGCGCTTCTACGGCGGCGGCACCGACAGTGAAGTGTTTGGGTGGTTCATGATCGAGAATCCGCAGTACACCGTCCCCGACCTGATTGTGGAAACGGAGCCGAACAGCAACCGCATCGACCTCGTCATGGCGATCGGGTATGACGGCCTGGCCACGGAAAAGGGCCTCACCTGCTTCCAGACGGAAAGCGAGATGACCAATGCCTACGGCGATCCGGACTTCGCCTTCGCCGTGCCGATGAACGGCATCATGCTGCACGAGGTCTACTACCCCGAACTCGGGCTGTCCTTTGACCTGGCGCCGGTCGGCATGGGCGCCGAGCGGCAGATCGTGGCGATCTACGTCACCTATCCCGAGCACATGCAGCGTGCGGTCGAGCAGCGCCGGCAGTACATCAAGGACGGCGTGGGGAGCGACATCACCAGCCAGTACAGCGGTCTCGTGGAAGCATAAAGCCTGTTCGCGAATCACGAGGCACATCTCGGGGGGACGAATCGCAAGATTCGCCCCCCCGGCGGCAGGAGAAGGCGAAACACTGCGGAAATCGATAATCTGCACAACGCCAACAAATGGAGCTTCGTCTACCCATGCCGACCACCGCCGCCTACACCGCCATCCCGCACTGGGCCGCACTACGCCGCCGCTACCTGGCGCTCTGGGAACGCCGGGTTGAGGACAATCGCATCGTCGTCCATATTCAGAATCCGAACCCCGCCCAGCCCGACCCCGCGCCGTGGATGCTGGGGGCCTCCGCCGAGAAATACCTGGATCCCGCGAAGCTGTATGACTTGAAAGAATGGCGGCGCACCGCGTGGAACTGGCATACCGACCTCTACCAGTACATCATCCCATCCTACGGGCCCAATGTCTTCATCGATTTCTGTGGCGCGCGGCCGGTCTTTGGCGCCAACACCGTCTGGCGCGAACCAGTGATCAGCAGCCTCGATGAAGCCGAGACCATCCATTTCGATGAGGCGAATTCAAACTGGCGACAACATCTGGAGACGGTGGCGTACTTCGTCGAACGCTGCGCGGGCGAACGGCAACTGGGCATGACTGACCTCGGTGGTCCGACGGACTGGGTGGCCGACCTCATGGGCGCCGAGAACTTCCTCATCGCCGCGTGGGAAGAACCCGAGCGCATGCGCGACTTCGTCCTGCGCCTCGCTGAAGAATGCTGCCGGGCCTACGATCTGCTGCGCCCGCGGTTGACCATGCACAATGACGGCCTGTGCGACTGGATGCCCAACTGGAGTGACCGGCCCATGTTCACCACCCAGGACGACATGGCCATCAACCTCTCGCCCGAACTGTATCGCGAGGTGTTCCTGCCCGCCCAGCACGTCCTGGCCCACCATACCGGGCGCACCGTGCTGCACTGGCACGACGGCTGCCCGCAGCACCTGGACACCCTCCTCGCCGTCGAGGGGATCGAACTCGTCCAGCTCGGCCACGATCCCAACAGCCCGCCCTTCCGCGCCATGCTCCCGCTCATGCAGCGCATTCAAACCGCCGGCAAGTGCCTGTTCATCAGTTGCGTCGAGGCCGAAGACGTGCAGTTCTTCATTGAGCACCTTGACCCGCGCGGATTGATGATGATCATCAACACGACCGATGATGACGCCTCGCGGCGCATGGAAGAGGATGTGGCCATCTGGACTGCCGCACGATTGGCGACGATGGCGGATTGACCTCACGCTTCCATCTGCGCCAGTGCTTGCGACAGGTCGGCGATGATATCATCCACGTCCTCCAGCCCCACTGACAGGCGGAGCATGCCGGGCGTGATGCCCGCCTCCCGCCGCTCTGACGGCGACAGGAAACGGTGGGACATATGCGCCGGCAACGACAGCAGCGTCTTCACATCGCCCAGGCTCACCGCCAGCGTGCACAGCCGCACCGCGTTCGCCAATGCCCGCGCCTGCGTATCGTCGGCCATCTCAAAGGCGATCATCCCGCCGAAGCCGCGCATCTGCGTGCGGGCCAACGCGTGTTGCGGGTGGCTCGGCAGACCCGGATAGGTGACGCGCTGCACCAGCGGGTGATCCTCCAGCCAAGCCGCCACCGCCTGCGCATTGCGATTATGCCGCTCCACCCGCAGCGGCAGCGTCTGCGCGCCGCGCAACAGCAGGAAGGCGTTGAACGGGCTCAATGTGGCCCCCACCAGCACCTCGACGGTGCGGATCTCGCGCAGCAGTTCAGCCCGTCCCAGCACCGCGCCCCCCAGCGTGTCACCGTGCCCGCTGATATACTTCGTCGCGCTGTACATCACCAGGTCGATGCCATGCTGCAGCGGGCGCTGGTTCACCGACGTGGCAAAAGTATTATCCACCGCCACCAGCACGCCGCGATCGTGCGCCAGTTGTGCGATCGCCTCAAAATCCACCAGCCGCAACACCGGGTTCGATGGGCTCTCCACCAACACCAGCCGCGTGTCCTCACGGATGGCGCGCGCCACCTGGCTCGGTTCGCGCGCATCCACAAAGGTCACCTGCAACCCCCAGCGCTGCATGGGACCCGCCAGCAGCCCCTGCGTCGCGCCGTAAATGCTGTTGGCGCACACCAGGTGCTCGCCGGCCCCGCACAACCCCATCACCAGCGCGCTGGCCGCCCCCATGCCGGTGCCGAACACCACGCACGCTTCCGCCCCTTCCAGCGCCGCCAGCTTCTCCTCCAGTGCCGTAATCGTCGGGTTGCCGAGGCGCGTGTAATTGTACCCCTCTTCCAGATGCGCCGAGCGCGCGATCGCCTGCTCGACATTCGCATACGCGAACGAGGCGGTCTGGTAAATCGGCGTAGCCACCGCGCCAGCGGCGGCATCCGGCTCCTGTCCGCCGTGAATGGCGCGCGTGGATTCGCCATAGCGTGATGCGGCATCGTGTGACATGGAGATACTCCTTTATGCGGCATGACGGCCGGTCGCCTGGCGCAACCGGCCGCAGGGGATCAGTGTACCCTGCTCGGCGGGAATCGGCAACCGCGTGAACATCAGCCGCCGAGATCCGCGAGTTGCCGGTCGCTCAATCCCTCCAGGTACACCAGTTGGAAGGGCACGCTGCTCCCGCGCTGCTCGCCGACAATCACTTGAAAAGCCCGGTCGTTGCGCGTGAAGATCAGCCGCGTCCCGCCCGGTATCGCCTCCTGCCTGGCCGGCATCCACTGCGCGGCCGGGGCCTGGAGCTGGTACCACTCAATCACGAATGCGCGATCCGCGAAGATCTCCAATTGTGCGCACTCCGCGCGCGACGCGCCCTGCCAGCGCATCACGCGCAACGGC
>JAGUZN010000020.1 GCA_020060775.1 Armatimonadota bacterium
AGCGGGTCCACCGCCCCGGCGCGCACCAGGTCGCGCGCGGCCGCCATCCGCACGGCAGGGTCATTCGATTGGAGTTTGCGCAAGGTCAACCAGAGCATAATGATGTGTTACCCTTTCTCCCTCGGTTCCACGCCCGAGCGCGAAGTTCCTGTCGGGATACCGGGGCAACCGGAAGGGCGGGTATCGGGGGAGGGTCAGGGTGGGGAAGGGAGTACTATCGATGCGGCAACGCGCGGCGCAAGTGGTGCCAAGCGCTGTCGGCAAGGCGGCGAAAGAAATCATCCTCCTCGATGCCCTGCGTCGGTTCAATCACGCCGACAATCCAGAGCACGGGGAACCCCCCATCCTGTACGGATGGAAGGGGGTATTGAAACAGCAGCTTGTAGCCTTCCACCTCAAGCCGATGCCCCAGGTCAAATCCGTACGCCGCCAAGCTCTCGGCCTCGGCCATGCGTCGCTCATCCGCCAGTTCACCCATCGCCCGGACCAGCATCTGTCCTGTCTCGGGGGGAAGCGTCTGGAGGTATTCCAACACCTCGGGAGCGCAGCGCACGTTGATCATTGTTCTTTATTCATTCCAAATAGACGTTGAATCTCCTCCAACCCGACGGCATCCTCTGCACGCGTGCCCTGCAGCACGGCGTTTGCCGCATCGGCATCAAGAAATTTTTCTAGTTCCCCGAGGGTAAATGCGGATGCTTCCAGCGGCACGAGCGCCAGGCGCGGACTGCCGGATTTCGTCACCACGATGATTTCCTTCCCCTCGGCGACGCGCCGGCACAGCTCGGCGAACTGGTCTTTCACGTCGACCATCGACGCGCGCTGCGAGGACAGGGTGAAGCCGAACCGCTCGCTGTAGCGCTGCAGCGACGCGATGGAGTGCAGCGGCACCAGGGCGAGGAGGGGACGGCCATACCGGGTGACGACAATGCGTTCCTTCCCGTAGGCCACGCGATTGCACAGGTCGCCGAAATTGCCCCGCGCATCCGATGCCGGTACCCCGTGATACGTCATCACCATCATATCCCCCTTGCTGGACTACCGCGATTGTAGCCCATGGCCTGTTCATGGTATTCCCGATATTGCACCTATTATACACCAAGTTGACCACTCGGTACAGAATGTTGTACAGAATGGTCAATATCTCAAGGATAAGGGGGGTGATCTCGTGGCTTGCCGCCTATACCTTCATCCCTTAGCCCTTAGCCTTTATCCTTTATCCTTCCATTCCCCCTGTCGCATTCCCGGTCTGGCATCGCGCGGCGATCTGCGCTACGCTCAGCCTGGAGGCGCATCATGCCCGACGGCGAACCCGTGGCGATCACCCGCGGGCTGCACAAAATCTATCCCGGCGTGCGCCCGGTGCATGCGTTGTGCGATGTCACGCTCACCCTGTACCCGGGGGAGTTCGTCGCGCTGCTCGGGCAGTCGGGCTCGGGGAAATCGACGCTGCTCAACATCCTCGGCGCGCTCGATCGCCCCAGCGAGGGGGAGGTCATCGTGGCCGGGCAGGATCTCAACACCGCCAGCGACGAGGCACTGGCCGAACTGCGCAACACCCGCCTGGGCTTCGTCTTCCAGTTCCACTACCTGCTCGACGAATTCACCTGCCTGGAGAATGCGCTCATGCCGCTGCTCATCCGCCCGGGCGGCCCGGGGGAGGAGGATGTGGCGCGGGTACGCGGGTTGCTCGAGCGCGTGGGGTTGGGCGAACGGCTGGACAACCTGCCCGGCCAGCTCTCCGGCGGTGAACAGCAGCGCACGGCCATCATCCGCGCCCTCACCGTCATCCCCAGCCTGGTGCTCGCCGACGAACCCACCGGCAACCTCGACAGCGTGAGCGGCCGCCAGGTCTTCACGCTCATGCGCGAGATGAACCGCGAGTCGGGCGTCACCTTCCTCATGGTCACCCACGATGAACGCCTGGCCGACGAGGCCGACCGCATCCTGCGCATCCAGGACGGGCGGCTGGAGTGACGACGAGTTCCAGGTTCCAGGTTCCAGGTTCCAGGGGGGTGGGGGGTGTGGCGGTGTGGAGCACACAGCACGGTAGGCACTCTTGCGGGCGCAGCCCGCTTTGGAGTGCGGCGAGCATCGCCGCTTTGTGTTGCGAACGATCGCATACCGTTACGACGTCTGCGCCATGTACTCGAACGATCGCCCGGCGCAAGACACGGGATGCACCCCGGCATGCGCCCGCAGGGTGGGGGAGAAGGTCGGGAAGGCATGCACCGCTCTCGAAACACAAAGCGGCATTCCATGCCGCACTCTAAAGCGGGCTGCGCCCGCAGGAACGGTCTGCGGAGCCAGGCTCGTGTGGTCGGGCACGTATGCCAGATCGGCTGCCGGGGCGGGACAAACGCCCGCCACCTACAGACGGACCCGACCCATCCTTTATCCTTTATCCTTCACACGAACCCCTCCGTGCGGGCGATGATCTCGTCCTGCAAGGTTTTGCCCATATGGGTGAACTCGGCGCTGTACCCCGCCACGCGCACCATCAGGCCGCGGTAGTCCTGCGGGCAGGCCTGGGCGCGGCGCAGCGTTGCCGCGTCCACCATGTTGCACTGCAACTGGCTGCCGCCCATGGCGAAAAAGGCG
>JAGUZN010000099.1 GCA_020060775.1 Armatimonadota bacterium
AAAGTGCCACGGCTGGCGATTCGCGGCGGACGGCGCCAGGCGCGCCGCCTCCAGGATGCGGGCGAGTGCGTCCTCCGGCACCGGGCGGTTTTCAAAAGCGCGGATACTGCAGCGCGTATTGATCAATTCGTAGCAGTTCATCGTGACCTCCGCGTCAGGGTATACGGCTTGATTCGGTATGCAGAGCCAGGCTTCCTGCCCGACGCACTGCCGCAGGGTTAATGGTGTCGGATGTCGGGAACAAGCGCAGTAGGGTAATTGTTGTGCGTGGTCCCGTGTTGGCGGCGATGCCACCGGTGACTCGCAGCACCATCCCACCGTGGAGCCTTGACATACGATGAAACGATCTGCTAGACTTGCCCGGTTCAATATGATAACGCCCACGCCGCTCAAGCGCATCGCGCTCCTGACAGCCGGTCTTGCCGTGCTGGGGTTGCTGGCGGGCTGCAAGATCCCGACATTTTCGGGATCGCAACCGCCGAAGCCGCCCACGCCGACAACCCAACCGGCGCCGACGGCGCCTGACACGACGGAACACGCCGAGAAGGCTTCACAGGTCGTGAAGGAGTATCTGTCGGCTCTGAAGGCGGGCGAATTCGCGACGGCACATGCATTGTTGTCGAAGGGATCGCAGGCGCAACACGCGCCGAAGACCTTCGAGCAACAGGGTAAGCAGGGGATGCCCCTCTTCGATCTGGACAGTCTGAAGGCCACCGTGACGGGTGATACCGCCCTGGTGGAAGTCGGACTGGCCGAGGACTCGGGGACCCACGGTTTCCATCTCATCCGCGAGGGTGAGGCCTGGAAGATCGTGTACCGGGGCGGCGCTCCAGGCATGCCCTATCGTTGACGACAACCTGCGTGGGCAGACCAAAGGAGATGCCAGATGAAAGTGATCCTCACCGAAGAAGTCTATGGCCTGGGCGAGCCGGGCAAGGTTGTTGACGTTGCCCCCGGCTATGCGCGCAATTTCCTCGTCCCGCGCAAACTGGCCGAGTACGTGAATCCCGGCAAACTGCGCGAGTTGGAGCACAACAAGCGCCGGCTGGAGCGCAAGCGACAGCGCCTGGTGGCGGCCGCCATGTCCACCTCCGAGCGTCTGAACAACGCCACGGTCAGCATGGAAGCCCATGCCGGCCCGGGCGGCAAGCTGTATGGCTCGGTGACCACTGCCGACATTGCCGAGGCCATCAAGCAGCAGTTCGACATTGCCGTCGATCGCCGCAAAATCCACCTTGGCGAGCCTATTCGCACCATCGGCGACCATCCGGTGACCGTGCAGTTGATGGGTGAGGCGCGCGCGACGTTGACCGTCCACGTGTTTGACCCGAACCTGCAGGCGGAAGCCGCTACCGCCCCTGCGCCCGCTGAGCCTACCGCGGAAGAGGTGGAGCCGGAAGCCGCGACTGAGGAGGCGACCGAGTAAGCCCTCTGCTTGCTGCGCCACCGGCGTTTTTCTGCTACAATGGGCTGGATGAGAGATCGATCTCTCATCCAGCCTGTGTTTTCTATACCCCCGGCGTTGGCACCCCCTGGCCGTTCCGTGCGCCGCCGCGCACTGGCCGCGACCATGACGCCACCCCAGCCATGCCGGGATCATGGGGGGCCATCATGAGCGCATCAACGAATATTCTCGAGAAAATTCCACCGCAGAACCTCGAAGCCGAACAAGCAGCGTTGGGTGCCATGCTGCTCGAGCGCGATGCCATTGCCCGTGCTGCGGAAACGCTGCGTCCGGAAGACTTTTACCGGGAAGCCCACCGTATGATCTTCCAGGGCATCCTGGATCTGTTTAACCGCAACGAGCCCGTCGACCTGATTACGCTGGGCGATTGGTTGAAGAACCACAACCAGCTCGACGCCATCGGCGGCACCCTGTACCTCACCACCATCATGTCGCAGGTGCCGACGGCGGCGGGCATTACGCACTACGCCAACATCATTCGCAACAAAGCGCTGCAGCGTCAGCTCATCAAAGCGGCGGATGAGATCATGACTTCCGCCTATCAGGGCGATCAAGACCTGGAAGAGCTGGTTGATACAAGCGAACAGAAAATCTTTTCCATTGCCGAGCGCAATGTCACCAGCGGCTTCGTGCGCCTGCAGGACCTGGTGAAATCGCAATTCTTCAATATTGAAGACACGCGCGAAAGCCAGAACCCGAGCACCGGCTTGAGTACCGGCTTTGGCGATCTGGATGCCATCACCGCCGGGCTGCACCCCGCAGACCTGATCATCGTAGCGGCGCGCCCCAGTATGGGGAAAACGGCGCTGGCGCTGAATATCGCGCGCAACGTGGCGACGCTGGAGCGCACGCCGGTGGCCATCTTCAGCATTGAAATGGCGAAGGAGCAGCTTGCCCTGCGCCTGCTGTGTTCGGAAGCCCGGGTGAACCAGGATGCCGTGCGGCACGCGATGATTGCCGACGAGGATATGGCGCGGCTGGCGCAAGCGGTGGAGCGGTTGTGGGAGTGTCCGATCTTCATCGATGATTCGCCCAATGCCACCGTGCTGGAGATGCGCGGGAAGGCGCGGCGCCTGAAAGCCTCGGAGGGCGGATTGGGGCTGATCGTGGTGGACTACCTGCAGTTGATGCACAGCCCGTCGCACGCAGAGAACCGCACGCAGGAGATCGCGCATATCGCGCGCGGCCTCAAGGCGCTGGCGCGCGAGTTGAGCGTGCCGGTGATCGCCCTCTCGCAGCTCTCGCGCATGGTGGAAAGCCGTTCTCCCCGTCGTCCGCAGCTCTCTGATCTGCGCGAGTCGGGAGCGATTGAGCAGGATGCCGACCTGGTGATGTTTCTCTACCGTCCGAACTATTACGGCGAAGAGGAGTTGCGCAAAGCCGGCTACGACGAGCACGAGACGAACATCACGGAAGTGGCGATTGCCAAGCAACGCAATGGCCCGGTGGGCACGGTGAAGCTGGTGTGGATGCCCGAGCACGGGTTGTTCGGCGATCTGTCTCGCCAGGGATGATGCTTACGCCTGATGCAGCGGATGCCGCTGGCGCTGGCGGCGCGATTCGGAGCGCGGCGTCAATGCGCCCGCCGGCCTTCTGCGT
>JAGUZN010000205.1 GCA_020060775.1 Armatimonadota bacterium
AGCCCGTAGTCGCCGCCGCCCGACAGGCGCGTGGAGGCATTCACCAGCACGGATGCGGCATCCACCCCGGCGACAAAGCGGTCGGCCAGCGCGAGCGATTGCGTGATAATGCCGTCGGTATGACCGGAACCGTAGGTATTGATGTGATCGATCGCCGCATCGACGCCATCGACCACGCAGATGGAGAGAATGGGGGCCAGGTATTCCGTACTCCAATCCTCTTCGCCGGCAGGAACCATGGGGACCACTTCCTGCGCACGCGGACAACCGCGCAGCTCCACCCCCTGCGCCGTCAACGCCCCGGCAATCGCCGGCAGCGCGCGCTCCGCAATCGCCGCGTCCACCAGCAGCGTCTCCAGCGCATTGCACACTTCCACCCGCTCACACTTCGAATTCACCACCAGCGCCGTCACCATGGCAATGTCCGCATCGGCCGCCACATACTGGTGGCAAATCCCGTCGTAATGCTTGATGACCGGGATGCGGCTCTCGGCCGTAATGCGCTCGATCAACGACTTGCCGCCACGCGGAATCACCACGTCGATCAAGCGATCGAGGTGCAGCAACTCGCCCACCGCCGCGCGGTCAGCGGTACGCACTACTTGAATCGCCAACGCTGGCGCCCCGACCGAGGCCCCAGCCTGCGCCATCGTCTCCGCCAGCAGCACATTGGTGCGCAGCGCTTCTGACCCGCCGCGCAGGATGACGGCATTGCCGCTCTTGATGCACACGCCAGCCGCATCGGTGGTCACATTCGGGCGCGACTCGTAAATAATGGCGATCACGCCCAACGGCACACTCACCCGCTGCACGCGCAAACCGCTGGGACGCACATGCCCGCGCGTGACAATGCCCAGCGGATCAGGTAACGCCGCCACTTCCTGCAATCGGTCGTACATGTAGGTCAAGGTTTTTTCCGAAAGCTGCAGGCGTTTGAGCAGTGGGCCGGTCAGCCCTCCTGCCTCTGCGGCAGCGACATCCTCGGCATTCGCAGCCATAATCGCCGCCTTCTGTGCCAACAAGCCGTCCGCCATCGCGCGCACCGCTGCTGATCGCACCTCGCCGGACACGGTGGCAAGCTGCCGCCCGGCGGCGCGCGCCTCTTCGGCAATACTTCGCATCGAGAAATCATTCATCATAAGCATCCTGGGGCAGAGATCGTCTCCGCCTGATAATCTGCCCGTATCCTATCACAGCGCTGCCGCGTACTGTCAACCGGAACACGCCGTTTTACCGCTGAAGTTGCCGCATGCCCTATAGTCGGGCAGGAAGTTGCCCGCCCGGGTGCGAACTGATAATAGCGAACACACTGTTTCCACCCGTCCAAGGAGCGTACCCATGACAATTGAAACGGCCGCGCAACTGCGCAGCATCGTCGATCGGGCGATCGACGAAGTGCAGATTACCGACATGCATACGCATATCTACGATGCCGGCTTCGGCGACCTGCTGCTGTGGGGCATCGATGAGTTGCTCGTCTACCACTATCTGGTCGCCGAAACCTTCCGCTATATCGACATGCCCTACGAGACCTTCTGGGCAATGTCAAAGCGCGAACAGGCCGACCTCATCTGGAAGACGCTATTTCTCGACAATACCCCGTACAGCGAAGCGTGTCGCGGCGTGCTCACCGTACTGCACCACCTCGACCTCGATGTCAGCACGCGAGATCTCGACGCCTACCGAAGATTTTTCGCCGGGATGGAGCGCGCGGAATATCTCGATCTGGTCTTCAAAACGGCGCATGTGAAAGATGTCGTGATGACCAATGATCCCTTCGACGACCTGGAGCGCCCGGTATGGGAACAGGGCGGATCGCGCGACCCACGCTTCAAAGCCGCACTGCGCATCGACCCGCTGCTTAACGGCTGGGAGGACAACTGGCCGCGCCTGCGCGACTTCGGCTACGCGGTGACCGCCGAGCTGTCCGACGCCACGCTGGCGGAAGTCCGGCGCTTCCTCACCGACTGGGTGCAGCGCATGGGCGCCCTCTACATGGCGGTCTCACTGCCGCCGAGCTTTGCCTTCCCCGAAGCATCGGCGCGCGGCACGCTCATCAACGAGTGCATCCTGCCGGTGTGCGCCGAACTGAACATCCCCTTCGCCATGATGATCGGCGTGAAGAAACTGGTGAACCCCGATCTCCGGCTCGCCGGCGACTCGGTCGGCCCGAGCAATGTGGAGGCAGTGGAATACCTCTGCGCCAACTTCCCGCGCAATAAGTTCATGGTCACCATGCTCGATCGCGTGAACCAGCATGAGTTGTGCATCGTGGCGCGCAAGTTCCGTAACCTGCTCCTCTTTGGCTGCTGGTGGTTCCTCAACAATCCCGTCTTCATCGACGAGATGACGCGGATGCGCATGGAAACGCTGGGCGTCAGCTTCATCCCCCAGCACTCCGATGCACGCGTGCTCGATCAACTGATCTACAAATGGGCGCACTCGCGCGAGATCATCGGCGATGTGCTCTACGAAAAATACCTGGACATCGCCAACACCGGTTGGCAGGTGACCGAGGACGAAGTGCGGCGCGATGTGGAGAACCTCTTCGGCGGATACTTCTGGTCCTTCCTGGAAAAGAAACTGCCGTAATACCAGCGTCAACACCTTGCGCACAGAGCAGGACCACCCGCCCGGGTGGTCCTGTCACTTGCGCGAAACCCAGTGGTTGCCCCGCACGTAAAAACGCCACGGGTAGTCGATGGCGCGGCTGATGCCGATGCGCGTCGTGGTGACGATCTCTGCCTCGGGTATGGGATCGTGCAGCACAATCTGCAGCGGCGGCTGTGCCAGATCATGTCCGTCGAGCTCCCGCCCGATGCCCAGCGCGCGCGTTAACTTGCCCGGGCCATTGGTCGTCTCCCGGGGGTTATCCACCCCACGGCGCGCCAGCATGATCTCCAGCCCCTCCATCGGTTCCAGCGCGCGGATGAGCACTGCTTCCGGCATCCCTGCCGGCTGGGTGACGACGTTGAGCATGAAGTGGTTGCCATAGGTGAAGTAGACGTAGGCGCAGCCGGGAGGCCCGAACATCGCTGCGTTGCGCGCCGTCTGCCGGTGCGCCATCGTGCCGTCAGGCAATTCGCGCACCCCGTGGCAGGCCGGGTCATCCTGTAAGTACGCTTCGGTCTCCACGATGCGCCCGGCCACCCGTCCCTCGGGCAGGTCGCGGATCACCATGGCTCCCAGCAAACGCCGGGCAATCTCCACGGTGGGGCGTGCGCCACAGCACGGCGGCAATGCGCCGGTGGCCATGTTCACTCGCCCACCACGCGCTTTGGGGTTTCAGCGGGCACTGCAGGGGCGTGTGGCACCGTCACTGCCGGCGCAGGCGAGGGCGGAGCCGATGGCGTGACGGGCTGCGCCACCGGTTTCACGCCACTCGGCTGTTTCGCCGGCGCCATATGCCGCAGATACTCGATTTTCTCCGGCGGACCACCGAGCAATCTATCGGGGCTGCGCAGCCCCCAGAGGTACAGTAGAATAATCCCCGCCAGCAACACAAGGATCACCAGTGAAGGGATACGGGTGCTCGGTAACGGCGGCGTCACCTGGGTGTCGTCAACATGTGTCGGCATCGCTCACGGTTCTCCATCGACCTGGCCCCTGCCGGGGGCATGCAGGCCGGTCTGCCATAACGCATTCAGAGTGAGAAAGGTATACCCCGTTTTCCCACCTTGCATGAAAAAATCTTCCAGCGCAGGCACCGTATTCTCCCGCTGGTGCAGCAGCATCACTACGCCGGGACGCAAATGCGCCTGCATGCGCGCCGCCGTCACCCCCGGCGCGGGGGAGGACCAATCGGCGGTATTGTAGCTCCACATGGCAACGCGCAGGTCGTGTGCGCGCAGCGCATCGATCATCGTCTGGTCCAGCGCACCGCCGGGCGGGCGAAAATCGTACACCGGCTGGTCGGTGAGTTGGCGCAGCACCTTGAGCGATTGCTGAATCTCAGCATTAATCTCCGCGCGAGAGCGGCGCGTCAGGTTCGGATACGGATGCGAATAGCTGTGACTGGCTACCTGATGCCCGGCGCGGGCCAGACGCACCACTAACTCCGGGTAGCGCATCGCTTCTGCGCCGACCAGAAAGAAAGTGCCGCGCGCCCCATGCCGCTCCAGGGTATCGGCCAGCAGCGGCGTCCACAACGGGTGTGGACCGTCATCGAACGTCAATGCTGCCACAGCCGCGGTCGTATGCCCGTGCGTCTGCTTGCCTGGCCAGAGCAGCAAGTCCGGTCGCATGGTGCCCCAGTACGCCAACGCCACCAGCACACTGCACACCAGCCATCCGGCTGTAGAGTATACCGATCTCCTCAGCGTATGGGGTACTCGCGTCAACTCAACAGACATGACCTGGCAATGCTCCGCTACCTTAACTTCGGCATCCGGCGGTCGAGCCCTCCCACGAGAGCGGCAGGAGAACGCCGGGCAGGAATGGAAAAGGAGGAGCAACGATCATGACACGCCACCCCTCATCGATTATCATACCCGCATGGAGCTGGATCATCACCCTCGCCCTGCTGCTGGGCATGGCCGTGCTGATTACGCTGGCGCAGCGTCACTTGTCGCCCACTTTTGATGAACAGAACCATGTCACCCGCGGCATCGCCATCCTGCGCACCGGCGACTTTCGATTGAGCCTGCACCACCCCCCGCTAGCTAACATCCTCGAAGCGCTGCCGGTCGTTAACCACCCCGCCGTCTACTTCTCCACGGCGGCCCGCGGCTGGCGTGAGCCCTTCCGCATCTGGGAAATGGCCGGCGAGACGATCTGGCATGATCCGCCTGCCGGATTAGACATCATTGCGCGCGCCCGCCTGCCTGTGCTGCTCTTTGTCATCGTGTTGGGGATCACCATCTTCCTCTGGTCGCGCGAACTCTTTGGGCCGTGGGGCGGCGTGCTCGCCGTCGCACTATTCGCGCTCGACCCCAACTTCCTCGCCCATGGTGGGCTGGCCACCACCGATCTGGCCGCCGCCTGTACCATTACTCTGGCACTCTACACACTCCGGAAGTATCTGCACCAGCCCTCTCGCGGACGGTTGATCTGGGCCGGCATCGCCATCGGCCTGGCCTTTGCCGCCAAGTTCTCCGCACTCATCCTCATTCCCATCGTGGGCATCATACTGCTGCTGCACGTCTGGTGGCCCGCTCGCGCCACTGGCGATCTATTGCCATCGCACCCTCGCCGATTCGCCCACGCCGCCGGAGTGGGCGTACTCCTGCTGCTCATCTCAGGGATCACGCTGTGGGGGAGTTATGGTTTTTCCGTGGAACCGCTCGGCGCCCACCCCGGACAGCCCCTGGCCGCGAATGCCTCCACGCTGGAGCGCTTACCCGTGCCCGCTCTGCAGTACCTGCGCGGGATCAACGTGGTGATGCAGGAAGAGCATATCGCCTACCTGTGCGGGCAGACAAAGACAAACGGCTCCTGGTGGTATTACTTTCCCGTCGCCTTCGCCGTGAAAACGCCCCTCCCCACCCTGTTGCTCGTACTGGGCATCCTTGTCGGCATATGCATCCCGCACGTGCGCCGGAACATTACGCTTCCAGCCGCGGAATGGATACTGCTGCTGGCGCCGGTAGTCATCTATGCGGCAGCCGCGTTCGGCCTGCTCGGCGTCTCCATCAACCTGGGCATCCGACACCTGCTGCCGCTCTACCCCTTCCTCTTCATCCTCGCCGGCGCCTGGGTCATGCTGCTCAGCCGTCGGCGCATGCTCCCCTGGCTGCTCCTGCCCCTGTGTCTATGGCAGGGGGTCACGCTGGCGCGGGCCTACCCCGACTACCTCGCCTTCTTCAACGCCTGTGCCGGGGGCACATCCCAGGGATACCATGTGCTGGCCGATTCCAATTACGACTGGGGACAGGACCTCGGCGCACTCGCCGCACTACAACAGCGCGAAGGACTGCCCACCCTCGCGTTCAGCTACTTCGGCACCACGCCGCCCGAGGCATATGGATTGCGCTACACCCCCCTCGCCGGGCAGGGCATCATGCAGGCGGCGCCAGCCCCTGACCTCTCAGAACACAATGGCCTGCTGGCAATCAGCGTGTCGAATCTGGTGGGGGGGCCGGCGTTGAGTGGTGCAGACTATCGCCCGTTATTACGCCTCACCCCCAGCTACTGCATCGGCAATACCATCAAAATATATCATTTTCACAACTTCTCTCGCTAATGACTCTTGGATAACATAGGCATTATCTGATACTATGGGAGCCGTCGGGCTGTGCTATATCGTTAAGAAAGCAGGAGGCCAGCCCACAGCTTTTTCGTTAGAAAAAGGTTTTTTGAGACGAATATGGTATTATATATCGTTGAGGGTAGTTAGTGTGGCTGAACTCGCAACTTAACCGGTAACGAGTGTTTGGTGCCGTATGACTGCTTGGTCAGCAGTTAGGCGCAAGAAGCGCTGAAACGCGCCATCCACCACATCGCCCCCGCTTGCCCCGCAGTACCTGATGCCATCCGCAGCGGAATGCTGTTCTTCCACGTGCGGATCAGTCCAAATGAACAGAAATCTTGAAGGTTTGGTGGTTTTCAATGGTTCGCTTTTCTGCTAAAACTGACTATGCGCTTCGTGCCATGATGGACCTTGCATGCCATCCCACGGAACGCACAACTCTGCCAGCCATCGCAGAGCGGCAGGGCATCCCCCGCAAGTTCCTCCCCGCTGTACTGCAGGCACTGACCCAGGCACAGCTCATTCGTACCATCCGTGGCTACGGCGGCGGTGTTGAACTGGCATGTGATCCCCGCGACATCACCGTACGGCAGATCATCGAGAGTGTCGAAGGACCGCAGCAGTTGTATGACTGCGATTCGCGTGGCCAGGATTGTATGCGCAAAGGGAACTGCCAATTGCGCCTGCTGCTGGAGCGCGCCGGCGACGCCATGCTCAGTGTCCTCGAAGGGACCACGCTGGCCGACCTCTCCAGCGCAGATGCCCCCCTCCCGGAACTCTCCTGCGCAAACAACTGATCACGGCACGATCACATGGCAACTTGCCCGTTGCCATGTGATCCGCACTCTCCCACCCTCAGTTGGGCGAAGGTCCGCACACGGTCTGCAGCGATGAATCGAGGAGAAGACCCGAGACCATGCCCACGAGGGTGGGCGTCACTTATGCCTCCGACATGCCCTTGCCTTCCTCGGCAAGCAGGCGTTCCAACCGCTTTACCGTCTCCAGTAACTCCGGCAAGCGGCGTAGGGCGGCCTCCATGCGCAGTTGATCGCTATGCGACTGTGCGGGATAGCCGGAAATTTTTGCGCCGGCTGGAACATCGCGCGTCACCCCGGCGCGCACGGCAATTTGCGCGCCTGCCCCGACATGCCGATGATCCCCCACCCCGGCTTGCCCGGCGATGATGACGCCGTCTTCCAGCACGGAACTGCCAGCAATCCCCACCTGGGCCACAATCATGCAACGCCGACCCACCCGCACGTTGTGAGCGATATGCACCAAATTATCGATTTTGGTGCCGGCGCCAACGACCGTTGCACCGGTCGTCGCGCGGTCGACCGTCACATTGGCCCCGATCTCCACGTCGTCTTCAATGACCACCGTGCCGAGGTGCGGAATCTTCTGCCACCCCTCCGGCGTTGGCTCGAACCCCAGGCCGTCGGCGCCGACCACCGTGCCGGCATGCAGGATCACCCGGCTGCCGATAGTGCACCTGGGGTAAATGCTGACGTTGGCATAGACAATGGTGTCAGCCCCGATCTCCACATCATCACCGATGACGGCGTGCGGGTAGATGATGCAACCATCCCCGATGACCGCGCGTTCGCCGATGATAGCCTGCGGACCAACGTAGGCCCGCCCGTGGATCGCTGCGGACTGTGCTACGCTTGCCGTGCGGTCAACGCCCGGAATGGGACGGCGGCGCCAGTCGAACAACTGCAATGCGCGCGCAAATGCGGCGCGGGGATCGTCAACAATAATCAGCGGCTTGCCGGCGCGGGTCACCGATGAGGGCGCGATAATGGCAAGTGCCGGCGAGGCCTCGGCAGCAGGCAAATGGCGCTCCTCCCGGACATAAGTCACCTGGCCGTCGACTACCTGATCGTAGCCGGCGACGCCGGTAACGACCAGCGCCTCATCATCGCCATCCAATCTGCCGCCCAGTTGCAGGGCAAGTTGACCTAGAGAAATCTCCACGGTACTACGCTTCCTCCATGTCACGCCGAACCAGTATAACTGGCGGCATGCCGTTTCATTTGTTAGCTGCCTCCGGCCAATACTCCTGCAACCACAGGCGCACTTGGGCCGTCATTTCCTCGCCGTGTGAGGCATCAGTATGCACGATGAAGCCATGTTGTGTGGCGACGCTGCGAATGACGGCGCGTGTATCCGTATCGATGGCGCGTGCGATTTCACGCCGTGCAGCGAGCAGGCGCTGCCGCGAGGTATCGATCTGCTCGAAGGCACGGCGCGTGGCTGTGTCGCCCCGATCACTGGCCGAAGACAATGCAGGCGCGAGCCCCGGGAGGTCCAGTGCAATCACCTCCGCAGGCAACTCGGCAAACGTGATCGCGGAGGGAGGTGCAAATGTCAAATCCGGTGCGGTGGAAGACGCTGGTTCACGATCCAATGCACGCTGCGTCTCTGCGCTCAGCGCCCTCCACAGAGCTTCGCGTGCCGCATCGAGATGCCGGGCATTATCCTCCACTGCCTCCTCCCGGCGCACAGCATACGCTGCCTCGACAGCGCTTCGAGCGGCATCATACTGCGTTCGCGTGTGCGCGGCCTTCTCCCTGGCACTGGCGAGCACCTTCTGCGCGCGGGCATCAGCAGGCCAGTTGGCGGCAAAGCGTTGAGCCGTCTGCTCGCCCAGGTCCGCATTCAACATATCATTGGCAAAACGAGCATCGACCTCGCGCAACGCTGCATCGGCTTCCGACTGGATGCGGTGTTGAGTCTCGTCCAACGCAGACGCGTACTGCTGCTTGAGTTGGCGAAACTCGCGGTCGAAGCGGCGTTGTTGTTGATGCCTAAGATGGCGCTTGCGGTACTCCTGTGCGAGCGAATCCAGATCGCCCGCATCCGGGGCATCGCGAGTCACTGTCGGCGCTGAGGGCAACGGCGTACTCACCGGTAACGGCTGCTCCACCGTTGCTGGGGGCAATGGCAGGCCAGCCCGGGCATCAACACGCTCGTGCAACGCGGCCAGACTCGCCAACCGCCGGTCGATATCGGCAAGCAGCAGGTGATTGGGATGCAGAGGGGTCAGCGCGTCCAACCGTACCCACCCTTCCGGTGGCGGCGGTTGTGGCGCCCTGCGACACCCGCCCAGGCAGGCCAGGCACGCGCAAAGCAGAAGGGCCGTGAAGATGATCCCCCACGGCCCTTGCCTATGGCCGTCGCCAGGTCGGCGACACGACCTATTTCTTATCCAGCATCTCAGGCTTGAATGACTCATTCAAATACTTCACGACATCCGCCGTGATATCGGTCCCGCCCCACACGATCTGCAACTTCTGGTCACGACCGACCGGGAAGTCCTTGAGCACAACCAGACTTAATTTCTTATCCGCGGCCACCTTCTCGATAGCCTTGTTGATCATGTCATCCACCACCTGTCGGCAGCGGTCACGCTCGGCACTGAACTGGTCGATGCAACTCTTTTCTTTCTGTTGGATGACGGCAACAGCCGCGTTATAGTCCTTCTCCAGTTGGGCGGAACGCGCCTTCTGTTCGTCGGTCTGCTTCGCTTCCTCAATGTTCTTCAGCGTCTGCAACTCCTCGATATTCTTGCGCGCGGTCTCTTGCAGTTCCTTGATGCGCGCTTCGTCCACTTTCACGGCAGCGCCAGTGCGATCCACATAATCCTTGAAGTCAGCCTCCGGGAGGCCAAGGCCTAATTCTAGTTCAGAGAGAATGCTCTGAAAACTGCTGCCCAACGCATTCACGCGCGTCACCATTTCTTCAACGCCGCGATACTCTTCCTGCACGGCCAGGAAATCAATCACCCCAATGGCCATGACGGGCGACGAATCAGACTTTGCCGGAGCCTTCGCACAGATGCCGGTCACCGGCAGCAACAACATCACCAGCGTGGCCAATACGAGGCCTGCTAAACAGGGTCGAACCATGGATATTCCTCTTTTCGTTACATTTCGTCTAGCGCAAACTGTTCGCAACATCGCCGTGACCGACATCCGATCGAAACAGGGCCTGGCGAACAGGTCGTACTCATCATCCAGTGTATCCCGGCGGCTCGTCACACAAACAGTGACCGGCACCAGAACTAATAGGTCGAGCCCATGCCGAAATGGAATTCTTTGCTGCCGTCACCGCCCAGGCCGTAGTCCAGGCGTAGGGGCCCGATGGGCGTCTGGATGCGGATGCCCAACCCGTACCCGGTGTGCAGCTTGAAACTCTGATCACCATACTGGTCTGCAAACGAGCCGCCCCAGCCATCACCCACATCGACAAAGAGCACACCCTGCAAAGCATCGGTGAACGGCACGCGCAATTCATTATTCCAGAGCACCATATGCATCCCGGGAAAGCGGTCCTCGGCATACCCGCGCAGGCTGTCTGCGCCGCCGACGAGGAACTGGTCAAGCGGTTTCGGCGAGCCGGTGCACGTCCCCACCATCAGGCGCGTGGCGTACACCCAGTGCATGGGCTTTTGTGCCTCGTGCTTGGGCTTGATCTCCCGTAACGCTAAATACCGCCGGCCCTCGACAGTGAATTTATTGAAGGCCACCCCACCGAATCCGGCCACTTCCGCGGTCGCACCATAGTACGCCCGTTTGAACGCAGTTCCTTTGGACGGATCGAATTCATCCCGGACGGCGGACAGCGTCACGCTGCGCATGTCGTAAGGCGACTCCAATCCGACCGGTAACGTACCGTCTTCACCGGGAACTCCCTTGACATTCTCCGAGCGGAAAGTGACAAATCCCCTGGTTACGACTTCCTCATCCTGCCTGAACTTGCGTCCAAAGCTGATGTTGGCGCCCTTGCGCCGCTCATCGTACTGAGACGAATTTCCCTGCACCACCTGGCGCGACAACTCACGATCATACAGATTCAACGTCATGCTGGTGCGCCTGCGATCGATGTAGGGGTTGGTATAGGATAGTTGATAACTGGTATCGCCGCCGAACTGATAACGCAGGCTCCCGCGCTGCCCGGTGCCGAAGAGGTTGGCATCCGAGACATCGATGAAACCGATCACGCCGTCAATGTTACTGTGCCCCACACCGAAGGCGGCCAGGCCGGTCCGCTTCTCCTGCACACGGAAGGTCACCAGCAAGGTGCCCGGCTTCGTGCCCGGTTCGGGCATCACCGTCACCTCCTGAAAGATCCCCAGCTCCTCCAGGTTCCGCAAAGAGGTATGCAGGTCTTTGATGTTGTATACCTGGCCATTGCGCACGTGCAGTTCACGCCGCACAACCTCGTCTTTCGTTTTAGTGTTCCCTTCGATGCGGATCTCATCTACCCGTGGCTCGAAGAGGCTGAAGACGAGTTTCCCCTCCGGCGAAATGTTAATATTCGTGACCTCGACCAGGGTGTACCCGGCCTTTGCATAGACTTCCTTGATGCGAAGCGCATCGGCGGTCACCTGCTCGCGATTCAACACGCTGCCCGCTTTTGTGCGCACGGCCTTATTCAGATCCTCGGTGCTGATCACGGTATTGCCGTCAAACGTCACCTCGCCCACCACCGGATTCTCCACCAATTGAAAGATCAGCCGTACGCCACCCCCCTCCATGGTTTCAGTGCGGTACTCGGCCCGGAAGAACCAGCCAAGCTCCAGAATAGCCACCACATCGGCGTCCGCCGCTTCTTTGGCAAATGGTTGGCCGACCTGTGAACTGATCGCCTGTTGCACCTGCCCCTGGTCTTCAGCACCCAGGTGCACAAAGCCCGTAAAGGCAATGTCACGGATGATCGGCTGCTCAGCCTCCTGCGCCGACGCGCAGACCGATACCCCGACCAACATGCTCAGCATCAGCAACCAGAGAATAAGATACCCGTGTTTCATGCGTGAGTCCCTTTCGCAGTGTCAGGCGCCGTCTCACCGGCATCACAGGATTCCTGTGACCGCAAGTACGGACTTAAAATTTGCCGCAACTGACTGCGGGCACGAAAAATGCGGCTCTTCACCGCCTCGACGGTACAGGAGGTAATCTCAGCCACTTCCTGATACGACATCCCCTGCACATCGCGCAACAAAATCACCATGCGCAATTCTGGCGTCAGTCGCATCAGCGCCGTCCGAATGTGCCCCTGCAGCTCCTGCCCCTCCATCAGGCGCTCCGGCGATTGTGTAAAATCTTCCAGGTCGCGTTCAAGCTCATCGCCATGCGCCAGAATCGGGGCATCGAGAGATTGAAACTGAAACCGGGCTTCGCGGTCGCGTTTACGGAAATGATTCTTGCACAGATTGACCGCAATACGGTACAGCCAGGTGTAGGCCTGTGACTCGCCGCGAAACCGATTGTAGGCGCGCAACGCATGGAGAAAGGTCTGCGAGGTCAGATCAGTGGCATCCTCGTAATCCCCCACCATACGATAGATCAGATTGAAAATGCCCTTTTCGTAGCGGGCGAAGAGTACGTCGAACGATGGGAGGCCAGACGCCGTGTTGTCGGTGTTTGCATGCTGGGTATCGGCCATACCATGTCCTGCCCACTTCCGTGCATCACGTTGACCACTCCACCGCCAGCTTGGTCGTCGGCGCCGGCTGAGACAAGGGGGAGCGCAATTCAGGCACAGTGTAACAACTTTTGTAGGAGATTACAAGGAGAATGGCCTCGGGGCATGGCCGATCACCCGAGCAATATCCATGACAGGGGGAATGGGGCGCACGCTCCCCCGGCCCGACAGCGCCGACAGGCTTTGCTGATATACCCTGCCGACCGGGGCGGCAAACGTGCGAGACAGCGATCAGGCGGTCACGGCACCAGCCGGCGAAACAATGCCGGCCCCTTCCTGCACCCGCGGCAGCACCACGGTGAACACCGAACCCTCGCCGGGCGTGCTGTCGATAGTGATGCGACCGCCCAGCCGTTCCACGATGTGCCGGCATAAAGTGAGGCCAAGGCCAAAACCGACGGTCGGCATCGACACGCGCGCCGCGCGGGCGCGATAAAACGGATCGAAAATTAGCGCGACCTCCTCGGGAGGGATCCCATTTCCCGCATCGCGTACCGCAACATGCACCTCATGCGCATCGGCCGTGAGGGTCACGGCGATCGGGGTGTCGGTCGGCGAGTACTTGGCGGCATTATCCAGCAAGTTGCGCACCACCTGCTCCAGGCGCAACAGATCACCACGCACACGCGCGCCGGAGGCCGCCGTCAGCGTGACGATGCGGCCCGAAGTCTGCGAAAACTCATCCACCATCCGTGCAAGCGCATCGTCCAGCGCGATATCGCTGATCTCCAGGTGTAGCCGGTTGATAGCGGCGGACGAGATATCCAACAAATCCTGCACCAACCGCCGCATTCGCGCAACCTGACGGTCGATAGCCAGCAGCGACGCATCGTCAATGTGATCCTGCCCTTGCGTGCGCGCCCACAACAACTGATCTGCGTACCCTTTGATTACCGTCAACGGGCTCTGTAATTCATGCGAAGTAATGCAGACAAACTCTTCTTTAGCACGCTCGAGGTCGCGCATATCGGTGATATCCTGCAACTGGTGCACCGTGTGCGAACGCACACCATCGCTGGCCATAAGCGGCGTCGACGTCATGCGCAGCACGCGCAGGCGACCATCCACCTGGAGTTGAATCTCCTGTTCCCCTGATGCAACCTCGCAAGGATCATCGCGCTGCTGCGCAGTCAACACCGGCGAGAGATCACCATTCAGCAATGAGTAGGCGCGGCGATTTGCGGTGACGAATGTACGGTCGTGTCCCGCGGTAATCACCACCCCCACCGTCAAGTGGTCCAGCAGGGCATGCCAGTCCTCCGTTGCCGAGGATGTGGCTTCCTGCAGGACCCCCATGACAACCTGTGGCTGCTCGTCCGGCTGCCACAATGGGATCAACGTGCAGGTGAACTGGCGTGCCGCATCAGGGCCGGCCAGGGGAAGCGACACGGTAGCCGAGACTGCCTCGTGGGTTGATGCACATCGGACCAGCAATGTACGCACCGACGCCGCCGCATCGGCAGGCAACAGCGCCTCCAACGGCTGCGGGTTGCTGTAGAGAATGCCGCACTCGCTGAAAAGCTGGCGAGCGCTGGCATTGGCTCCCAACAGCATACCGTTCTCCACCTGCAGTAAATGCAGGGCCATCGGCGCCGCATGGAAGACCCGGGGAAAGAGGGTGGTGAACGACGGCGACGCGTCTAGGCCCGGCAATGCGGCGAGTTGCGCGTCCGCCTGTACATCGCCATGCGCCAGGCGCAGCCCGAGCGGGAAGAGCAGCGCTTCCAGCCAGGGGGCCAGGGTCTCGACAAAACCGCCGGGACGATTGGCAAGGCCGATGACCCCATACAGGGTATGGTGGTGGCAGATCGGCAACAGTAGCAGGTTCGTCAGCAGCGGCGACCGTGACGACGGGGCCGGTTCAAGACACATCTGCCGGTGCTCAGCAACAAAGATGTTCCAGGGTTGCACGTCATGCCAGCGCACACCAGGTAGTCCCGACCAGGCAATCGGCTCCAACGTGCCATTGGCGGGAAGGGCGATCCAACCTCCGGCGGCATTGCACAACGTCATCAACTCCTCCAGCACAAAACGGCAGGCGGTCGCCAGATCTGGGCAGGAATGCAGTTGCGCCGCAATACTCAGCATCGCCGCCGCGACCTGCTCGGACGACAGCGGACAGGCGGCATTCGCAAGGGATTGCTGTGGCTGCACCGCGGGAGGTGCGCCGGCATCAGCAGGAGGGCGGTCGAGCGTCACGCCGTGCACACCCAACCGCTGCAGGGTATCCTGCAAGGTTTTCGCCTGCTCGGGTCGGTACTCCACCAGCAGGTAGGCATGAGCCGCCAGGGCATCACTGTGGTGTTGCAGGTCGTTCATCCAGGCTACCTTCCCTATGCTGCCAAGACTAACTCTGCATGCTCTTTTCGTCTGCCGGGCAGGGTATCCTGTCCATAGAGGGGGGGAATTATAGCTTTCGACCTGCTGATGGCACGGTTTGTCGTAAGTATTGAACATCTGACGATAATTATGACTATCAGGCAGTCTGATGATCACGCACCATGCAGCACCCCCTGGTCCTCGCACAACCCCTCGGCCACACACCCGGACACCGTGGCTTGCTGCCCGATGATGCTCCCGCGCACCCAGGCGTCGGCGAGCGCACGTGCCCCGTTCCAGAACACGCTGTCCTCCACCCGCGCCCCGTGCTCCACCACCGCGCCGTCGCCCAGCACCACACCCGGCCCGACGGACGCGCCGGAAGCCACGCGCGCGCCGTTGCCTAACAGCACGGGCGAGTGCACGGTCGCATCGGCAGCGATGTCGACATCCTCCCCCAACCAGATGCCCGGGGCGATCTCCCGCGCCTCCAGCGCCAGCCGCGCACGTCGTGACAGGATATCCCGGTGCGCCTGCAGATAATCCGTCGGCGTGCCCAGGTCTGTCCAGTACGGCCACTCGCGGTACCCCCGCATCTGCACGCCCGTCTGCAGCGCTTTGGGGAAGACATCGCGCTCGACGGAACACCGGCCATCCGGGAACAGGTCAAAGGTGTTACGCTCGAACAGGTATACCCCGGCATTGATGTCGCGGCTGCGCGCCAGTTCCCGCGGCGGCTTTTCGGTGAAGGCGGTGATGCGTCCATCCGCTTCCGTTTCGATCACTCCATAGCGGCTGGGGTCCTCTACCTCCGTCAGCGCCAGGCTGATCTGCGCGCCCGACGCCTGGTGCTGGGCGAGCATGTCGCGCAGGTTGAGGCTGGTGAAGATGTCGCCGTTGAAGATGAAGCAACGGTCGGAGCGCACGAACCGCTCACAGTTCTTGATCGCCCCCCCGGTGCCCAGCGGCGTCTCCTCGATGGCAAACGACAGGTCAACGCCGGTGGCGCGCCGGGCAAAATGTGCCATGAATTGCTCGGCGTTATAATGCAGGCTGAGGATGACATGATCCACCCCCGCGGCGCGCAACCACTGCACGGTGCGCTCGATAAACGGCACATTCGCCAGTGGAATCAGCGGTTTCGGCAGCGCCTTGGTCAGCGGCAGCAATCGGGTGCCGAAGCCCCCGACAAGTACGATCGCATCCATACCGTCCTCCCAGCATATCGGTGTCGTGATGCCGGTTGGCATCCGTGGAATACCGCATTATGGCCTGCCTGCCCGGGGAGAACGTGTGCCCGGTCAGGGACAAGCGCGACTCTTTCCCGGCGCTTGCGCCCGGGTTGCCACAAATACGCGGCGATCCGTTATGCGGATGGGGAGGAACGTGGGTGAAGAAACGTCGGCGCGGGAACACTCAGCGGCAGGAAACGCCCCGGCGTCGGGGAAGGATAGCATTACGAGACTGGGGCGGCATGTCCCGGCGGTATCGAGTGAGGAAGCGATGATACGTCCCGCGTGGGTGGAAGTGGATGTGGCGGCCATACGCGAGAACGTGCGGCAGGTGCGCACGTTCGTCGGTGCGAGCACACAGGTACTGGCGGTGGTGAAGGCC
>JAGUZN010000328.1 GCA_020060775.1 Armatimonadota bacterium
ACCCTGCTGCAGAACCGGCCGACTTTGTGCGCCCCGGACACCTTTTCCCGCTGACGGCGCGGAGCGGCGGCGTGCTGCAGCGCGCGGGCCATACCGAGGCTGCCGTCGATCTCTGCCGCCTGGCTGGCCGGCAACCGGTAGGCGTCATCTGTGAGATCACCAATGACGACGGGACGATGGCGCGCCTGCCGCAACTATGGGACTTCGCGCAGCGACACAGGCTGCACATCATCAGCGTCAAGCAAATCATTGCCTTCCGCCACCGGCACGAGCGCCTGATCACGCGCGTGGTGGATACCGACCTGCCCACGCAGGCGGGCAGCTTCCGCGCCATCTGCTACGCCAACGCGCTGGATGATCGTCCCTACCTGGCGTTGACGCTTGGCACGCTCACGGCAGAACCCACGCTGGTGCGCGTGCACTCGAGCTGCCTCACCGGCGATGTCTTCCATAGTCTGCGCTGTGATTGCGGCGAACAATTGCATCGCGCCATGGCCATGATTCAGGAGGCGGGCAACGGCGTGCTCCTCTACATCGATCAGGAAGGACGCGGCATCGGCCTCTCGAATAAACTGCGCGCCTACGCCTTGCAGGATCAGGGCGCCGATACCGTGGAGGCGAACGAACTCCTCGGCTTCCCCGCCGACCTGCGCGACTACGGCATCGGCGCGCAAATCCTCGCCGACCTCGGGTTGCGCCAGTTGCGGCTGTTGACCAATAATCCGCGCAAAATCGTGGGGCTGGAGGGGTATGACCTGGAGGTCGTCGAAGTCGTCCCTATTCACACCCTGCCCAATCCGCATAACGCCCGTTATCTGCAGACGAAACGCGAGAAGCTCGGACACCTGCTGCCCGACGAGGAGGGCGTCCTCACCTCCTGATCCGTCCGCAGTCTCAGTTGTCGATTCACCGCGGGGCGCACGAGTTTGTGCGCCCCGTCGCGCAGGTGTGTCGCGTTAGTTCGCCTCACGTTCGCCAACCCCCCGTATGTTGTCCGGCCTTGTTCACGTCGGCGCCCACGTTCTCCCGTACAATAGGCTGAGCGAGCCGAACTGCCTGCGCGCGAGGTGGGAGGAGCCGAGTGGTGTGACCGGTACACGCGCGATATGCCGGAAAGAGAGGCGAACGATACTCCATGCCCTCATCGACATCCGGGAGCTTCAACATTGCCGACCCGGCGTTGCCGCCGCTGGCGCAGTTCCTCGACGAACATGCCGGTGAGATTGTGCTGCGCGCTGAACGTGCATGGGAATCGACCATCCTGCTCTTCACCCAGTTGAGTCAGACGCAGCGTGAACAACTGCGCAACCTGGGCGAGGAGACCGTGCGCGTCTGGGCCATTCGCCTGCGCCAGGATCCGTCCTACGCCCAGCGCGTGCCGGAACTCGGGCGACGGTGGGGTGAACAGGCTGCTGGCTGGCAACTGCATGTCTATTCCTTCACCAAAGCCCTGGAACTACTTATTTTCGCTACCTGGGAGTACCTGGCAGAACGCTATCCCATGGATCGCCTCTCGCCTGCGACTGTCTTTTTACTGGGGCGCTCGCGCGACCAGGTGCTCGATGATGTGCGCATCCCGCTGATGTCCACCTACCTCTCCCAGCGCGAAATCGAAATGGAGAAAACGCATTTTACGCTGGAGAGCGCGCTGTCGCTGCCCGGGCGATCGCTACTGCTTGAGCTGGGCACGCGCCTGCAGGGCAATAAGGATCGCGTCATCCCGGCGTGGATCGCCAGTACGCAACTGGCGCCGGATGTATCGCCGGGCATGGTCGAGCTGCTCAACCGGCGGGCCGCTGACCTGCTGGAGCAACTGCTCTTCCTGCTGCAGTCACCAACGCCGGAAGCCAGCGCCATCAGTCTGTCGGAAGTGCGGAAAATCGGTCTGGAAAGCGCACAGCAAGGGGTGCCCTTCCGCGAGATGTTCCACGCGCTGCAGCAGTTGCGCCCCATCCTGTGGGACACGATCTACGAGATATATCGCCGTGAACAATACTGGCACGCGGCGGAATTCATCGAAGTGCTGGCGCGGCTCCACCTGCTGCTCGATCTCTTCTCGGAAGGCATTGGACAGGCATACATCCTGCAAAAAGAAACGATCATCCAGCAACAGGCGGAAGAGATTCATCGCCGTGATCTGAACCTGGCGCGCGACATGCTGGAGAGCCTGCTGCCCGACCGCGACCTCACGTTCTCGGATGTTGAGGTGAGCGCGGCCTGGCTGCCCACACGGGAGATCGGCGGCGATTTCTTCGATGTCTTCCCGCTGGAGAACGGTGATCTGCTGTTCCTGCTGGGCGACGTCTCTGGCAAAGGGGTGTCGGCAGCATTGCTGGTGAGCATGGTGAAGTACGTCATCAAGGCGAATGCGCCTTTCCATGCGTCGCCGGCCGCTCTATGCTCGGCGGCAAATAAGCTGTTTTACCAGGACATGGGGCCGGAACTATTTGTCACCCTATTTGCCGCGCGCTACTCGCCGGCGGATAGTACACTGGTGTATACCAGCGCCGGCCATGACACTTGCTTTCTCGCCCGTGCGGACCGACACGGCCATGCCGATGTGCTGCCCAGCCTGGGCCCCATCCTGGGGGTATTCGCTGAAGTCGAACTCACCGATGAACGACTCGACTTTGCGCCCGGCGATGTGCTGTTCATGTATACCGACGGCCTGGTCGATGCACGGTGCCCCGGGCAGGCGAGGAGCGGTATGGCGCGTGTGAGCCGTTCCATCCGGCAACAGATGGAGCAACCCATCGCCGTCATTGTGCAGCAGGTGCTCGACGAACTGATTGGGGGGTGCGAATTAACTGATGATGTGACGGTTCTGGCGGTGAAGCGCCGGGAAGGAGCTATCCGCCATGGATGACATCCAGCCGAATGGCAACACCATTCGCCTGGCATTCTCCTACCCTGCCGTGCCGGATGCCATCGGTGACTTGCGCCGTCTCATTCTCAATGAAGCCGGCACGGCCGCCTTTACCGATGAGCAACTCGATGATCTCGCGCTGGCGGTATCGGAAGCCATCACGAATATCGTGCAATATGCGCCTGGACATCATATCCGCGGGGTGTGCGAGGTCGATGACCGCAAATTGGTACTGCGCCTGGAGGTCGAGCCCACCATCGGACAATACCTGGAACGGGCGGAATTTCCCACCGGGCTCTCGCATAGCGGACGTGGCATTCCGCTGCTCCGCCTGCTAATCCCGACCGTCGAAGTCTACCACCGGGCGGACGGCGTGACGGAGTTGCACCTGGTGAAACCCGTGCAGGAAACGGAGGAGTGCAATGAAAAAGCTACTGGTCATTGAAGATAACCCTGAACTTGCAAAGCTATTGGAAATCATCTTGCGCCGCGCCGGCTACGACATCGCCGTCGCTGACAACGGCGTCGACGGCCTGGAACGGGTGAAACAAACGAATCCCGACCTTGTGTTGCTCGACATCATGCTCCCGCGTATGGATGGCTACCAGGTCTGCGATCGCATCCGGCATGAACTGCATTCCGACGTGCCGGTGATTATGCTCACGTCACTCGACTCGCCAGCGGATATGGAGCGGAGTCGCAAAGTCGGCGCCACCGATCACCTGGCCAAGCCGTTCGATAAAGAATACCTGTTGGAGATCATTGAACACTACACCGAACCTTCCGGTGGAGAACTCCGCGCCAAAGCGAGTTGATGACCGCACCATCACCCGTGTCTGTCAGGCTGGACAGCGCACTTAACGCGCGATAAACTGTAGGCAGCGGCACGCAACATCCCATGGCTTGCCGCAACCGGGGAGCATCACCGATGACCATCCAGGCTGCATTGCGCGCACTGCTGCAACGGGAATCTTTAACCGCCGATGATATGGCTGCCGTGATGACGATCATCATGGAGGGCGAGGCGACGCCGGCGCAAATCGGCAGCCTGCTGACCGCACTGCGCATGAAAGGGGAAACCGCGGAAGAGATCGCGGGATGCGCCCGCGTCATGCGCGAGAAAGCCATTCGCATCACACCGCGCATCACCCCGCTGGTGGATACCTGCGGCACGGGCGGCGACCAGGTGAAAACCTTCAACATCTCCACCGCCGCAGCTTTCGTCGCTGCCGGTGCGGGCGTGGCCGTGGCCAAACACGGCAACCGCTCGGTAACCAGCAAGTCGGGCTCGGCGGATGTGCTGGAAGAGCTAGGCGTCAATCTGGCCGTCTCCCCCGGCGTGGTGGAAGCCTGCGTCGAGCGCATCGGCATCGGCTTCCTCTTTGCGCCGAACTTCCACCCGGCTATGAAATACGCCGCACCCGTGCGCCGGGAAATCGGGTTCCGCACCATCTTCAATGTTCTCGGCCCGCTCACTAATCCGGCCGGCGCTCCCTGCCAGGTGGTGGGCGTCTACGATCCCGCATTGACCGAACGCCTCGCCGAGGTGCTGCGTCTGCTCGGCTCCACCCGCGCATGTGTCGTGCACGGGATGATCGGCCTCGATGAGTGGTCCACCGCCGGCGAAACCCGGGTCAGCGAACTGCGCGACGGCACAGTCACCACCCGCGAATACACCCCCGCCGACCTCGGCTTGCCGGCAGCCACTCCCGCAGACCTGGCCGGCGGCGATCCCGCAGAGAATGCCGCCCTCATTCACCGCCTGTTGCATGGCGAGGGTGGCCCCAAACGTGATACCGTGCTGGTAAATGCCGCGGCAGCCTTGGTGGTGGCGGGCACTGCCGTTGACATGCGTGAGGGCCTGCAGCAGGCCGCGGTATCCATCGACTCCGGCGCCGCCCTGGCTAAACTGCAGGCGCTGCGCGAGATGACCCGCAGCCCGGAAGAGACACCAGCAGCCCCGTAAAGCGGCAGGCCGGCCATGCACGGGGCAACCATGGAACGAGGTCTGCTACCGTCGCACTCCTCGCTTGACCCTATACCTGGACATGGGTAGAATAGCAAGAAAGATCATCGTGAATCCCGTGTTCATGTTCGTGACGGCTCGGCTGGCATTATAGCGGTACTTCGAATTCTATGACTACTCGCCCTCCCTTGCAATTTGTGAAGGGGCATCCGGTCACGGCCGTGCGCCGTCGCCATGCCCATAACTATTTCCTCATGGGTCGACACCATGTCGAGCAGGGGGTGTGGGATCGTGCGCGCGATCTATTGACACGCGCGCTGCAATACGACCCGCATCACGCACCAAGCCTGCGCCTGCTGGCCAATGTCGAATACTCCCAGGGCAACCTCGCCCAGGCCAAAGCCTTGCTGGCCCAGGCGATGACCCTGGCCGCACCCGATCCGGAGACGCTCTTCATGCAGGGTAACCTGGCATTGAGCGAACAGGATTTGCCCGCCGCGCTTGACGCCTACCGTCGCGCGGAAGCGCTCGGGGGGCGCACCCCAGAATTATGGTACAATACCGGTCTGGCCTACCTGTTTCAGGGCGCAGGCGAAGAGGCTGCCCGCACCTTCCGAGAGCTCGTGGCAGAACACCCCCGGCATCATCAAGGATGGGATGCGCTGGGCTGCGCCTTGCGCATCATGAAGCAGTATCAGGATGCCGTGCAAGCCTTTTTGAGCGCGCTGGAAATTGAGCCCGCCTACAACGAGACGCGCGATCATCTGGCGCAAATGATGCTGGAGATCGGCAATGTGCGTCAGGCACAGCATATACTGGAGTCGGCGCTACATATTGAACCTCATCGTGCCAGTTCCCGCCACCTCCTTGGCGTGGCCTATGCCGCCACACAGGAATTCGACCGCGCGGCCGTCTGCTGGGAAACAGTAGCGCTCGACGGCAAGGCCTCCCCGGAAACCTACCACCTCCTGGCGGATGCGCGCCTGCACTTGCGCGATACGGCCGGGGCCACGCGCGCGCTGGAGGCCTTGCTCCAGCAATACCCGCACGACCTGTCCGGCCATCTCAAGCTGGCATTGCTGTTGATGGAGCGCGGCGAAGCCGAACGCGGGTGGCAGCATCTCGAACAGGCGAAAGCCATTGATCCACAACACCCCGCCGTACATACCGCCTTCACCGCTGCGCAGTCCATCGCCGCCGAACGTCCCTCACCCCAGCATGGGTAGACGAACCGTGAGCGTGCTCGTGATTGCAGTGTTGGCCGTTGTTACAAAAATATCGAAACGGTTGTTTGCAAAGTTTTCAAGAGTGTGTTACCATACAATATCTGCCAAGGCGGATACTCCAGGACGGCTTGTTCTCCAAGGCCGGTGACTTGATAACATGGCAAACCGATGTCCCCTGTTCCGGACGCACGTAGAGGTCAGAGCCGGTCGGGGCGGAGGCCCGGGGCCATGTACGAACATTTCTCTGAGGAGGCTATGATGGAAGAACTCACCAGACGCCAGCAGGAAGTGCTTGCGGGTATTCGGCTGATTTTCCAGGAGACAGGCTACCCCCCGACGGTCCGCGAACTCGGCGAGCGGTTGGGACTGCGCTCCAGTTGCACGGTGCAGCGGCACCTGGAGGCGCTCGAGCGCAAGGGGTTCATTCGCCGCAACCCCACCAAGGCGCGCACCATCGAAATCATGCGCGGGCCCAAGCCGGTCTCCAGATCGGCGGCTGACGGCGGTATGCTGTCCATCCCGGTGGTCGGCACGGTCACGGCCGGGCACCCCATTCTGGCGGTGGAGAATATCGAAGACTCACTGGCGCTGCCGCGCACGCTGCTGCCGGACGACGACTGCTTCGCCCTGCGCGTCCGCGGCGACAGCATGATCAATGCCGGCCTGTATGACGGCGATTTCGCCATCGTTAAAAAGCAGGATGAGGCCAAAAATGGCGACATCGTGGTCGCCCTGCTTGATGATGAAGCCACCATTAAACGCTTCTTCCGCGAGAGTGGCCACGTCCGCCTGCAGCCGGAAAATGCGGCCTATGCGCCGATCGTCGCCGACAAAGTGGCCATCCTCGGCAAGGTCGTCATGAGCATCCACCAGTTCTAACCCGGCTCTGCCGGGAGGCCCATGCTTTCCCCGCGTTCATACGGACGCGGGGAATCGCTGTGTCGGCGGCTGTTCCTGCCAGAGGATTGACAACCGGCACAGGTGCGGTATCCTGTTGGTACCGCCTGCCACCGGGCTGGTGTCATGCACGGACAGCGTTCCCGTGCGACCATCAGGGAGGAGTCGGCAGAATGTCAGCCACCGTTTCGGTCATCATGCCCTGCTACAACGAGGAAGGCACGCTCCGCGATCTGCATGCGCGCGTACGCGAAATACTGGACGCCTGTACTGAATACAGCGAGATCCTCTTTGTCGATGATGGCAGTGCTGATAACTCGACTGCCGTCTTGCGCGCACTGGCCACCGAAGATCCGCACTGTCGCGTCATCATGTTCAGACGCAACTGCGGTAAGGCTGCCGCGCTGCAGGCCGGCTTCCAGGCGGCGCGCGGCGAGATCCTCATCACCATGGATGCCGACCTGCAGGATGATCCTGCCGAAATCCCCCGCTTCATCGCCGCGCTGCAGGATGCCGACCTCGTCGTGGGATGGAAGCGGCAACGGCACGATCCGCTGGAAAAACGCCTCGCATCGCGCATCTTCAATGCGACGGTCGGTGAAGTCACCGGCGTGCGCTTGCACGATATGAACTGCGGCTTCAAAGCGATGCGCCGCCAGGTCGCCGATGAAATCATGCTCTACGGTGACCTGCATCGCTACCTGCCGGTGCTCGCCGCCGCGCGGGGATTCCGCGTGGCCGAGTTGCCCGTCACCCATCATCCCCGGCGCAGCGGAACATCCAAGTACGGCTGGGAACGCCACCTGCACGGCTTCCTCGATCTGTTTACCACGCTGTACCTGACGCGCTATCATGACCGTCCCTTCCATCTGTTTGGACGTATCAGCGCCGCCGGGGCGGGACTGTCACTCATCATCGGTGCGGCACTTTGCGTGCCACTGTCCACCGGGCATCCGCCCGCATGGCAGTTTGCCCTGTGGCTGTTGGTGGCGGCCATCTTCACCGCCTCGCTGGTGCTCTGGGGCATCGGCCTCCTGGCTGAAGTTGTCATTGCCGGCAACGCTTCCGCGCGACCGGCGCCGCCCATTGCCGAGCGTCTGAACATGCAGGAGGACGACGTCGCGCTATCCGCTGCCGGGAGCGACCATGGCGGGTGAGCTTGCACAGCCGATCATCAAGCGCCCGCCCCTCTGGCAGAACCTCCTCAACCTCGTCTTGCTCGTCGGGCTGGTTGGCGTCTTCGCCTGGCAGGTCTACGATAACTGGGGCGCCATTGCCGCCTATGACTGGACCATCGATTGGGGCCTGGCCGGGCTGGCATTCCTGCTGATCTTCATCTGTCTGGGCGCAGACAGCCTCATCTGGAATCGCGCCCTGGGCTGGTTCGCGCCGCCCTTGCCCTACGTCCGGGCAGTGCCGGTGTTCATCTGGGCCACCCTGGCGCGTTATATCCCCGGGAAAGTTGCCAGCCTCATTGTGCGCGTGGTGCTGGCCAGCCAGGCCAATCGTGCCGCTATGCCCGTGCTCGCCGCCAGCGTCATCGAGTTAGCCCTGCGCATGGCCGCGGCGTTGCTCATCTTTCTCGTCACCCTGCCCGGGTTAACCAATACCGGTGGCGCGGCGTTCCTGACCATCGGCATTGTCTTCATCGTCGCCGCCCTTGTCGGGGCGCATCCGCGCATCGCCATGCCGGTGATGAATTGGATGCTGCGAAAAATCAAACACCCGCCGTTGGACCATACGCTGCGTTATCGCGAAGTGCTTGGCCTGTTCGGTCTGCAGTTAGCGCGGTGGACGGTGTACGGCGTGGCGTTTGCGCTGGTCATGCGCGCCGTACACCCCCCGGCCGCACATGACTGGCTGGTATTGCTCGGCACGGGATGCGGTTCGTACGCCTTCGGATTTCTGGCCATGACGCCCGGCGGGCTGGGGATCATGGAGTGGGTGCAGAAGGGAGTACTCGCGACATTGGGATATCCGACCGCCCTCACCCTGGTCCTCCCCGTGCTCGCGCGCCTGTTCCTGCTCGCCGCTGAGGGCGTCTGGGCGTTAATCGCCCTCACGCTCTGGCGTGTGCCCGTCGTCGATGCGCCCACCATAGCGGTCACCGCCCCGCAATCTGAGGAGTTGTCATGAGTCAAAGCCCTATTGCCATCATCGACCCCGCGGCATTGGTCGGCATGGCCCGTATCGGCACCGATGAAGCCGGCAAAGGCGACTACTTCGGCGATCTGGTGGTGGCGGGCGTGTACCTCGATGCCGATGCGGAACCACTGGCGCGCGAACTGGGCGTCAAGGACAGCAAGAAACTCAGCGACCCGCAAGTCCGGGCGATTGCCGGCCAGGTGATGGCGGCGTTTCCCCACGAGATTGTTCGCATCTCTCCGTCGACGTATAATGACCTGTATGAGAAAATGCGGAACCTGAACCGCCTGTTAGCCTGGGCGCACGCGCGCGTCATCGAAAACCTGCTGCAGCGCACCGGGGCTGAACTGGTGGTCTCCGATCAGTTCGGCAATGCCGATGTGCTGGAAAAAGCGTTGCTGCACCAGGGACGCCAGGTGCGGTTGGTGCAAATCACGCAGGGCGAACGCGATCTGGCCGTGGCCGCTGCCAGCATCGTCGCCCGCGCCGTCTTCCTGCAGCGATTGGAGGCGCTCTCACGCGAGGTTGAAATGAAACTGCCCAAGGGCGCAACCCATGTGATCGGCGTCGGCAAACAGCTCTTTGCCCAGGGTGGCATGCCGCTGCTGCGCAAAGTGGCAAAACTGCACTTCAAAACCACACAGGATATCACCACGGGCCGCTAACCGGCACCGGCGGTGATGGAGCGAGGGCACACCCCATGGCCGAGCAAATGGACCTGTGGCACAATAAGCCTGAAGAAGAACCCCAAGCGCGCATCGCACAATTGCGTGAGGAAATCAACCGGCATAATTTCCGGTACTACGTACTTGACGCGCCCACCATCAGCGATGCCGACTATGACCAGCTCTTTCGTGAGTTGCTCGAACTCGAAGCCCAGCACCCGGAACTTGTCACCCCCGACTCGCCCACCCAGCGCGTCGGTGCAATACCTGCGACCCAATTTGGCGCTGTGCGCCACCGCGTGCCCATGCTCTCGTTGGATAACGCGTTCGGCCACGACGAGTTTCTCGAATTCGACCGGCGCGTGAAGCGGGGGCTGGGGCTGCCGGCTGATACCGAAGTCGCCTACGTCTGTGAGTTGAAAATCGACGGCCTGGCCATCTCGTTGACCTATGAGGATGGGGTGTTTGTGACCGGAGCAACCCGCGGCAACGGTGTGGAGGGCGAAGACGTCACCGCCAATATCCGCACCGTGCCCGCCGTGCCCCTGCGCCTGCGCGACGAAGCCGGTGCAGAAGGCCTTATCGAAATTCGCGGCGAAGTCTACCTCTCGCGGGCCGAATTCGACCGCATCAACGCCGACCGCGAAGCCCACGATGAAGCGCCGTTCGCCAACCCGCGCAATGCCGCAGCCGGCTCCATTCGCCAACTGGACCCCCGCGTCACTGCCTCGCGCAAACTCAGCATCTTCTGCTACGCGCTGGGGGCCGCCGATGACCTCGAATTCGCCACCCAGCAGCAAGTGCTGGCCTTCATCAAGGATGCCGGGTTGCCGGTGAACCCGCATATCCAGCGCGCCGTGGGTGCGCAGGAGGTGCTGGCCTTCTGTGACACCTGGGAAGGGCGTCGGCATACCTTGAGCTACGACATTGATGGGGTGGTGGTCAAGGTGGATGCGCTGGAGGAGCAACGCCGCCTGGGCTTCGTCTCGCGCAGCCCGCGCTGGGCCATCGCTTACAAATACGCGCCGGAACAGGCGGAAACGACCGTTCGCGACATCATCGTCCAGGTGGGGCGCACCGGGGCGCTCACCCCGGTGGCCATCATGGACCCCGTGACATTGGCCGGCTCGGTGGTGAGCCGCGCCACGCTGCATAACGAGGATGAGATCGCGCGCAAAGATGTCCGCATCGGCGACCGCGTCGTCATCCAGAAAGCCGGTGAGGTGATCCCTGAAGTCGTGCGCGCCATCACCGATGCCCGCGACGGCGATGAACGCGCCTTCGCGATGCCCGCGCATTGCCCCGTATGCGGAGCAGAAGTGGTGCGGCCGGAAGGGGAAGCAGTGGCGCGCTGCAGCGGCATTGCCTGCCCGGCGCAGATCAAACAGCATATTCGCCACTTCGTCTCGCGCGGGGCGCTGGATATCCAGGGCATCGGTCCCGCACTGATCGATCAGCTTGTCGATAACGAACTCATTCAAGACCCGGCCGACCTCTACGCATTAACCGCCGACCAACTGATGACGCTGGAGCGCATGGGGCGCAAATCGGCCGAGAATGTGGTGGCGGCGATTCAGGGCGCCAAAGCGCCCACGCTGGGCCGCCTCATCTTTGGCTTCGGCATTCGCTATGTCGGCGATACGGTGGCTGAACTGCTTGCCGCACACTTCGGCTCGCTGGAACGCCTGCGCGAGGCCACGCATGATGAGTTGCTGGCCATCCCGGGCATCGGGCCGCAAATCGCCACCAGCGTATACATTTTCTTCCGCCAGGAGCAGACACAGCACCTGCTGGAGAAGTTGCAGGCCGCCGGCGTACAGCCGCGCGTGCCCGCCGCGCCCGGTGAAGGCCCCCTCGCCGGGCAGACCTTCGTCTTCACCGGCGCGTTGAACCTCCCGCGCGAGGATGCGGAAGCGATGGTGCGTGAGCTGGGAGGGAAAGCATCATCAAGCGTGAGTAAAAATACCGACTATGTCGTGGCGGGGGAGAAGGCTGGGTCGAAACTGGACAAGGCGCGCAGCTTGAATGTGCCAATATTAACTGAGGAAGAATTCCATCAGTTGATCGATCATGCACGTCAAGGAGCTGCCTGATGCTTGCCATTACCTCCCGTCTGGACGATTACTGGGCCGAAGAACTGGGATGCGCCCCGGATGCGCTGTATCGCGGCGGGATGACCGTATGTGCCCCGGCGCACCGTGAGGCACCACGCTGGATGGGGTGGATGGTTCCGCTGGAATCCGTAGTCGTGAACACTGCTGAGCCGGGCACTGGCGTCATCTCCATCGCACCCTCGATGCTCGATGCCCTCCATCGTGCCCTCCCGACCGGCGCCTCTCCACAGGAATACCTGCCGCCCCATGGGCAGCGCACGGTGCGCTTCGCGCGCGACCATTTCCCGAACGGCTATCCCAAAGTCCACTGCATCCTCTACTGTGAGGAAGGGGTGCTGCGTCCCGCGCCCGAAAACTTTCCTGTCACACGATTGGATGACGACGATATTCATGCCGACTGGTTTCGCCTGCACTTCGATGGCCCCATCTTCGTCGCGCGCAACCCCAAGGGCAGCATCGCCGCCTGGGCGGCTATCAAATGCAAATCACCCGAGGTCTGGGAAATGGCCGTGGCCACCGAACCGCCGTATCGCAATCGCGGGCTGGCAAAAAGCGTCGTCAGCAAGGCCACTCAGGCGGCGCTGGCCGCAGGAAAAGTCCCGCTCTACCTCCACGAGATCTCCAACATCGCCTCGGCGCGCGTTTGCGGGGCGCTGGGCTATCGCCTCTACGGATATGAACTCACCTGTGAATGCGGTCGGGTGACCACGCGACGCACGTAAAACACGACGTATCAGCAGGAATTCGGTCGGGCTGCGCCCAATATGGCATAGCATGCCAACCCATTGCCACGCGGAGGTATTACGATGTCCGATGAACCGATGACGACACCGGACGATCAGCAGCCGGAAAATACGGCCGAATTCCAAGAAGAACACGAGCCGCAAATGGAACTGCGCACCGAGCACCTGCTGCAGTATACCATCAGCCTCTTCGCCGAACAGGCATGGGTCCACCTCGGCATCCGCGCCAACCCGGCCACCGGCGAAACCAACACGGACTTCGCGCAGGCCCGGCTGGCCATCGATGCCATTGCTGCCCTGCTGCCCCTGGCTGAAGGGCGCTTCGAAGCCCACGCCGTGCGCGACCTGCGCAACCTCCTCTCCTCACTGCAGTTCAACTTCGTCGAGCGCTACACGCCCGGCAGTTGAGGGCACGGTAGAAGATGATGTCGACCCCGAGATAGTCTCCATCCCGGGGTCGACATCTGTTGCACCTCGTCATCCCCGTACGGTCGGGTAATGGTGTAAGCGAACTATTGCCATACTTAGCTAACTAAGTTATGATCATCTCCAAGCGCGGACATCAGGGAGAAGTGGCACACCTCGACATGCACCCTCCCTGTCGGTAAAGCGAAGGATCCTTTCGTTCAACTGTTCGTGCCCACCGCAAAGGAGTATCACGATGGCATATCCTGTCCCACGGTGCTTCACACGTCTGGCCCACCTGCTTCTGCTGCTCAGTCTCCTCATCACCGTCTCGGCAGCCTGGGCACAGCAGCGCTACCCCACCGGACTGCGCCCGCTCTCGCCGGAAGAACGCGCACAGTTCGAACGCGTGATGACGCCGGTCGAGAATGTGCAGCTCAATCCGCTCGGGCTGGAGCGCGTGAATCAGGAGCGCGCCAAGCGCGGACGAGCGCCCATACAGCGGTCACAAGCCGTGACCTTCGGGGCAGAAGTGAACGGCGCAGGCGACGTGGTGGTCGGCGATGGGGTGGCATTGCCCTCCGCGGTGGATAATAGCACTCTCGCCTGCTTCCCGCCCATTCGCAACCAGGGGGGGCTCGGATCATGTGCCGCCTTCTCCACCACCTACTACACCTTCACCCATATGACGGGGTTGGCGCGTGGATGGTCGAATAACAACGAAGATAACACAACAAAGTTCTCACCCAAGTGGACGTACGCCCGCATCAATGGCGGCGCCGATAGTGGAGCGCCGCTGCTCTACGCATTCTATCTGTTGGAGACCAGCGGCGCAGCAACCTGGGAAGAATTTCCCTATGTGGGCAACACTGACGACCCGATGAACTATCGTGAGTGGCCCAAGGACATTGCGATCTGGCGCAATGCCCTGAGCTACCGCCTGAAAGATTGGGGCAGGGTCGAGAATCTGGATACCGAGACCGGGTTGAATCAGTTGAAGACGCTGCTCAGCAACGGCTACATATTGAATTACGCGACGTACATCTACTCCTGGCAGTATGTCGCCGTCCAGGATGACCCGAGCACCACGGACGACGATGCGTATGTCGGCAAACCCATCGCCTACTGGATGAACGGCACTGACGGCGGACACGGCATGACCGTGGTCGGGTACAACGATAACATCTGGGTCGATATCAACGGCAATGGTCAGGTCGACTCCGGGGAAAAGGGCGCACTGCGCATCGCCAATTCCTGGGGCACCGGCTGGAAACCCGATGGTCAAACCGCCGACGGCGGCTTCACCTGGCTAGCCTACGATGCGCTCAAAGCCGTTTCCGCCGTCAGCGGTGGTCCGAGCTCCGGGCGGCTTGCGGCGTTCGATGACAACGAAGCCCTCTGGATGACGGCGCACCAATCCTACACCCCGACGCTCATCGCCCAGTGCACCCTCAATCATCCCAAACGCAACCAACTCGGGATTTGGCTTGGGTGCACCGATACCAGCATCACCATGCCCCAGTTCAGCGACGTAACAAAACAGATCTACAGTGAGGGCGGACCCTACTCGCTTGACGGGAGTCAGGACGATGTCGACCTGACCATGATGTTTGACTTTACGGACCTCATTCCGGAAGAAACTGGAGTGCACCGCTGGCACCTCTACTTATTCGATCAAGCGTCAGACGGTGCGGCTACGCTCAAAGATTACCGGTTGATCGATAACTCCAGCGGCGGCGAGGAGGTAGCCAGCGAGATGCCGGTCACGGTGAACAATGAGGAGAAAAGTGTCTACATCGACTATGAGGTGGGCAGCAGTGTCGTGCGGGAGTATCAACCGGACTTGCAGGTCCGCACGGCATCCAGTCCAACGTATCAGGGTGATAACCTCTATAATCAGAATCAAACCGTGGATACCGCAGTTATGGCGGGCGTCACGGCCACCTACTACGTGAAGCTGGAGAACGATGGCGACAACAGCGACATCTTCACCGTGGTGGGCAGCGCCGGCGGCGATGGCTGGACGGTGGCGTACTTCGATGCGGAGAGTGGTGGCAACAACATCACCGAGCAAGTCGCCAACGCCGGATGGGCCAGCCCGGAAATGACCGCCGGCAGTTCGCGCGTTCTCCGTGTCGAGGTCACTCCGGACAGCGGGACCACCGGCATCAAACAGGTGCAGCTCTCCGCTACATCGTTGAACGATGCAACGCGATCAGATACGGTGATCATGCGGACGACAGTCGGAACTGAACCACCGCCGACCGATACCTATCAGCCTGACCTGCACATCCGCATTGCCGGCGATCCGCAATACATCGGCGGCGGCGTATATAACAATCTCACCAGTCAGACCGTCTCCCAGGGTGTGTTGGCCAGTGAAACGATGACCTGCGAGGTCGTGCTGCAAAACGACGGCAGTACCAGTGATTCCTTTACCCTGAACGCGACGCTGCCCGCCAGTGGATGGACGGCATGCCTCTACAATGCGTTGACCGGTGGGCAGGATATCACCGCACAACTCATCAGCGGGCAAGGATGGACAACCCCCAGTCTGGCTGCCGGTGCAACCCTCGCGTTGCGTATCGAACTCACGCGCACGGGAAACGGCACGAAAAACTCGCAAAGCGAGGTACTGCTCTCCGCCAAATCGAGTGCCAACGCGACAAAAACCGATGCAGTGAAGGCGGTCGTCTCGCTGGCAAATCCGCTATCCAAGATTAGATTGATTGCTGATCCGGCCAAAACGGCTCCTGCCGGCTCAACCGTCACGCTCACTGCCGTGGCGACCGGCGGCAAGCGGCTACTCTACCGCTTCTTCGTACATGATGGGAGCTCCTGGACCGAGGTCCAACCGTACAGCGCCGCCAACACCTGCACCTATACGCCGCCGGTGAAAGGCACCTACAGCTTCCTGGTATGGGTGCGCGAATACACCAGCAGCAGTGAGTGGGATATGAACGCCTCCATCTGGCGCTACAAAGTTACGGCCAGCGTCATGAATGCGACGATTGCCGCCAGCGCGAACGGTGTGGTGGGCACGCCCGTCACGCTCACCGCCAGTGCCACCGGCCCGACTGCGAAAGAATATGCCTTCTATGCGTACGGTCCCAGTGGCTGGGAAGTCATACGCACCTATGCCACGACAAGTTCGTGCACCTGGACGCCCACAGGTGCCGGCAGCTATACCCTTGTCGTGTGGGCGCGCGAAGTCGGCAGCACGCGCAGTTGGGACTGCCTCGCCACCATGCCCTTCCCCGTAGCGACGCAATAACCGCGGCAGTGCGATCCGCCGTGGCACACTCCTCGTCAGGACGCCACGGCGGATCGCGTATTACTTCCAGTGGCATGTTGGGGGTTGGCATGAACCGACAGAGCGGGTACAATACGACGTCATGGCTCGTGTATTCCTGCTCCTAAGTATTCTGACCTGTTTCGCCCTGGCGCCCCTGGCTCAACCGACCACTAAGTCGTCACTGGTGTCGGCCAAATGCGCCATCCTCATGGACCGCCATACCGGCCTGGTGCTCTGGCAGCATAACCCGGACCTGGAAGTGCCCATGGCCAGCACCACCAAAATCATGACTGCCATGGTCATCCTCGATCTCGGCGCTGATCGCCTGCAGGAACAGGTGCGCGTGAGCCAGTATGCCGGTGACACGGAAGGTAGTTCGCAGTTCGCTGAAGGCGATCTGGTCACGCTCGGCGATCTGTTCAAAGCTGCGCTCATCAAGTCATCCAATGAAGCCACCGTAGCCGCCGCAGAGTACCTCTGTGGGAGCGAAGAGCGTTTTGTCGAGCAGATGAATGACAAGGCGCGTGAACTGGGCCTGCAGCACACCCACTTTGTGAATCCCCACGGGCTCTATGATCCTAAACGCGGCAAAGAGCACTATAGCACTGCCCGCGACCTGGCGTTAATAACGCGGCATGCGTTAACCTACTATCCCCTCATCTGCGAAACCGTGGTGCTTGGCTACCCGCGCTCGGTCGATGTCTACGCCCAGCCGCGTGGACGCATAGTGCTGGAAAACCGCAATCGCATTCTCAACCGTGCGGTGCCGGGGGTACCGAACTCCCGCGTCGATGGAGTGAAGACCGGGTACGTTAAAGAATCTGGGCGTTGCCTGGTGTCATCTGCCACCCTCGACCACTGGCAACTCATTGCCGTCGTGCTCGACAGTCAGGACACGTTTCAGGATAGCCTGGCCTTGCTCGGCTACGGGTTTCGCCGATATGCCTGGAAAACCTATGCCAGCCAGAGCGAGGCAGGCCTGCGTGAGCGTGTCGCCTGGGGCGCGCAGCGTGATGTCCCGGTCGGGGTACAAAACCGGTTAGGTGCGCCGGTGCCGCGTCCCGAGTTTGGTGGATCGGTCGAAGATACCGTGGTATTGCGTGGAGACCGTCTGCGCGCCCCGGTGCGTCAGGGCCAGGAAATCGGCACGCTGGAACTGCACCGTGACGGCGTGCGCATCGCCTCGGCGACGGCCATTGCGCTGGCGACGGTGCCGGTGGCCTGGTGGGCGAGCACCCTCGCTGTCGTAGGGGTGATCGTCCTCGCCCTCGTTGTGATCATTGTGGTAGGCACGCTCTATGGAACGTATACAAAAGATTCTCGCCGCCGCCGGCGTGAGCTCGCGGCGGCACGCCGAGGAATTGATCCGGGCGGGCCGGGTGACCGTGAACGGGGAAGTGGTGACGGCTCTCGGCGCCCGCGCTGACCGCCGGACCGATGTGCTCGCCGTCGATGGCGTCCCGATCGCCCTGCCCGAAGAAACCCGGACCATCCTGCTGCATAAGCCGGCCGGGTATCTCACCACGCGCATGGACCCCCGCGCGCGGGACACGGTCATGGCGCTGGTGCCCGACATCCCCGGCCTTCATCCGATCGGTCGACTGGATAAAGATACGACGGGACTCCTCCTCTTGACGAATGATGGCGCACTCACCTACGCACTCACCCATCCGAAACACCATGTGCGTAAAACCTATCGCGCCTGGGTGCAGGGGATCATCACCCCCGAGGCCGTGGCGCGCCTGCGCGAGGGAGTGCTGTTGGAAGACGGGATGACCGCGCCGGCGGATGTCAGCCGACTGGCCGTTCGCGGTGAACGATCGCTGGTAGAACTCACCATTCACGAAGGGCGAAAACGTCAGGTGCGGCGCATGTTGGAGGCCGTCGGCATGCCGGTGGTCAGCCTGAAGCGCATCAGCGTTGGGCCATTGCAACTCGGTGATCTGCCGGAAGGCCAGTGGAGGGAACTCAGTCAGGCGGAAACCGACGCGCTGTTTCGCGCCGCCGGCGTTGCCAGGGCATAACGCGGCCGGGATGCCCCACGACATCCCGGCCGGGAGAATTAGAAGGTGTGGGTATAGGTCAGGCCGCCCACGATCGTGGTCCCGACGTCGTGAATCCAGCCGATCTTGCCCGTCACATTACCGGGCAGCGGCAGACTGGCGCCCAGATTGACGTTGTCGCCGGTGAATTCCGAGATAGCCACCACATCGCCCACGCGCAAAGTCAGCCCCCCGATGAAACCGTCCAGCGGCACCCGTGTGTCATCACCCCCGCCCGCTGCGAGGCCCAGATGGGCGCCCACGCCGCGGAAGACGCGATCCCTATACGTAATGGTGAACTGCTTGCTGGCCACCGCATAAATTGTCCGGTTCACCTGATCGGTGAGATCAATGATGCCGACAGCCAGACCGATATTATCGTCAGCTTCTTCTTGAAATGCGTATTTGGCGTTGATCAGCGTCGCGCGATCCGACAGGCTGGCAAAACCGACCTCCACACCCTGGCGCACCCCGTAGTTAACCACGTAGGTGAGTCGACTTTCAGCTTCAGCCAGGTAAGCGCCGACCGAGGCTTGATCGTTCGCTAACGCCTCGGCCGTCGGCACCAGCAACAGCCCTGTCGGACCGAGGAAACTGGGGGCAGCCCAGGTAGTCACGGCAACAGCGGACAGCAGTGTAACAACAAAGAATCGGCACAGGCACGTCATCGCTTCCTCCTTCAATGCGTCTCAGACACAATAGCTGGCAGTGGTACGACGGATGACGACCGTGTGACAGCCAGCGAGACAGCACTTACAGAAGTCATTGTAGCAGCCTTTGCATGTGTGCATCCGCTGTTGTTGTCGTGTCTAATTGACAAAGCTCTCGAGACGACTCGCCCTTGGGGCTGCCACGGTCGGGCCGGAGACGACCGGTGCCATGCTGATATGGTAATGAAAAGAATCGATAAATGCTGGTGGACCGCTATCCTGGGCAGCAATCAAGACGATACGTATAATCCGTGCTTGCCTTGCTGCACTTTACCTCGACACGGCGGCTCATGCCCGGGCCGGACTTTACGTCGGCAAGGGCATCTGCTATAATCGTCCGGTTTCATCCGTACGGATGATGGTGGGCGCTAGAAACCGGTCTGAAGGGATTTCGCCGGCAGACAGGTTCTGAGACCTGCCCCCAGTCATGTGAGGAGGATCAATTCCATGAAGCGAACTTGGCAGCCGAAGCGCCGGCGCCGCGCCCGCGTTCACGGCTTTCGCAAACGCATGAGCACCCTGGATGGCCGCCACATCCTGAGTCGGCGTCGTCTGAAGGGGCGCAAGCGTCTGACGGTGTAAGCGAGACGCGCCCTCCGGGGTGCGTCCCTGCCCCCGTCAGCATGCAACACCTCGCCTGGCAACGTTCTGTTCAGGTCGTGAGGGCCACCCACGCACTCGCGTATTCGCACCCCATGCCGTGAGTTCTCCCATGGAAGTCGACCATGATGGCCCAATGCCAGTCAGCCGTGTATACGCCTTTGCGCCGCCGCGCGGATTTCACCCGTGTGCATACGCAAGGGCGGCGTAAAGGAGACAATATCCTGCAGGTTCGCGTGCTGCATCGCCCCGTCGACGAGCACGTGTCGGCGACGGTCAGACTGGGTACGGTGGTGAGCAAGAAATATGGGCGGGCCGTGCAACGTAACCGGTTCAAACGGCTGGTGCGTGCGGCAATACGGGCGTTGGCCCCCGACCTCACACCGGGATGGGATATCCTGGTATTGCCGCGCGAGGCACACGAGGTGAAGATGGCAGATGTACTGCAGTCGTTACGCTCGCTGCTCGGTGCACTGGGCGTGTTGCGTACAGACAACCCATCCGCAGAGGGAGGGGCGCGATGACGACGTCGTCACATCCATCCCTGCTGGCGCGGTGCGCAATGGCAGCCGTGCGGGCCTATCAACAGCACATTTCTCCGTACAAACCCCCGGTTTGTCGGTTCACCCCCAGTTGCTCAGAATACATGGTGCAGGCCATCAAGCACCATGGCATCTGGCGGGGCATCTGGCTTGGAGTGAAACGCCTCGGCCGGTGCCACCCGTGGTCGCCGGGAGGATACGATCCCGTTCCGAACGCTATGCCGAATACACCAGCGGATGAACCGCATCCGTCACGATAGGCAATAACACATCATGCAACAATCAACCATACCAACAACACGACGGCGTCTCCGCTGGCTGCTGGTCAGCCTTGCGGTCGTGATGCTCGCCGTACTCCTGGGCGGCTGTCTCGGCGGCGGCCCGAAGTTCGTTCCATTCAGCACTACTGAAGTGAACGCCGAGGGGGAAACTCGCTTCGAAGCGCTCGGGCAGGCCATGGCCCGCATTGAGCAAGCGCGCACCCCGGCCGCCTTGACGGCGGTGCTGAACGACATCCAACAGCCCCAGACATTCAATGACCCACAGAAGGAGAACGGCCGTCCCGCTGACCGCGAGAAACTCGAAAACGCCCGCATCGCCTTCTTACAGGGGTATCTGGTCGAGACGCTGAGCACGAATGAGGAGATCGCATCCCAGGTGCTGGTCGTGGACAGCGACGATGGCCGCTTGTCCGTCGTACCTTACCAGGCGGATGTGCCCGTGCGTGCGGCCAGCTACGCCAGGGCGCAAGCCAACTATGAACGTGCGCTCGCCTCCGGCACACCCTACTCCTCGCAGGCCATCTACCGTCTCGGCCTGCTGGCCAAGGCCGGACTGATCCGCACCGAGCAACAGACCTCTGCCGCACTGGCGAAACGCTATTTCCAGCAAGCCGAATACGCCTACTCCATACGCGTCTGGCAGCGCCAGCCGGCCCTGGCCGGCGAAGGCGGCGCTGCACGGCTCATCGGCTCCGTCACTGAAACGCCACGCGCTGAGCCCACGCTGTTCTACTTCCCGGTCGACCGCACCACCCGCGGACAAGCCGCGCGCCATGACCTGGCCACCCTGGCCATTGAAGAGCTTGATGAAATTTACCGTCAACCCGCGCCGGAAGGTGCGCGCGGTCTCAACTGGGACTACTACTACTGGCAGGGCGTCAACTTCATCGTCACCACGCTCGATCGTGTGGCGCCGGGCGTGGGCGCCGTGCTTGCGCTCATCCTGATCGCCCTGCTGGTCAAAGTGGTGACCATCCCGATGACCACTGCCTCCTTCCGCGGCATGCGCGATATGCAGCGCGTACAGCCGTTGCTGAAGGAGTTGCAGGAAAAATACAAGGACGACAAAGCCAAACTCGCTGAAGAGCAGATGAAGCTGATGAAGGAGCACAAGGTGAGTCCGCTGGGCGGTTGCTTGCCCATGCTCATCCAGTTGCCCATCTTCATCGTCGTCTACCAGGCCGTACGCGTCTATTCCGCCGGATTCACCAGTGCACAATTCTTCTGGATTGACAGCCTGGCGCGTCCGGACTTACTGCTGCTCATCCTCTACGGCATCAGCATGATCGTCACGCAAAAGATGACGGCCATGCCCTCGACAGATCCGCAACAGAAGATGATGCAAACGCAGATGACCTTCCTGATGCCCATTATCCTGGTTATCGCGTTCCAGGGGTTCCCCTCGGCGTTCATCCTGTACTGGTTCTTCCTGAACATCTTCTCCGCCGCGCATCAGTACTATCTGATGCGCAAGTTCCAGGAGGAAGATGATGCAAAGGCGGCGCAAACCGCATCGGCAACAGCCCCCGCCGTCACCACGGTGCGTCCATCCGGTAAAGGCCAGAAGAAAGGGAAATGATTATGAGCGATATCATCCCCTCCCAGCTCTCTGAACAAGGGCAGATCGCGCGCAAAGTGCTGCAGGATATCCTGTGGAAGATGGAGTTCCCCGCCTCGGTCGAGGCGGAGGAGATGCCTGAGCAGATCATCCTTTCCATCACCAGCGACGAGTCGCTCGGCCTGCTCATCGGCAAAGGTGGCCAAACGCTGAATGCGATGGAGTCGATCGTGCGCGCCATTACTCAGCACAAGACGAAAGAGTACGGTAAGCGCATCACCGTCGATGCGGAAGGATATCGCCAGCGTCAGGATGCTCGCCTGGAAGAGATGGCGCGCGAGGCCGCGAACCGCGTGATCGAAACCGGCGAATCGGTAATGATGGAGCCGATGAATGCCCGCGACCGCCGTATCGTGCATATGGCGGCGACGGAAGTGGAGGGCATCACCACGGTGAGCATGGGCGAAGAGCCCTATCGCCGCGTGGTCATCTGCCTGCCCGGGCAGGAACCGGTCGACCGATAACCGGCCCCGGCATGACATCGTCACACGGACCGGCATCGCGATGCCGGTCCGTGCGCATTACGGTGCCAGAATCTTCAGCAAGTGTACCCCAGCATCCTCGTCCAGCACGCGCGCGGCCGCGATGCCGCACAGCTCAATGATGATCACCTCCAGCACCAGAAACACCGACATCGCCGCCCGCGGACACCCCACCAACGCCCGGTCCCCGCGCCCGATACCCGCGTGGAAATGCAGCGAAGGCCGTCCATCCTGCATGAAGACGGTGCCCACCCCCACCAGTTCGCGGGCATCATCAAACGCCTCGATGTGCGGCACAATCGTCCCGGTGAGCTGCTCCGGGCCGGTCACCACTTTGCCCGAGCGCATCCCGCCCACGGCAAGCACCGCCGCCGCCGTCAACGACTCGCGCCGCGCAATCGTCTCCACTGCCTCGTAAATCGATTCACCCTCATGCAATCTGGCGACAAATATGCGCCCCAATTCACCCTGAACATACTCCATTTTTTTACTCCATATTCTAATACTAATTTACTTTGTATCATTATGCAATATATGCTATTAGTTACGGTTATTACCGCATTTTTCCTTCTCTGTGCAGAAACAACTATTGAGTAATTTTCAAACTGATCGCTACTGAAAAAATCACTGACTCGTGGAGGAGAGTAACCGGTAACAGCGAAAAGAAAATTCATGCCTTCATTCCCCACGTTTTCCCTATGAAGGTAGCTCCATTCTTGCTATGCGAGGAGGTCTCAACATGCACTTGCCACGAGCACCACTGTTTGCACTCCTCGCCCTGCTGGCGGTCCTGTTCATCGCCAGTTGCGGCGGGGGCGGGTCAAACCTGCAGTCGGGAGCAATTCTGCAGCCCATTACAACCGCTGATGGCGCTGCCCTGCCCGCTGCAATAGATCCGGAAAAGACCAATCCTACGGCCATCACGGCCATCACCGGCTTGCAGCCGGGGCAGATTATCGAAGCAATGCTGTTCACCCCCACCGGCGAGGCCATGTACCCCGCTCCGATTATGTTGACCGCCGGACAGAACGGCACCATCCCTCTCACCGTCTTCTACGACCTGGGCATCGACCAGGAGCTCAACCCCGATGGCTCCCCGGCCAATCCGGCCACCTTCGGCAAGATGAAGCAACTTCCCGCGGGTGCCTATCGCCTGCTGGTAACGAGCGACGGCCAGACGATCACCGAAGGCACCTTCACGGTCGGGGCTGCCGGCTTCACCCGGCAATACGGGGCTGACCCGCGCATCGACGTCATGGTCGGCACCGATTATACCTTTGCCATGGGCTCGGTCAAAGTGAACACCCCTGTATATGTGTGGGGACGCAATATGGTCCAGGGTGATAAGTATGTCTTCTACGTGGTGAAAGACCAACAGGCCTGGAGTCCCGGTGACGCCATCGTCGATGTCACCGGGCGCAATGCAGCGGATATGGTCGTCACGGTTGGCGCGGGTGGAACCGTGTCGCTGAGTGATCCCAGGGCGAAAGTCTGGGCGGCCTGCGCGGAGAAAGATGGCGAACGCAACTTCGACGTCATTGCAAAAAAAATCGCCGGCAACACCCCGCCGACAACCCCCACCTTCGCCGCTGGCGACCTGATCACCGCCACCGCCATCCCCGGCTTCACCGTGCAGGACGAGCGCGCCATCACCAATGGCCAGCATCGAGCGTTTCAGGTCGTCTGCACCGAGCAGGGCGAATTTACCCCTGACTTCAAAGAGGGCGATACCCTCTCCGTCTGGGTGAATCCCCCCTGGCGCATCACCGAAGTATTCTGGCGCATGGTCGGCAAATACGTCGTCGTGCATAAAGCCACCTGGAATCAGGATGACCCGCTGGTGGATGCGAGCGGTCGCCCGGAATGGGATCTGGTGCGCATTTCCTGTTCCAACGAGGCGCACCACCCGCTGTGGTATGGCGTGAAAGCCGGCATCTACGACATCGTCGTCGATGTGAACGGCAACGGCAAATACGATATCGGCATCGACATCCTCGACCAGGGCCCTGATGGCCAGGGCGGAGCCAAAGTCGCCGGCAATAAGGGCATCGTGCTCACCGTCGGCTCGGATAAAGGCCTGCTGGCCAGCGGCGAGACCGCCGATGTCACTGCCGAGTTGCGCCTGGTCGATGGCAATGCTAAGCCGATTACCTCGTCGCCGCTGGAAGGCGTCACGGTGGAGTTCAAGAAAATCAGCGGATCCGCGACCTTAAGTGCAACCAGCGCCGTAACTGGCGCTGACGGCAAAACCACCCCCGTCACCGTAACGCCCACCGCACGCGGTGCCACCGTCATCATCGAGGCCACGGCCAAATACGAAGTTGACGGCAAAATGCAAACGGCCACCGCCCGCTGTAACCTGACCACCAAAGCGGCAGGCGACTTGAATATGACGATTCGCTAACGTCCACCGAAAGGAGCGTGTTCTGATGCAACGCATACATTCACTCCGGGCGTGGGCGTGCCTTGCGGCCCTCACCCTGGTCCTGCCCTGGCTTGTCGGATGCTCATCCAATGCCAACCTGGTGAGCGCGCCGACCGCCACCGGCGGCTCCGGCTCCCTGCACTTTAGCGTGCAGTGGCCTGCCGGCACCCGCGTCATTCCTGACGCGACCGCGAAAATTACCGTGACCCTCGAGGGGCTCGGCCTCGCCGAAAATCAGCGGAGCTTCGAGTTTCTGCGACCGGCCAACGGCTACCCGACAACCGTCACCCAGAAGGTGGCTGACTTGCCGGTTACCGATATCAAAATCACCGCGAAAGCCCTGGACAACACGGGCTTCAAGCTGGCGCAGATTGTCCGCACCGTGCGCATCGTGAACGACCAGGAAGTCAATGCCGACTTGAACATGGCGCCGGTCACCGTGCAGAGCGTCGTCACCGTGACCTCGACGACCGAAGTCATCCCCGCCAATCAGCAGGTGGATGTCAACGCACTCGTGGAGTACACCGATGGCGAGACAAAACGCCCGGCACCCGCCAACACCCCCGTCACCTTTATGGTGACCAGCGGCCAGGGCAAGCTGAACGGGCAACCCGTCGGCACGCCGGTCACCGTCAATACCGATGCCACCGGCACGGCGGTGGTCAAAGCGGAATCCACCCAGCGCGGCGTCAACCTGGTGGTCACCGCCAGTGCGACGGTCAACATCACTGGCGCGCCGGCATCGGCCTCCGGTTCGTGTACGCTGCAAATTCAGCAGGCCGGCGACTTTGACGTCGTGGTCCAATAGCGCCCACAGAAAGGAGCACAACATGCGAAACCATTGTCAGATACTCCGGGCGTGGGCCATCATCGGTGCCATCGGCCTGGTGATACTCGGGATGGTGGGATGCTCGTCATCCGGCCCGCAGGCGCTCAACATCAACCCCACTCAGGGGGCGGGCAGCCTGACCTTCACCATCCAGTGGCCTGACACCCGCGTCATCCCGGTCAATACCCAAAAAATTGTCATTACCCTGGCAGGCCAGGGATTGTCCGCGGCCCAACAGGGCCCCTTTGAATTCGCCAAGCCCGCCTCCGGCGGAACGGTGACGAAAACCGTGACAGACCTGCCGGTCGTCGATGTCACCGTGAAGGCGCAAGCCTTTGACATCAATAACATACTGCTGGCGGAAGACACCAAGATCGCCCGCGTGGTGAATAATGCCAAAACGACAGTGGCCCTCACCATGCAGCCGGTGCAGGCGGATGTCGAGCAGAGCATCGCCGCCGCAGTGGCCCTGCTGGTCGAGGCGAAAGACCTCTCTGACCCGAATGCCGTGAAGCTGAAGGCGGATGACGCCCTCGCTCTGCTGAACCAGGCGCTGGCCAGCGCCGTGCCAGGATCGCAAGGCGCCTACAAAGCCCACTTCTACTGGGTGCTGGCCAAGCTCGAAAGCGCCGGCAGCGCTGCTGCCGCCGAGTGGAGCGTCACCCTGCAAAGCATGCAGGCCGGTCCCGCCCTCTGGCTCGCCCCCGAACCGGTGGGCGCCGTGTCCATGGCGATGCAGGCCACCGATCTCACCCGCACCACCGACATGGTGCGCACGGAAACCTTCCTCGACACCCTGCTGCCCTTCCGGCGGCTGGCCGGCACCGATCCCGCGCAGACCGAGCCGTTCGACAGTGCGAAGTACCAGAAAGCGGTCAACACCATTAAGAACACGCTGTTGCCCGCCTTCACCGCCGTCGACCAGCATCTCGCTGAGCTGGACCAGCCGAACCTGGCCGTCACGCTGCAGCCCCCACAGGGCACGATCGGCACCGCGGTCATCATCGACCAGGGTGACATTCAGTTGCTGCGCGCCATCGATCTGTTGGTCGTCGGCATCCTCAACCATACCATCGCCTACAACTTCGACTTCGGCGACTTCACCTATTTCCCTGACCTGTATAAGTATGACCTCACGGAAAATGGCGGCAATAACGATGGCAAAATAGTGCCGTCCGAGTACTTCCCGCCAGCGCCCTTTGGCACGCTGGCCACCGGTGGTGCAACGAATATGACAGCAGCGCTGGCTGCCTATCAAACTTCGCTCGCCAAGCTGGAGTCCGGCGCCACCTTCCACCTGCAGCCAGGCAAACTGCAGGCGACCGGCGAACTGCTCAACGGTATGGATCCCAATGTGCTCAGCGCGGTGCGCGACGTCGCCCGCTACCTGCAGTCCCCCTTCGCCGGTCCCTACACGGTCAGCCCGTGGATTACCGGACTGAATCAGGATCTCACCATGAACCTGCCCGCAGCGTTCAACAACCCTGTGCAGGACCTGCGTTCTATCGCGCCGATAATGGATATCGTGACGATTCAGGACGGGTTAGACACAAGGTATGACGTCGTAGAGGATCTCACGACCATCGAAAACAAGACCCTGAATGGCTTGTTCCCGAACGGGCTCCCCTCCGAAGTGCTCTACGACACCTGGAATCCTGACGATCTGTTCGGTGGTCTGAACGTCAACGTCAATTGAACACCCGAAAGGAGACAACGATGATTCGACGAGACCTATTACTCCGGGTGACATCAGCGGTCATCGGCTGCGGGCTGTTGCTCGCAGGGCTGGTCGGGTGTTCTTCGAACTCGACCTCATCGCTGGGTCAACCCGCGCCGGAGGCTACCGCCTACGGCAGCCTGCGCTTCGAGGTGCAGTGGCCCAACCGCGCTATCCCGACAGGCACTGATGCCATCGTCATCCGTGTGCTGGGCGAGCGCATCTTCCAGGTCTATGAAACCAATGACGCGCGCGGCATGGTCGTCAGCATCCCGTACGGCACGTCGACGAGCGTCATCGACCGCGTGCCCGTCGGCGCCAAGCTCATTTTTGCCGGCGCCTGGGACAATGACGAAGGTAAATATCTGGCATACGGCCAGACCACGGCAACGGTAGATCCCGGGCAGGTAGCCAATGCGAGCGTCACCATGACAGCCATGACCGCCAACGGACCCGATGATAAAATCGTCCAGGCCGTTGATGTCATGATGCCCGAAGTGGAACCGACCAGCTTTCAGGGGGTGAAGGACATCGCCACCCAGGTGAACACGCTGGCCACCGCCGCCATCACCACAGGGGCGGGTACCCGCGCCGAGGTGCAGGGCCGCATCCTGCGCGCCCTCGCGGTATTGACGTCCGGTGCTGCCGACTGCGCCATCGCCTGGCAAGTGCCTTACGACACCGGCGATGATCCGGCGCCACCACCTCCTGTTGCCGCGAAGGCGGCCTGGATGTTGCCGAATATGGCCGAGCCGGTGGCCGCGATGGGTAAAATCATCGTGGAGCCGGAAGGTATGGTGGATGCCGACCTGTACCGCGGAGCCCTGCTCACCCCGGTGCAGCAGAGTGCGAATCTGGTGCAGACGGCCACCCGGCAAACCGGCGATACCGAATGGGAAATGCCGGCGCTGTCCACGCTCCAGGCCGGTCTGGAAACCCATCTGCTGCCGGCATTGGTCAACGCCCGCGCTGACCTCGCCGCCATCAACCTGACCACCCCCATTATCCTGCCCACCGAGCAGGACGAGAATGGCCTGTTCATCGATCAGGGCGACGTCCAGTACCTCCTGGCGTCGATCGACCTGATCACCGGCATGGTGCGCACCTGGCTGGCCTACGATGTCACCATCCCTGACGGATTCGAGTTCGGCGACCCGGCACAGTTCGATGCCAATCACGATGGCAGCATCACGCCGGCCGAGTACCTCCCGCCGGCGCCCTTTGGCATGCTGCGCACCGGGGGTGCCCAACACCTGGCACAGGCGTTGACCTGCTTCCAGAATGCGCTGGACAACAGTAAAGCGGGCATCACTCACCACCTCAGCCGCTACGGGCGCATGCAGGAGGCCGGTGAACTGATCAATAGCGATTGCTCCATTGAGGCGTACCAGGAAACAGCCAGCAACTTATCCCTCGTACGCGACATCGCGGCCGAGTTCCGCACCGCGTTGAGCGGTCCCTATTGCTTGAGTCCCTATCTCACTGGGCTCGATGCCGATATGACGATCAACCTGTCGGCGCCCTTTACGACGCCGATCACGAATATCCGCTCGATCATGCCTACCTTCACGCTGATCGACCCGAATCTCGCGACGATTCAACCTGGTGGATATCCTGTGGACGCAACCACCGGCCTTGTCACCTTCGGGGGGCTGATCCCCTCGGGCGTGCCGACCGACTGGCTCTATCCGCAGGGCGATGTCACCGTGTGGATCTATTAAGGAGGTTGCGCCATGAAACGATCACTCTATAGTCTCTACGTGACCATCGCCGGCCTGTTGCTGGCGCTGGGTCTGATGGGCTGTAGCGAGGGTGGCAACACCCTCGCCCCCGGCATGGCGCCGACGGATAACGAAGTGGTGCCTCTCACCCGCGGCGATATCCGCGTGCAAGTGGCCTGGCCCGAAGACACGCGCACGATCCCGCTGGAAACCGAGTATATCCGCGTGGAAGCGTTCGATAACTCGGGTGAATACCATACCGTCGATATCGTGAGGCCGGCGAACGAGGGCGTGCTGCCCGATGTCGCCGGACCCGAGGTGCGCCTTACGGCCGTGGCGTTTGATGCGAATGACCTGCCGATCGCCTGGGGAATCAGCTATCCCTATATCGGAACAAGTGAAACCATCTACGCCTCGGTGTGGTTATACTCACCGCTCGCCGATTTTGCGAGCGGCGTTCAGCTACCCCACGTAGCGACCGCACAACTCGTCTGGACAATCAATAGCCAGCAGAAGAAAGTCATCGGCGCCTGGGATTGGTGGAGTGTCAAGCTCAAAGACGCTGCCGGACAGTACCTTCCCGCCAGTGATAACGATTGGACGCTGAATACGGCCGTCATGTTCACCGCCGCCGGGGGAAAGATGTACATATATTACTTCCCCGGCACCGAGACGACCGTACAACTGCCCATCGTGCCAGACTGGGTCGACTCTTGGGGATGGGATCACCATTGGAAGACCGACGTTGCCATAACAACGCGCGGCCAGTTCTACGACCAGATTCCCAGCTTCAACTCGAAGTACGTGACGGTCACCCCAGGCGATCCGATGGTCATGCAGGACCTGGGGACGATTGTTCTCACGCCCGGCTCGCCCGTCGGCAGCGCCGATGTGGAAGTGAAATAGGAGGAGAGGTCATGCGAACACATATCTTTATCCTGCTCGCCTGTCTGGTGGCGATGCTGCTCGCAGGCTGCTCCGGCGGAGACAATGCGCTCACGTCGGGCGACTCCTCCGGCATCGCTGCCGCCACCGGCCGCGCCACCTTCACCGTCAAATGGCCCGAGACAACGCGTTTGATCCCGCAGGCCGCTGACTTCATCGTCGTCACCATCGCGCGCTCCCCTGACGGAGATGATATAATCGCTGAGCGATGGCTTCCCCGTCCGGAAGAGGGCGGTATGACTACGGTCGAGATTTCGCCGTTGCCTGTAGGGGCATTGTATGCTAAGGCGGAAGCGAAAGCATGGAGCGCCGACTGGAATCTATTGGTGCTCGCCGAAGGAGTCGGCACGCTGAATATCGGGGCCGGGCAGACCACCCCCCTCTCGATCACCATGAACAGCACCATCGCTACGCTGGAGATTAATGGCAACAGCGTGGTGGGGGTAGACCAGCAACAAACGCTGACCGTGTCAGCTTACGACGATGGGCAGAACCTGCTGCTGCTCACCCCTGGACAACTGCAATGGACACAGACGAATGGCGACGCCGCGAGCCTTGTTCCCTCAACGAGCGAGTTGACGGCGACCGTCACCGGCGTTGCGGCCGGAGCGACTGACATCACGGTGAAAGATCTGGAATCTAACGTCACCAGCGCACCGTTCACCATCACTGTAAATGCAGGGCAGAATGAGACTTTGGAAGTGCTCTTTCCACAGCCGGCAGCAGTCTCTATGGACTCACTCGCTACTTCGGTTGTAGCTCCACCCTCCCCGGTAGTTGATCTGAACCCACTTACCCTGCGCCTGTTGAGCGGACTGCCCATGAGCAAAGATGTTGGTGCAACCTTCAACATCTCGACGCCCGGCGCCGTAGCGGGTGATCTAGGACTGCAGGCCATAAATAATGAACTGGGGACGACGAATAACGCTACACTAGCCGCTGGCGCCAATACCCTGGATCTCAATGGTGGCACGCTTACCTTTGGCGGGCAAACCTTGGCTGCGATGAGTGTCTCCGAGTTCACAGTTAATTTCACTGTAAATGCGAATGGGACGTGGACACTACCGAGCTCATGTAACCTAGAGCTGCAGGATAATGGACAAGGCCAATATGTGCTCACCGGCAACAGGATGGTGTTGTCATGGACTGGACCTGGCGTGGTAGCCCCAAATGATGTTACAATCAACTGCCTACTGTACAACGCGGACGGCGTACCTTTACTGGCGCTTACTAGGACGACGGTTGTTGTAAATAATATGGCAACACTCGACTTAAGTGCTAGTGGAGATGGTATTAACTTCAATAGGGTAAGTATCACACTGGATGTGAATTAAGTAACGCTGGATCAGGTCGCTGAAGTAGCACATTGTGAATAGATGTAGTTCGACCTGATCGCATACGCCGCGCGAAGCTAACGCCGTGTTCGGGAAGGAAACACCCCGGACACGGCGTATCTTATGGTATGCCCGCCATGCGGTTGTTGTTGCCGTTGCTTCTCACACTCCTTCCCCTCGCCGGCGGGATGGCCCACCCCTGGGCGCTCCCCCTGCTTACCGGCGGCGCTTCCGAACTCGGCAATACGGCAACCTCATCCCCGCCAGCCATGGCGACTGCCCTGCAGGATGTCGGCGGATGGCGGTATGAGACGGCGCTGGTCAGCGAGGATATCGCTCGCATCACCTCCCGCGATGAATCGACCCGCGCATCTGGCGACGGCATGACGGTCTCCCTGGCCTGGGATCGCGTGCTGCAGGATCGCGGAACCTACCGGTATGACCAGCGCGCGCTCGATTACGCCTACCACGCCACCGGCGAGCAAAGCCATCTGGCGCTCAAACAAACCGATCACCAGGCGAGCATCACCTTCCCACCGTTTCGCCAGTGGCGTGTGGGCGTGGAAGTCACCGATCAGAAACTACGCGCCCAAGGCGCTACAACACTCGTCGCCGGCACCCTGGGCGATCAGCCGATGCCGGAGGTGGTGATCGATGCCGATTACAGTGAAGTCAGCGTCGCGCTCAGCCACGCCTGGGCGCGGGGCGGGCTGGGCATCTCCGTGGGGCAACTCTCGTCCCGCATGGACCTCGCGATTGACGATACCCATGACCTCGCCCTGCCGCTCAACTACCGCGGCCCCTACAATGGCGGCTTCGCCTGGATTAACCTCCCCCGCGGCTGCGTGAAGATGCAGTATGCCGCCGGCCGCCAAACGGGCACGGGCGATGTCTTCTACGATGACATATTGAGCGGAAATTCGACCGGCGAGCAGCAGGTGCGCCGCGGGGCGATCACCCTGCAGCCCCAGCAGGGACCAACCATCACCCTGGGGTATGCCGCGTTGACGCAACAGCGCTCGGCGTATGCCACCCGTCCGGAATCCTCGTGGACGGCGCTGGGAAACGGGCGTTGGGAACTTACCAGCGCCTTCGGCGAAGTGGCACATCGCTGGGAACGGCGCCGGCAACAACGCCTCGATCTGACCTACCAACTCCATCGCCTTCATCTCGTGGCCGATGGGGTATACCGCGCGGGATTGCTCGGCGGTCTCTTGGAAACTGAACGCCTCACCGGCGATGCTGATCAGCAAGGATGGCTCCACTTCCTCCAACTCGACCTCTCCACCCCCCTGCGCGGCGGGCGCGTCGGCTACCGCGGGGCGGTCACTGTACCGCTGCTTGACGATGGTGATGAATCTTCCACCCCTCCTTCCCCGGACGCTGAACAATCGAAAACCCGGGGTGGGCTCACACACACACTCTACTGGCAACAGGCTTTCTAGCACAGCCTCATTCGCATACCCATCATGTCTGCCCTCGTTGGCATATTCATAGATTAAGTTTCCTCTATCCCCTTGACAGCCTTGAAAGATATTGTATAGTTATATTAGACGACGGCAGGGCTGCAGTGCCACGTCCCTCGTGCGCCTGCCTGCCGTGCATGAAAAGCACTTGGAGGAGAACACGATGGCACGTTGGCACATTCCGGTAATTCTGGCGTCGCTCCTGTTGGCGCTATGGCTGGTCGGCTGCGGAGGCGGCGGCAGCAGTACCATCAGTACAGGGGTCGGCACCATTCAAGGCATGGTGAGCGACCTGCCGCTTGCCGATGGCACGCGCGCCTTGGGTGAAACCATCACCGTGGGCATCGATGGCACCGAAATCCAGACACAGGTGGGGAGCGATGGCCGCTTTACCCTCACGAACGTTCCGCCCGGCATTCACACGCTCGTCGCAAAAAATCAGCAACGTGCCTTCGCGCTCGTCGTAAGCGTGCAGGGTGACCGCCCGACGAATATCGGCCAGATCGAACTGCAGGATGCTGGACAAATCAGCGGTATTGTCACTTCCGCCGCCACGCAAGAGACGCTGGCGTTGGCCAGGGTCGTCGTTGTCGACGCCGCCGCCACTACCACTGACAGTATGCCGCATCCCGTGCGCATCGCCTACACCAACCCCTCGGGGAGCTATACGATTGGCGCTCTCCCCACCGGAGATTACCTGGTAACCATCGGCAAACGCGGCTATAGCAGCCTGTCATTGAAGTTGACGGTGACCGCTGGCAGCACAACCGTGGGCGATGCGGCACTCACCCCGATTGTCGTACCCAACAGCGGAAGTCTCGCGGGCCAGGTCTCCGTAGTGACCGAGGATGGCGCCAACAAACCGCTTCCCGGTGTGATGGTGCGCCTGGCGCCCGTGGCACTGGCAAACGACCCCAACCAGCAGCAACCGCTCCCGCCTGTTGCGCTCGATGGTGCCGGCAAAGAAGTCGCTATCTACCCGGATGCGCCGCCGGTGCCGGACAATGCCCGGGGATGGTATGCCTTCACCGACCAGGAAGGCATGTATCAGATCGACGGCATTCCTGCGGGCGACTACATCGCATTGGCCATCAGGCCGGGCTTCCTGGTGGCGCACCAGACAGTCGCCATTGCCGCCGATGAAACCACCACCGCCAACTTTGTATTGACCCCCTTGCCGCCTATCCTCGCCACCATTACTGGCAAGGTGACCGACGACAACGGCAACCCCGTGGCTGGCGCTGAAGTGACGGCAATTGTACGCCCGCCCATCACGCCGCAAGCGCAGGCAACACGGCAAGGCCCATCAATGGGTGGCATGATCATCGCCCCCGATGTGCGCATGCATGCCAAGACCGATAGTAACGGCGTGTACACCCTGAAAGTCATGCCCAATGTGACGGCGATTTGTGTGCTGAAATGGGGATACAAACCGGCTGAGGTCGCGGTCACGCCCATACCCAATGGCGCCATCACTGTCGACGTGACGCTGGAGGCCATGGATGTCACGCTCACCGGCACGATTACCGGCAAAGTGACGGATAAAGAGAGTGGAGCCCCGATCGCCAATGCAACGATCAAGGCCTTTTTACCCACTCCGGCCGATCAAAATAATGTGCTCTCATCAACGAACCTGACCACCAGAAGCGATGAGCAGGGCAACTACAGTCTGGAAGTGCCGATCCTGGTCAGCGAACTGCACGCCGGTGCGCAGGGGTACGAACCGTTGCGCCTGCCGGTCACCGTGGTCTCGGGGGCAACTATCGAGGTACCCATCGCCTTGACCCCGGCAGACTCCTCGAAGATCGGCACCATCCAGGGCACGGTCACCGATATGGTGACGGGCGAACCGATCGAGGGGGCAAAGGTCGTTGCGTTGACGATGGATAACGACCCGACAACGCTGATCGCCCCACCGCCGGGCCTGGAAGCATTCACCGACTCAGATGGCGCATTTACGCTTACAGTGCCCATCACGGTCACCGCACTGGGGGTGGGAAAAGAGGGGTATGCGCCGCGAAAAATCTCGGTCACCCCCGTGGCAGGACAGACGATTAACGTCTCGGTCCTACTGTCGCCCCTCGTAACTGAAAAGGTGACCCTTTCCGGCCAGGTCTTAGGAACTGCTGCAGTCTCCGCTGCCGGCGCCACCGTCTATGCCAGTCCGGTGAGCAACGCGCCGGTGAGCATTCCGGTGATCTTTTCGACTACCGCGGATGAAGATGGGAAGTATGCGATCAAACTGCTGCCGGGTGTGTATGATGTCAGCGCTGAACAGGGGCAGGTGAGAACGGAACCCGTGCGCATTCACCTCATGGCCAGCATGCAGTTGAACCTGCAACTGGGCCAGTAACGTACTTTCCCAAGTAACAGATAACTGAGGAGCAACGCCGCCGGGTGGCCGCCGCAAGTGGTCACCCGGCGGCGTGCATAGAAGCTGTTGTCAAAGAATCTGTTCGTGAGGATCGCACCATCGATTTCCGCGGGTGTCCGTACCGGGACGACGACGAGGTGCTATCAAGGACCGATAGCGCGAAGAGGCCCGGCATGGACACCCGCGGAAAGACCAGGCGAGACTGGACAGAGACAATGCAAACAGCTTCTTATGCACGGGGGCGAATGGTGTGAGATATCATGCGACGATCTGGCAACGCGCCCGGGCAACACAAATCCCACGGCAGCCGGATATAACGAACTGCCGTGGGATAAAAGGTATCCCGTATGGATTTACTGGCCCAGGTAGCGCAGCGAGAAGGCTAACAGGGCAGCGCGCGCGGCCAGCGCAACCTGCGGCTCTTCACTCTCAAAGCGTTGGCGTGCCCGCTCGCGATCGCCGAGACTGTACATCGCGCCCAGTGACGGCAGCGCCATCATCGCGGCGGCTTTAATCTCCGAAGGCTCCTTCCCTAAGCTCATGGCTAACGGGCGGAGATACTTAAGCGCATCGACGATTTGGCGGTCAGCGGCCATTCCGATACAGGCAATGCGAACACTCGTCGGGCGGTCCTCATCGCGGATAGCGGCGATTAACTCAGCCGATACGCGTTCAGCAGGGAAGACATCGATACTCTGTAGCGCTGCCAACTGCTCGGCCTCCGAGGCGATCAACGCTTCGGCCACC
>JAGUZN010000380.1 GCA_020060775.1 Armatimonadota bacterium
CGCGAGGCGCAGGGCGATCAGCAGTGTGCGTGCGCCGCACCGCGCGGCTGCCGCCGCCGCCTCGCACCCCGCATGTCCTCCGCCAACCACGATGAGATCCCAGTCAGGCATCGCCACATTATAGCGACTTTCGGCGGTTGCGTCTTCACCGGGTTGTGAACATGAGTTTGTGTAAGCAGAGTGCACACTCGCTGGTCCGCACCATGCACAACTTCAGCAGAAACGGCATACCGTCTGGCACACCGTTCGCTATCGTTGTGCGAGAGTTCGATCATATCTCTGTTGGGGGAGCAATCTCTTTTGTGTGTTTCTATGACAAAGACCTGGATGAATGGCATCTAAGCAACGGTTTGTCAGGTTTTAGCGTGTGACCGCAGCTTCACTGCTGAATAATCATAAGCGATGAATCCGTCTGCAGCCATGCACGGAGCACGCAGTCATCGCCGGTATGCCGTGGGAAGCGGTGACGACTGTGTGGGGGGCCATCCGCGAAGATGGACGCCCCTCCGTCACTGCAGACGGCGGAATCGATATGCCGAACGCCGCTGGCCACCATGCAGTCCTGGACGGGAACGCGAGGATGGCCGGGCTGGCTGTGACCGACGAGGGCGGCATGGGTGCAACGCCGGAAAGCGGCAACGTGCATCCACCAGCCGGGAGCGGAATTGCGGCCGGGCGGCAGCGGTAGAGTAGAAAGGAGGGATCATGAGACTTCTCCCAATGTTGGCGGTCGCCGCGATGCTGTTGCCCGCCATGGCGGCCTATGCGCGATGTGACACGATCGATCACCGGGACGCTGAAGACTTCGCCGCAGCGGAACCGGTGACGGAGGTGGCGGGCACGGTGGAAACCATCGGCATCGTGCCGGTGAGTGCGGCAGCGTCGGCCGGCGCCTGCCTGCCGTTGCCCTGGATGGACCGCTGTGCGGCCGTGGGCACGACAGATGTGACCGGTGAGCCGATTATCCTGGTACTCGGCTACGAAGAAGACTACGCGTTGCTGAACCTTGATGTCGATCGGTTGGGGTGGCGCGATGCCGTCTGGGATTACGGCAGCCTCTTTGCCAGCACCAACCCGATGACCTGGCACTTCCCGAATCGCTCGCTCTCCCGTCGTGGGAACCCGTACTTCCCGTATCACCAGGTCAAAGTCGATGCGGATGATGTGCTGGAGCAGCAGCGGGCAGCCGGACTGCCGGCTACCCTGACCCCCACCGACGCGGCGACGCTCTCCGCGGTGCAGCAGCGCTACCAGGGGCTCACCCCGCAACAGGCGATGGCGCTGGGGTACCAGCCGGCGACAACGTTTACCTCCGGCCTCGGCGTGGTGTACTTAAATCAGGGATTACTGGATAACACCTTCGATCCGATGCAGCCGGAAGCACTGTCCTTCACCGCAGACGGACGACTGGCCGGTGTCCATTACCTGCTGCGGGCGGATCAACCGTTCACCGCGTTCGGCCAAACCACGGTGTCCAGCGCGGTAGTGCCCGGCACCCAGCAACTGACCGTGTGGCTGTACCTGCCGAATCCGAACGGCATCTTTGCCCTGCGGAATCCCAATCTCGCCTGATCGACAAGGCGCAAACGATCGCACTGACCGGTGGGGGCTGCGGCCCTCACCGGTATTGCCGCCTCAACGCCTCCTGTGGTAGACTGCGCCGGAAAGGATAACGGTGGTCGTCACAGGAGGCGGCCGCCACCGCGCGCATCCAGCATGAAACCCAACCTGCGAGTGCTCCTCGGCGTGTCCATCATCTTCGGCACCGCCACCGGCATTTACGAATTTATTCTCCCGTACTTCCTGCGCGCCCAAGGGGTCAGCCTTCCCGCCATGGGGGTTATCTTCGCCGGCGCCGGCCTCGCCATGCTCGCCGCCCGCCTGTACATGGGCGGTCTGGCCGACCGGTGGGGCCGGAAAATCATCTACGGCTGGTCGCTGGCCGCCTGTGGACTCGCTACCGGTCTCGCGCCGCTGCTGCCGGGATTGGTCGCGCAGTTCCTGTTGAAGACGATGCGCGAGACCGCCGCCCTCACGCGGGAAACGATTCATCCGGTCGTCCTCTACGAAGAAGCGCGGCAGTCGTTCCTCAACCTCATCGGCAAATACCGTGGTATCGAATTCCTGCTGCAGGCCGGCGGCACCATGCTTGCCGGCGGGGTATTGCTCCTGCTGTCGCCGGCCGATCTCGCCTATCGCGTCTGCCTCTATCTGGCGGGGGCGGCCGTGCTGGTCGGCGCCCTCTGGTGGGCGTTGGTCTTCCGTGAGCACTGGCAACCCGGTGGTCAGCGCATCATCCCCCTGCGCGAACTGCTCGATTTCAACCTGCACCCCAACCTGCTGCTGCTGATGGCCAGCATGGCCATTTTCGCCTTCGGCATGCAGCTCAGCCACAGCTTCTACCTGCCGCTGTTCTTCCGCGATCGCTTTGGCATGGCGCCCGAGGTGATCGCCATCATCATGGTATTGCACCGCGTCACCATCGCCGTGCCGATGCTGCTGATCGGACAACTGGGGCTGAAGAACCTGCGCGCCTGGTACATCGGCGGGCTGATCGTCGAAGGCATCACCATGGCCGGCTCGGCCGTCATCCCGCTCGCCGGACTCTCCGCCGCCGTCTTTCTCCTGCATGATCTGGTCGGCGCGGGGATCTGGGTGCCCATTCAGGCCACCCTCATTCAGCGCTACTCGCGCGACGCCGCGCGCGGCATGGAGGTAGGGAAAGTGCTCGCCTGGAGCAGCATCGGCGGTATCCTGGGGCCGCTGGCCGCCGGATGGCTGGCCGAGCAATCAACGACCTATCCGTACTTCTTCAGTGGCGTGCTCATGAGCCTTGCCTGCATCCCGCTCTTCTGGTTCCGCCAGGATGCGCCATCGCCTGATGAGATGGCCGCGAAAGAGGCCCCTGTCACCGCAGCGTAGTCCTGTTACCCGTCGTGCGAGGGCACAGCATCGATCACAACCCCCCCGTCCTCCGGCACAGGCACCGCGCGCGAGGGCTGGCCCTGATGCGTGTGTACCACCGGGTCCGGCGGGCTGATGAGCAGGCGACAGTGTGTGCCGGGCAAGGTCACGACCAGTTGCCCCGCGGCATCAGCGGTGAGCACCTGCTCGTGGGAACCGGTGCGTGTCACCAGTGAAACCCGGTGGGGCGTGTTGGGCGCAATCGGATACACCCCGCCGGCAATACGCAGGGTCACCGGGCTCGTGCCCGCGCGCTCATCCGGCGAGAGATCAAGCCCCAACCCCTCCGGCGTGAGTTGCACCACGGAGATCGGCATGACAAACGGCAACGGATCGACCGTCACCGGCAACGGCTCAGCCAGGTGAAATCCGGCGGTAGAATAGCGCAGGCGTGTCGCGTCCGGCCCGATCTCGCACACGCCGCCCGACGTGTCGTACACCCGGCGTCCACTGGCGGGCAGCAGCGCGGTCGGCGACGTCTTATCCATCGTCCAGACGGCCACACTGTCATCGGCAAAGGCAGCAACGGCCGCATTGGCGGGCAACAACTCCGCCGGTTGCTCGAGGACAATGCGCGGCTGGCGGCCAAACAGATCGCGATGCAATTCGCCGAAGAGCATGGAACCGGGCATCCAGAACTGGTACAGCGGGAAAGGGGCGAAAATGGCATACCCGCGCTCCATCTTGTTGATGAACATGCCGCGCGTCGGTTTGGACTCCAATGGGACGTGTGGGCGCGGGGTCGGGGGATTCGGCTTGTCGCTGGCCACGGTGGTGAACAGCAAATCGGTGCCGGGCAACGGCGTTACCTTGGCGATGCGGGCGATCATGAAGCCGTTGGAAATCCCCGTCGTTCGCGTCCCACTCACCAGGTGCGGCAACAGCGGATGGCCGCGGTACACCTCCAGGTTCAGCGGAGCCCGCTCCACCCCCGGCATGCTTAACACGCCGAACAGCATCATCATCCCTTGCGGCAACAGATAGCCGTTGCCGTTTCCCTGCAGGGTGCCGAGGCCAACATCGGCCACCGCAATACCCCCGAGCCGCACGTAGCGGTCGAGCGCCTGCTGCACCTCGACGGGCACATCGAGCACTGCGGGCAGCAAGAGCGTGCGGTACTGCGCGAGAGGAACGAGGGAGAGATCTTCTGCCGCCAGGTAATCAAGCTGGCCGAAACTGGTGCCTTGGCGGAAGTGGTAGAAACACATGCCGGGATGCGGGAGCATCTCTGCCGACAGGTAGCCGTAACTCTGAAGACCGCCGGCGGGCATGCCTTTCGCGTAGGGGCTGTACACGACGGCAGCGCGCGCTGCGGGCACACGGCCGAGCAAATGACGTCGCCCCATGTCCGCGAGCGCCATATACACCACAGAAGCATGCTCGGCGGACTGCGCCAGCCACGGCCAGTCCGCGATGCCGATGCCCGCCGCCCCATGCAGCGGCGCGGTATACAGATACTGGGCGAACGCCGCGGGCGCCATATTGCGCGCTTGGATGCCGGCGAGCACGATGAAGCGATTGCCGCGTCGCGCAATGTCGATGGCATGCGGGTTATGGGTGTGGAGGTCAACTTCGGCAATTCCTGGATAGCACTCGGTATAGACCCCGTTGACCGAGGGCGGCAAATTGATGAGTGTACGGTAGCTGTACTGGCACCCCGCAAACAACAGGTGGCGTTGGTCGCGCTGCCGAATCTCCTGCGCCCACCAATCGATGAGCCGCCGCGGCGCCTGCGCCTGGTAGCGTGCGAGTTCCAACTGGGAGAGCGGCGCGGAGCCGGGATATGCCCGCTCACGCTCGCGCAGCACCTGCAGGCGCACCATCTCCCAGGAGGCAAACTGATATCCCCACCGGGCGTTGACGTCGGCGACATCGGTGAAACGCTCCTGCAAGTAGGCCTGAAAATCGGCATCGCTCACGCGTCGCGCTTCCTGATACTCGGCGATATCCGCCTGGATGCGTTTCCGCACCTCCCCATCGCTCGCATCAAACTGCAGCGCGTTCTTCTCGGTGAGCACCAGGAAACTCGGCACCTTCGCCCGACGACTCACCTGGTGTACGCCCTCGAGACCACTTGCAGACCACGCGGCATTCAAGCGTTCCACCGTGCCGTATTTCTCGCGCAGAAACTCGGCAAATGAATCCAATTGCAGCAGCATGCGCTGCTCGTTCACCGTGCTGATCACCCATCCCACCACACTGCCGTAGCCGCGCAGGCGGGGCACGGCCTCGTCGAGCAGATAGCGGGCATTTTCCAGATAGTCCTGATCAGTCAGACAGGGATGGCGGTCCATCGCCCAATCGCCGTCAACCAGTTCAATCAACGCGAACATGCCCAGACGATCCGCCTCGCCGATCAACTTTTCTGCGCGCTGGATGGCCCCTTCCGATGCCGAATTGACCTGAACCAGCACCGTATTGAAGCCCAGCGCACGATAGGCGGGCAGCCCATCGACATCAGCGCAGCCGCGGGCAAAGGTCAACGGCGTCGGCACGCCGTCGATCAGCAGTTGGTTGCCCCGCTGTTCCACGGTGATGGCCGACGCTGCCGAGGCCAGCACGAGCAGCACGGCGATTCCCAGGAATCGCGGCCAGTATCGCCAACAATGGAGGACGAATGTGATCAGCATAAACGGTTAATGCTCCGATGTCGTAGGAGCAGATGGGCCCGCTGCCGGAACGAACCGGTAGGCCATCAACACGGTGCCGAAGTACAACACGAGCAACGGCACGAGCATGAGCGCCCAGTTGTACGGGTCGCCGGTCGGGGTGATCAGGGCGGCAATGATGCCGAGCACGACCATGGCCCCCCGCCACCGGGCCAGCAACATCGCCGGAGTCACCACGCGCACCAGCACCAGCCCCACCAGCACCACGGGCAACTGGAATGCCAGCCCGAAGGCCAACATCACTTTCAGCGGCAGATTAATCGACTCCTGGTAGCTGATATTCGGCGCCACGCCCGGCGGCACAAACCCCAGGAAAAAGCGCATGATGGTCGGCAACATCAGGTAGGCCGTGACCACGCCCAGCAGAAAGAGCAGGCACACCAGCGGCGCCAACGGCGCTGCCGCGCGCCGCTCCTGCGGCGTCAGCCCCGGCCGCACAAAACGCCAGAGTTGAAAGACGATGAACGGCGAGGCCAGCGTCACACCCAGCGCCACCGCGAGCTTCACGTGCGTCAAGAAGGCCTCAGCTGGCTGCAGCGTGAATATCGCGCCGCCTTGTGCGTGCACCGCGCGCAACACTGGTCCGCTTACCAGATGAAACGCATGCGGGAAGAGCCACCATCCCGCCACAATGCCCACCGCCACCGCCAGCAGGGCATAACCGATTCTGCTGCGCAGTTCCACAAGGTGGGGGAGGACGGCAGTATGCTCGATCTCGTGTTGCAGGTCCATGCTCATCTGAGGGTATACCCCGCCCAGCCGGGACTCACACAGCTGCCAGGCCGGCGCTGTTCCGTTCTCGTCGGCATCCCTGACAGTATACTCGGTCAACACACACGTCCGCCAGAGTAGGAATACATAGCATGGCCGGCGAATGGTATCGACAAGGGAGGCCGCTCGTGCGGATGGACCCGATCCTTGCCGCCCCTCCCACTCGCAGTGGAGGTTGTTCCTATGTCTCTTATCAAGCGCATGCTGTTCGCAGTGACAATCGCACTCGCCTTGCTCGGCGCCGGCATCGCACCCGTCCAGGCGCAAGAGGAAACACCGGCGAACGCGGAAGCGAAAAAGTCGGAGACACCCCAATCCCCCACCCGCCGGCGCAAACGCGTCGCCGTAGTCAACTTCGAAATCCCGGAAAGCCTGTGGAGCGGCTGGGGCGGTGACGGCGCGGCCGCAGCTCATCGCTTAAGCCAGGTGCTCTCCGATATGTTCACCACCGCGCTGGTGAAGTCGGGCACCTTCGATGTGATCGAGCGCGCAGAACTCGAGCGCATCCTGAAAGAACAGAAGCTCGGCGCCGATGGGCTGCTTGACCCGGCCACCGCGCCGAAAGTCGGCAAGATTCTCGGCGTCGACTACATCCTCGGCGGGAAGATCACCGAGTTCGGCCTCAAAACCAAAGGGGGCGGCGGCCTGGGTGCGCTCACCGGCGGCTTCCTGGGGGTGGATATTCAAAAAAGCACGGCACGCGCGGTGATCGATGCCCGCATGATTGACACCACCACGGCTAAAGTCCTGCTCGCGGAACAGGGCACCGGCGAGAATTCCGAAAGCAAATTCGCCTTCGCCGGCTCCGATTTCTCGCATTTCCTGGCATCGGTGAACTTTGAGTCGAGCGAATGGACCGACAGCCGCATCGGGCGCGCCACCCGCACTGCTGTCGAGGAAGTGATCGGAAAAATCACCACCATCTTCCCGGTGGAAGCCAATGTGCGCGCCGTCCTGCCGAACGGTTCGATGATTCTCGATCTCGGACGGTTCTCCGGTATCAAGGTCGGCGATGAGTTCGACGTGCTGCGCGTGGAACAGATCATCGACGAGGACACCGGCGAGGTGATTTATGAAGAACGCAAAGCACTGGGCACGATCAAGGTCGCAGAAGTGCAGGACAGCGCCTGTAAGTGCACCGCTGTCACCATGAGTGAACCGGCGAAAAAAGGCGACCTCGCCGTGCTGAAGCGCCCGAAACCCGCTGAAGACAAAGGGAAGGGTAAAGGGAAGAAGTAGTTCCTGCCGCTGCCCCAACAACTCCTACGACCCGGGCGCGCTGCCGGCATCTCCGACAGCGCGCCCGGTGATTGTTCCTACTCGCTGCTCTTAGAAATTGTTTTCAAAGGATCTGTTCGCGGATCGCGCCGTAGATTTCATAGCAGTCCGTATCGGGACGCCGAGGTACTCTCCAAGACCGATAGGGTGAGGAGTCCCGACACGGACTACCGCGAAAAGATCAAACGAGACCTGACAGAGACGTTGAAAACAGTTTCTTAGGCCGGTGCCGCTGCCGCAATTGTCCGCACGCGCCGGTCACCTCGCCGCCGCGCGACGCGCGCACAGCCACCTCCACACGGCGCCGACGCAGCATCTCGGCAAACTGCTCGGCCCGCGCGCGCAACTCCTGGGGATGCAAGCGCATTCCCGCCGGCTGCCCCTCCGCCGGGTTCAGCGGGATCACATTCACCAGGCTTTGCAGGCGGCGCACTAGCGCGGCCAGCGCCTCAGCATCCGCCTCGCGGTCATTGCTGCCGGGCACCACCGTATACTCAAAGGTCACCTTGCGTCCCGTCGTCTGCACATACCGCCGCGTCGCCGCCATCAAGCTGTCCAGATCGTACTTTCGTGCGATCGGCACCAGCTTTACACGGTCCGCCTGCGTCGGTGCATGCAGCGAGATGGCCAGGTTCACTTGCAGCCCTTCCTGCGCCAACCGCTCGATGCCCGGCACGATACCCACCGTCGATAACGTGATGCGGCGTTGGGCGAGATCCAGGCCCAGCGGATGGATCAGCAATCGCACCGAGCGGATGACGGCATCGTAGTTCGCCAGCGGTTCACCCATGCCCATATAGACCACATTGGTGATGCGCCGCCCCTCCGGCAGTTCCGCCTGTACGCGATACACCTGGTCCACGATCTCCGCCGCCGTCAGGTTGCGCGTGAAGCCGCTCTGCCCGGTCGCGCAGAAGGTGCAGCCGAACGGGCAGCCCACCTGACTGGATACACAGAGGGTGGCGCGTGTGGCTTCCGGAATGTATACCGATTCGATGGTCTGGCCATCGGCTAACCCGAACAGGTACCTGGTCGTGCCGTCGGCAGCCGTGGCGCGCTCCAGCATGGAATGTGCGGTCAGGTGGAAATGTGTTGACAGCGTCTGACGAAGATCGGCGGGCAAATCTGTCATCTCGTCAACACGCGTCACCCCCCGGCGATGCAGCCAGGCGAACAGTTGCTTCGCGCGAAACGCCGGTGCACCCAGCGGGGCCAGTGCTGCGGCGATTTCCTCCGGCAACAAACCTTTGAGATCAGGAAGATTGGGCATATCGGGTCCTATCATGCCGTATTCCACCACAAGGCGCAAGGTGGAGCTGCCGCATACCGAACAGCCTGCGCCTGGCGGGAAAAACAGCTGTAACATAATATTGATGCGCGTGACATATGGATTTAACATATGAGAAGATAATTATGGTACAGTTATATGATGACATCGCGAGATGTCAGAGGGGACCATACATGCACACGCCGCTCTTACCGTTTACCGAGATGTTCTCACTGGGGACACACGAAAATCCTCACACCGACACCTGCACCGAGCTGATGGAACGGGTGACGGTCTGTCCGTCATGCCGCAGCCTGCATTCACTGCGTCAGGAAGCCCTGGCCATCATCTGCCTGGACTGCACCTGGAGTACGCCCGCGCTGGAAACCACCGTCGCCGCGTGATGAAAGTCGATCACGCGGCCCGCTTCGCCCCTTTCTCACCCGTATTGACCCCCTGTTGAACGTTCCTGGCAGGTTTTTAACGCCGCGTTGACCAAGGGCACTGGTCTTTTCCCCGAAGATAGTGTATATTCACACGGTTTTGGCTGATGGCATCACCCATCCGGGTAATACCAGGGGGATGCGCATCGAGCATCCACGCGCGTTTGTCGCTTTGGTGCGGCGGGTAGAGAGTGAATGACCCCCCGCAACTTTTCCGCGACATGCGTGTCAAAGAACGTATGCGGATGCCAGGAAGCAACCGGTTTCGAAGTTTTGTTACAGTACGTGAGAGGAGCACAGCGACAACCATGCAAGGATTCCAACGGATTTGGACCCCGGAAACGGTCATCGCCGCCATCCGCGCTGAAGCGATGGCCGGTCATGAACTGAGTTACCTTCGCACCAATCGACGTGTACCGTCCCTGCTGCGCGCAGCCGAGCGCGTGTTCGGGTCCTGGGGCGCGGCGGTGAACGCTGCGGGTTTTGATTACGAATCGATTCGCCGTTATCGCAAATGGACGCGGGACGAAGTGCTCGCGCGTATCCGCGAATGGCATGCCAAAGGCGCCGATTTGAGCTGGTATAATGTCTCAACCCGGCTCGACCCTTCGCTGGCGGCCGCGGCGCTGCATGCCGGGCGCTTCGCCTCCTGGAACGAGGCGTTAAGCGCGGCCGGCCTGAATCCGGAAGAAATCATGCGCTATCAGCGCTGGACCCCGGAGCGCATCCGCGAGGAACTGGCCCTGTTGAGCAAGCAAGGGGCGCCGCTCGACCGCGACAGCCTGGCCGAAATCGCCCCGTCGCTGCTCGCCGCCATCTATCGCCAGGGCGATGGTCTGGTGGCGGAGCGCATCCGTGCCCAGTTCCTGTACGATCTCGACGCTGACGAAGAGGCGTTACTCGCCGTCGGGTAACGCCGCGAGCGATCTCCACTTCCGCACGGGGCAGGTCACACGACCTGCCCCGTCGGTGTGTTTGTTAGGCCTCCCAGGGGAACGTGACAGGCAACCCGAACAGCGGGGCCAGTTCCCGGTAAAACGCCAGGTGCCCCTGCGCACCGGGATGCGTTTCGTCCGACATGCGCAACCAGCGGGTATTCGGGTTCTCCTTCGGCAGGGGAAGCGCATCGTCCAGCCACCGCGTGTAGTGATCAACCACCGGGCAATCGTACTCCTGCCCGAGGTCCACCAGCGTGCGCACGATGCTCGCTTTGGATGCTTCGGATATCTCCTGGCCGGCTACGCGGCCGGAGAGGTGAGCGGCAAGCGGCGACAGCAACACCGGGTTCGGCGTGCGCAGCAGCACCGCCGCACCGGCAGCGTGACAGCGCGTGATCAACGCCGCCATCGCCTCGCGGAACGTCTGCAGCGCCTCCGCGGTATTGCCGCCGTCATTCATCCCAAAGGCCATGATCACCAGATCGGGCGCGAAGCGCAGCACATCGCGGTCGAGACGCGTCAGACCGCCCGGCGTGGTGTCGCCACACTTGCCGGCGTTGATCATGATGACGCGGTTGCGGCCATATTGCTCGAAGAGTGCTTCGTGCAGCAACCCCACCCAGTTCAGATGCCCGTGCGTATGCCAGGTGAGTTCGGTGTTCGAATCCCCCAGCGCCACAATGGTCACCTGCTCCACGGCAGGATCAGCCAGCTTGGCTAAAAAAGTCGAAAAGGTCATGTCAATCCTCCGGGTGCGAGGTCAAGCCTCGGGTGTTGTTTCCCAAGTGAAATGCGTGGGCAGGCCGAACATCGGGGCAAGTTCACGGTAGAACAGCAAATGTCCCTGTGGGCCGGGATGTACCTCGTCATTCATCAGTGGCCAGCGCTCGCCCACGGGTATGTGCAGCCAACTGGCGTAATGATCCACGACCGTGCAATCAAGCCGTGCAGCGATCTCCCGCGTCGCCTGCGCCATCGGCGCCACGCGCCGCTCTGGATCTTCTGCACCCGCCGCCAACCCGTACTCCATCGCATGCTCCGGCGACAGCAATACCGGATTCGGCGTGCGCAGCAACACCTCCGCCCCGGTAGCGCGACAACGTTCCACCAGCGTCATCATCGCTGTGATAAAGGTCTCGACGCTCTCATCGGGGCGCAGCGCATCGTTCATCCCGAAAGAAAGGATCACCAGGTCCGGTGCGAAGCGCAGCACGTCAATCTCCAGCCGCGCCAGCCCATTGCGGGCGGTATCCCCGCTGCGCCCGGCATTGATCACGATCCCGCGATATCGCTCACAGTATCGCTCGAACAGCGCCTCCTGTAACAGGCCCACCCAATTCAAATGCCCCCGGGTATGCCAGTTCACCTCAGTGATCGAATCGCCGAAGACGACGGTCACCACCTGCTCGCGCGACGTATCTGTCTGCTTCGCAATAAATCGTTCGAAGGACATCGCCCCCCCGGTGCGGATACAGTGGACAGCACCATGCTATTTCCACCCCTGATCGCCTTCTCCTGCCCCCGATACAGTTATTGCAGTGCATAACGGCAGGAACTCTTCGGAACATAGCGAAAGCACCTCTCAAGAGGTATTCGTGATGCGACTATGGTTCTGCTGTCTGCTGGGCCTGCTCGGCCTGTCCTCGCTGGCTTCCGCGCACATGACGCTCGTGCGGCAGGGCAAAAGCGCGTACCGCATCGTCATTCCTGCGGATGCCATTGCCTCCGAACGCTATGCCGCGGAAGAACTCCAGCGGTATCTCGCGCACATCAGTGGGGCAACACTGCCCATCGTCACCGATGCACAGGCGGCGCGACGATACGAAATAGTGCTCGGTAACAGCACGCGCCTGCGCCGCCTCCGCGCGAAGATCGACTTTGCCGCCCTCGGCACTGATGGCTTCACCCTGCAAACCACCGGCAGCACGCTCATCATCGCCGGCGGCCGCCCGCGTGGCACGCTGTATGGCGTCTACGCCTTGCTCGAAGAGCAACTCGGCGTGCGCTGGTGGACGCCCGACGCCGAGTACGTGCCCTCGCAGCCGACGATCAAACTGGGAAAACTTCGGATCACGCAAATACCTCCGCTGGAGTATCGCGAGGTCTGGTGGTCCATCATGATCTGGAACCCGCTGTTTGCCGCCAAACACCGTGTAAACGGCAGTAGCTACGGTCATCCAGACAAAACGCTTCCTGAACAAGTGGGCGGACCGGCCGTCACCTACTATCCCTTCTGCCACAGCCTGGATCAGTTAATCCCGCGCGCGCTGTATGCCGAGCATCCCGAGTACTTCCCGCTGGTGAACGGAAAGCGCATCGACGGCTATGTGCAGCGATGCCTGACCAATCCCGAGGTGATCGCACTGGCAAAGGCCACGGTGCGCCAGTGGCTGCAGGAAAATCCGAACGCCAATATCATCAGCATCACGCAGAACGATTGCCATAACAATTGCCAGTGCCCCGCATGTAAATCAATCGATGATGCCGAGGGCACCCCGGCGGGCTCGTTCCTCACCTTCGTCAACGAGATCGCGAAAGATATCGAACACGACTATCCGCACGTTTCCATCGATACCTTCGCCTACCAGTACACGCGCAAAGCGCCGAAGACGCTGCGCCCGCACCCGAACGTCATTATCCGCCTGTGCTCCATCGAGTGTTGCTTCAGCCATCCGCTCGCCACCTGCTCGTCGGAAGCGAACAAAGCCTTCTGCCGGGATATTATCACCTGGCAGCAGATCGCCCCTAAGCTGTACGTGTGGGATTACACCACGGACTTCGCCCACTACCTGCTGCCCTTCCCGAACTTCGATGCCCTGCAGCCCAATGTGCAGTTCTTCGTCGAGCACGGCGTGAAGGGCATCTTCGAGCAGGGCGCCTATTCCGGCGGCCCGGCGGAGATGGAGCCGCTCCGCGCCTATGTGCTTGCCAAGGTGCTCTGGGATCCGTACACCGATGTCGAGCGCCATATCCGCGAGTTCATCCAGGGGTACTACGGTGCGGCAGCTCCCTGCATACAGCAATACGTCGACCTGCTGCGCCACGAGGTGCGTGAGAAGAACTACCACATGAATATCTGGGCGAGCCCTAATATTCCCGTGTTTGGTGCCGAACTGTCCGATTTGGTATTGAAGGTATTGAAACTGAACGTGCCCGATCCCAGCGCCTTCGCTACGCCCGGCCTGAATAACACCGTGCTCGCCCACGCCGACCGCCTTTTCGATGAAGCCGAGCACAAGGCGGAGAACGATGTCATCCGCTTCCGTGTGCAGGTCGCGCGCTTATCCGTGATGTACGCCAAACTCGCAGGCAACCGCGTGCAGGACGCCGAACGTGAGGCGATGCTCGCCGACTTTCTCGAGATCGCCCGCCAGGCGAAAATCACCCATATCAGCGAGGGTAAAGCCCTCAGCACCTGGGCGCAGGAAATGGGCGCAAAGTAGCGTAAATATTGAATACAATTGAGGAGATACCATCGCATGCTTGCCGAAAGCAGCGCCGTCGATCTGGCGCGACACCCGTTTTTCACCCGCTGGATGGATCCGCAGTCTGGCATCGAGTCCTTCATTCTCACCGAGCGCGTAGCGCCGGTGCAGCAGGTCTTCTACTTCGTCAACCCCGGCGTGTCGCCCGATGAGCGCTGGCTCTGGTTCTCCGTCAGCTTCCCACCCTCCCCGGTGAAAATGCTGGCTGTGGTGAGTCTCGACCCCGACCAGCCGAGCATCCGTTACTTCCCCGGTGCCACCTTTGACTCGGCCTCGCCCCGCGTCGCCCCGGACAGCGCCTCTGCCTACTTCACCCAGGAGAACGTCGTGTGGCGCCAGCCGCTGGAGGGCGATCCCGAGGTCGTCTGCACCCTCAGCCCGGAATACATCAATCACCGGCCCTTAAGCCGCCTCACCACCCACCTGACGCTCTCCGCCGATGGCAAGTACTTCTTGCTGGACGGCGATTTCACCTCGCATCTCTGGTTCGTCGCGCTGGGCGAGATTGCCACTGGCGAGGTGCATGTGCTCCACGAATTCCCCCGCTGCTACAACCACGCTCAGTTCTCGCCCACCGATCCTGACCTCTTCCTCATCGCGCAGGACTGGTGGCGCGACCCGATCAGCGGGCAGTACTTCTGCTACGATCACCGCATCTGGCTGATGGATATTCAGCAAACCCGTCTGGAGCCGATCCGCCCGCGCGACTGGTATGGCCACGGCATGGAGGAGCGCCAGCCCTATGGCCGGGGCACGCTGGCCTCCCACGAGTGGTGGTCGGCCGATGGCCGCTGCATCAACTGGTGCGATTACGGGCAGGGCATCTTTGAGTATGACATCGTGGAAGGCGTCACCAATCACATCTGGCGCACGCCGCTCTGCCACGGGCACAGCGACCCCACCTATCGCTACTGGTGCGCCGATCAGTCGCCCTATCTCTGGTCGGAGCAGCCCTGTCAGGTGCGCTTCTTCGATCGTGCACGCGAGCGGGAGATCAACATCGCCTCCGCGCTGCCGCTGCCCCCGATCCCGCGCGGCAAGTATCACATCGACCCGCATCCGCACTTCTCGCCCAAAGGTACCTGGGTGACCTACACTACCACAGCGCTCGGCAACGTGGACGTCGCGCTCACCCCGGTTGCCGACTGCCTGGCGAAGATGGCATAACCGCTTCACAATGATGCTATGCCGGGGGGCAGGAACAACGGCGTGACTGGAGAACTAACAGATATACGGCTATTCCGCGTGGGCACACCACGGGAAGCGCCAATATAGGAGGTTAACCTATGCAGACCAGCGACAAGCAATGGCTCGTGGCCGTGCTCCTCTCCTTCTTCCTCGGCGGATTGGGGGTCGATCGCTTCTACCTGGGGTACACCACCCTGGGAATTATCAAGCTCGTCACCCTGGGCGGGTGCGGGTTCTGGGCACTGTACGACTTCATCATGCTGATCATGGACAAGATCCCCGATGCCGAAGGACGCCCGCTGGCGCGGCAGTAATCAACCAATCGACTTGACCTCGTGCGGAGTGACGTCACGATAACGCCACTCCGCATTCGTGTGAATATCCGGGAGCGACTATGCGTACCCCCGCAGCATGCGGCATCATTTTTGATCTGGACGGCGTCATTGTCGACACCGCCGCGGGGCACTTCGCCTCCTTCGTCCGCCTGGGCGAAGAGGCGGGATTCGCTATGTCCCGCGAGCAGTTCACCGCGCTGTTTGGACGGCATAACAACGACATCTTCCCCATCCTCTACAGGCATCCTTTGTCGCCGGAACAATTGGCAAGCCTTCAACAGCGCAAAGAGGAAATCTTTCGCGAGATCGTGCGCGGGCAATTACAGGCGCTCCCCGGCGTGCCGCAGCTCATCCCCGCCCTCGCCGCCCGCGGCTTTCACCTGGCCATTGGCTCCTCCACCCCGCGCGAGAACATCGATCTCGTGCTCGATGAACTGCGCCTCGCCGACTGCTTTCAGGCCATCGCCGGCGGCGATGACGTGACGCGCGGTAAGCCGGATCCCCAGGTCTTCCTCATCGCTGCCGAGCGCCTGGGCATCGCCCCCGCGCATTGCGTGGTGGTGGAGGATGCGGTGGCTGGCGTGCAGGCCGCACTCAGCGGCGGCATGAAGGCATTGGCCGTCACCACCAATCACCCGCGCGAAGCCCTCGCCCACGCCCACCGCGTGGTGGACAGCCTCGCGGAGGTCACCCCCGATGACTTCCTGCGCCTGCTCGCTGTGGAATAGCCGCCAACGGCATCGTCATGCTCTATGAAGATTCTGCCATATGACCAATGTCATAGACTCAGGGGCAGCGCGGCGCGTAAGCTGTAGGTGAATTCGTGAAGGAGGGTGTTCACTATGGCGGTGCGCAAAATCGTGGAGATTGATGAAGAGAAGTGCAATGGCTGCGGCTTGTGCGTGAGCGCGTGTGCCGAAGGGGCGATTCAGATCGTTGACGGTAAAGCGCGGCTCATTCGCGACGACTACTGCGACGGGCTGGGCGCGTGTCTGGGCGATTGCCCGCAGGGGGCGATCACCATCGTCGAGCGCGAGGCGGCGGCATTCGATGAACACGCGGTCGAACAGCACCTGGCACAGACACGGCATCCCGCGCCCGCCGCGCACGGCCATACCTGCCCC
>JAGUZN010000208.1 GCA_020060775.1 Armatimonadota bacterium
GCCCGGCCTGCGCGGCGAAGGTGACGTCGTCGAGCGCGCGCGTGCCGTCGGCGTAGGTGAACCCCACGTGGGGAAACTCCACCGCGCCGTCGATGCGCTCCACCGGCGCGCCCTGGGTGGGTGGCTCGACCGCCTCCTCGTCGAGCAGTTCGAAGATCGCCTTCAATGCCGTGCTGCCGCTCAGCAGCGATTCCAGGCTGCCGGCCAGCGCGTTGATGGGGCCGGTGAGAAAGCCGAGCAGGGCGGCGAAGGCGACCACCGCACCGATGCTCATCTCGCCCTGGATGACCAGCCACGCCCCCACCGTGTAGATGGCCACCGTGCCGAGCGCGCCCAGCGTGATGATCACGCTGCCCAGCAGCCCGGCGAAGACGGACATGGTGATGCTCACGCGCAGGTAATCCTTGATGGTGCGCGCGAGTTTTTCCTCTTCCAGCGGCTCCATGCCGAACGCCTTCACCAGCCGGATGCCGGCGAGCAGGTCGTGAATGCCGGTGGAGAGGGTTTCGCGCAGGTCGCGGTAGGCCTGCGTGCTGTCGCTCATGCGCTTGCCCAGGATGCGCCGTGCCAGGTACATGAAGGGCAGGAAGCCGAGCGCCACCAGCGTGAGCGTGGTGTTCAGGTGCAGCAGGATGATCAGCGCGGCAATGAAGGTCGCACCGCTGGACAGGATGTTGAAGATGAGCGCATTGCTGGACACATCCACCTGCTCGGTGTCGAGCATGGCGCGCGCGTGCAGCTTGCCGACATTGGTATTGTCGTAATAGGCCACGCAGAGTTCCTGCAGCTTGGCCACCGCGCGCGCGCGCAGTTCGTAGATCACCGCCTTCGTCGTCGTCAGCGTCAGGTAATGCCGCCCCACGCCGAGCAGCAACTGCAACAGGTACAGCCCGAGCACCAGCAGCCCGAGCAGCACGATTTCACGCCCGTCGCGGGCGGGAATGGCGTGGTCGATGATGCGCTTGTACACCAGCGGCACCGGCAGCAGGATGCCCGCGTGCAACAGCGAGGCGAACACGCACAGGAGCACGGCGGGCCAGTGTTTGCGGTACATGGCCGCGTAGCGCAGCACCGGGGACGGCGTCGATCGGCTTCCAACAGACGGCGACATGATCTTCGGCCTCCGGGGAGCAATCTGGGGCATCCGCGCGGGATATTCCCCTCCCCCTGTTGGTGTTGATCAGCGTCGCCGCCGGTATGCGCCGCCCCCGCCACGACCTGCATATTCGCCCATGCGGCATGTGGCGCAAAGCGCACACCCCGCCGCAACCGCGCCCCGCGATCGTCGGCGGGCGGCGTGCGGTATGATTAGGATGACGGAGGAGGAGCCATGGCCGCACGACGGGATGGGATGTACCGGCTGGGGATGGCGTGCGTGGCGGTGAGCGCGGCGTGCGCGCTGTTCGCGGTGCTGTATGTCTACCTGCGCGGCTTGATCGACGATCTGCTATACCTGCTCGGTGTGCCATCCCTGATAAACAATGTTTGGTTCTTAGTGGCAATGTTGGGGTGGTTCCTCGCCGGGATAGCCGGCGGGGTGCTCTTCCACCACAGCCATGCGCCGGGCGCTTCGCGCCGCTGGCTCGGCAGCCTGCCCCTCTTCGCCTTCCTGGCATTCGTGATAAGCCTGCCCTTCGCGCTCCTCAGCACATATCCCCGCGGCAACAACGGCTCCTGCCTGAACTTCCAGCGGCAGCTTGCCGTAGCCACCCTCATGTACGCGCAAGACTACCAGCTACGACTGCCGCAGGCATGGGAGGAAATAAACGTTCCTGCCGAACTCTTGGTCTGCCCGATGACGGAACGGCGCTTTTTGCTCAAGCCCGGCGGATTCGGCATGAACGCCGCCCTGCGCGGGGTGAGCCTGGAATCGGTGCAGGATCCCGCCGCCACGCTGCTCACCGCCGATAGCGTGCGCATGACCTCATACCTGCATACCCCCGAGGATATCGATTATTCACGCCACGGCACCTTCCGTAACCCCCTCGCCAATGCCTCCTACCTTGACGGCGCTGTGGGCACGCTGCGCCCGGGTGCGGTGGTGCGGCTGCGGTGAGGGGGGCGTCCCTCTGCGGCGTGACTGAAAGACGCGTGAATGTTGTGGTGCGTGGGATCGCGGGTATTGTCACCCCACCCCCTGCCGGGTAAGATAACAGTGACGACCGCGAAGCTTCGGTAACGCGGACACGAAAAAGCCGCTTCGGGCGGCTTTTTCTGTTTGTGCGGAGGATGTGCACATCAAAGCCATTATCTACATTGACGGATTCAATCTGTACAAAGGTCTCCGGTATTTTACCGCCAGGGTGTAAAGCTTTCCGGACGATCCGAATCAACCGTTTCGCCAGCAGATCTATTGGCAAGCGCTCCGCACGATACCTGACCTCGATATCATTGAAGGCTACTTCTCCGTCAAGAAGGATGCGCGGATCAAACTGATCCCCCCACTCGCCGATGGTACGGAGGAAGTCTATACCCGGGTGATCAACGAGAAAGGCTCGGATGTGAACCTCGGGGCGTATCTTGTGCGCGATGCCTTTTTGCATCTGTACGACGTCGCCGTGATTATCTCAAACGATGCAGACTTCATCCAACCGGTAACCATCGTACACGAGGAGCTAAGCAAACAGGTCTGACTGTTGAAGCCCCGATCCCACCAACAAACCCGCCTTGACCAGGTGGTGGACCAGATACTGCCCCACATGGACACGACGGTGCTTCAGCAGTGCCAGTTCCCCAACCCCATTCAGTTACCGGATGGCAAGTACCTTCATATGCCGCGTGAGTGGGCAGCGCAGCGTACAGCGGCCTCGACCTCCGTTCTCGTGTAGGCGACGATCAACTGCGATACGATAAGGGAGCCATGGCCGCGCAACGGGATGGGATGTACCGGCTGGGGATGGCGGCTGGTCGGAGCGCCGGCATCCTGCCGGTCCCCAATAATCCAGCGTCCGTGGGTGCGGCCGGCGGTTCACCCGTAAGGCGTCATGGCCTATCTTCCCTCCCCCATCGCCACGGGGGGAGGTAGGAGGGGGGTCTACCGCTTCAGTCGTCCCGCCGGGACTCGGGGCGATCAATCAACCGCTTTCCCGGCAGTGCCTGCCGGGCTAAAGTCGTGCGGTCCCTCCGGGACCGGGGGGGCTACCCCTCCGGCACCACGACGGTCGTGCCTGCGCCAGGAGGCCTGCACGGCGGGACCTCTTCAAGCACTACAGACCACTGCGCTCCTGTTGAGGTGACTTTGAGGAAGTAGCGACCGGGATGTTTCTGCAAGCGCGCCTCGCCTTCCATGGCATGGGCGGCCACGGCATCAGCAGACGGCGCATCATCACCTTCGGCGACCAAAAAGAAGGCTGCTGTCGCCTGTTCGCCGCTCACGGTGAACTTGAGGCGCTGCACATAACTCTCCAGCGCAATACTCGCTGACCGTGCATCGGATGATCCGGAGAGCCTCGTCACTTCTCGCCAGGAAAGAGACGGTTTTTTATGTAGCACATGTGTGGTACGCGTGAACGCTGGTTGCCGGGCGATGCGCTGACGAGTGATGATCGCGTGGATTCTGGCTGCCGTTACCCCAACGGCAATGAGTGTCGCGAGGGTAACGATCGTATACGCTATGCGTAAACCTCGCCGTAACGTCCGTGCCATTCTGGCGCTGACCTCGGGTGAAATCTCCTCTTCATCCGGGTCGACCCCCTCTGAGCAGTACGGGCAGTTGTAGGGCGGTGGAGTCCATTCGTGCTGGCATTTTTCACAGCGGATCATACGTGTCATCCCCAGTACGGTATGGTAGGTGATACCGGTATCGCCGATAACCTCGATTCCCCGGCCCTGTGGCAGGCGCCCGCAAGCGTCACACCTTCACACTTCCACACTTCCCCCTACCACCGTGTCACCGTCATGGCGCGGGCCTGGCGGCCGTCGGCATCCACAGCGGTGAGCTGGATGAGGTAGCTGCCGCCGGGCAGGTTCCCCTCCCAGCGCACGCTTTGTGCCCCGGCCTCGCGCGGGGCGCGCGAAGCCAGCACCTGCACCAGGC
>JAGUZN010000217.1 GCA_020060775.1 Armatimonadota bacterium
ATTGCAGCATCACGCGGCTTCTTTTCCGCGCCAGTGCCTTGCTCGTCGCACTTGGCTGGCTGTCGTCCCTCGCGTTGGCAAAACCCTCGTCGACGACCAAGTACACCGTGAGGGTCGATGGCAAGGTCTACGGGCTGCCGACGGTGCTCACCTACTACTTGGGCATCATCTTCCGCATGGACCTGGTGCGCCAGGCCGGCATGGCGGTACGGTGCTCTCCAGTCGCCAGCAAGCTCCCGCATGGCCCATTTTCAAGTGCGCCATAGTCCTGCAGACGCACGATGATCTCTTCGGGGGAGGCCTCGGATAAATGGCGCGCAAGTCATCGATGCTGGGCAACACGTAATCACAGTACGGGGGCGAAGCCTCGAACCATGTGCAGCCAGAACTGGCACTTGATACGGTCGATAGCTGTTAACTGGGAAGCAAAATAATGTCCTAAAAAGATAAATGGACACCCGTGCCTCCCGTCTCGTGTGCCTGGCGGTGCAGTATACTGGAACCATGCGCACGGTTGTGATCCGTCACCGGAAGCGTCACCATCCACGGATCGTACCCCGTGCGGCGGCTGTGGAGTGAGGCGTTTCGCTGATGCCGCCGGCGCACCATCCATCATGTGGTGAGAGGAGGAATAACATGCGAGACGATGCCTTCATGATGGGACTACAGCGACATGGCGTGTCTATGCTGCTGGTGCTGGGTCTGTTGAGCCAGGCGCAGGCGCACAACACCTGCACCCTGATCCGGGCGGGGCAGCCGGCAGCGGTGATCACGGCGGCGGCTGACCCAGCCTATACGACACCGGAACAACAGGTGACACAAGTAGCGAAAATCAGGCTGACCTCCAAGCATATTAAAGCGGTTAACCGTCGACGACGTATCTACGTCAACAACGACGTGGGTTATGGAGCGCCGATGGGATCGACCATCAGTCCCATTACGCCCGAGCAATGGATTGAGGCCCGCTTCAGCGCCTTTTCCCAGCCGGGGAGTCAGGTCGACTGCGTGGGTTGGTGTCTGGATGAGGGCAATATCGTCGCCTACCCCAGCAAGATCCTGACGCAACTGCAGTATCCGACGTTGTTGCGCTGGCAGGGTGAAGGCGTTGACATCGTGAAGCTCATCGTCAAAGAGAGCCATCGCCGCAATATTGAGGCGTTCTGGGAATACCGGATCAACGGGGCCGACCGCGAGACTGACTTGGGGACGCCCGCCCGCATCCCGCTCAAGGATCAGCACCCGGAATGGTTAGTCGACGGCGGATGGTGGGGGCCAGGGTTGTGGAACTACGCCGTTCCCGAGGTGCGTGCGCGGGGCGTAACGATTTTACGCGAGCTCGCCGAGAATTATGATTTAGACGGCATTAATCTGGACTGTGGCCGCCACCCGCCATTCCTGCCCATCGGACAACAATGGGAGCAGCGGGAAGCGATGACGGATTTCGTGAGGCAAGTGCGGTTGATGCTGCAGGAAGTGGCCAAGCGACGCGGGAGGCCCTTCCTGCTCTCAGTGCGTGTCGCAGATACCGTTCCCGGCTGCCATTTCGATGGGCTGGATATCGAGACCTGGGTGAAGCAGAACCTGGTGGACATGATCATCATTGGCACCCGTTCGATCCAGGTGGACCTGGCGGGATTTCGCGAGATCACCAGGGGAAGCCACGTCAAACTCTATCCGTGCATTGATCAGCACCACTCACCACAGTTCTACCACCAGGTGGGGATAGAATATCTGCGGGGTATCGCAGCTAACTGGTGGCATCAGGGCGCCGACGGGGTGGCGACGTTCAACTTCTGGAACGAGCTGCCGGAAATGGCGCCCCGACTCGTGGGCGATGCGTATGGAGACGATGATTACCGAAGATCCTTATGGCCCATGTCCGGAGGGGAGTCGGTGCACGCCCGTGCCTATCGGGAACTGGGCGATCCGGCTGGGCTAGCGCGGTTGGATAAGGTGTTCGTGGTTGCCCGTCGCTATGATGATCGGAATGGCTGGGACGGGCGGTGGGACTACTACATTAACGCCAACCCTCAAGTCCACCTGCCGGCATTGCTGTCCGCCGATGCCCTGGGCATTGATACATCGAATCATGCCCTTCACGGCAGGGCCAATCCAGACTGGATCGAGATCGATGTGGCTGATGATGTCGGTGCCCAACCCGGCCGTGTGGAGCGACTCCAGTTGCGCCTGCTGTTCACCGGCAACCCCAGTTCCACGAGCATCAGGGTAAAGTTCAATGGGGTCGAGCTGCGCGATCCGACAGTTGAGCAAGGCTGGTGGACCTTCACACTCACGCCTCAGCAGATGGCAGTGGGGCGCAACCTGTTGACTATCCGCGACACCCGCCCGCCCGCCACGGCAAATCTCATTATCCTGGAAAAAGTCGAGGTCCACGTAAAATACCAGGGGAAACAGAATGGGAAATGACCATACGGTAAATGAAAAGGTGGGGGCGAATCCCCCCGGTACGGGGGGCGAAGCCTCGAAGGCCTTGCGATCAGGCCCATAGCCCCAGCACTCGTCCAGTAATGTCGCCACGCCGCGCCGCTGTGCCTCAGCGAGCAGTTCGATTCCAGGTGCGCCGTCCTAGCTCCGGCAGCTCCCAGCAGTCCTGATAGAGAAGAAGATCCGTGCTAGCAGCTGGTCGATTTGCAAATCCTCGTGATGCACGGTGCGGTTCGCGCCAGGGGTATGGATGAATGTGCGGTCGCCATCCCCGTGAATGCCGACAAACGTAAAGGGCGTCGAGTCAGTAGATGATACCACAATGCCTGCGGTATCCACGCCAACCTCGCCTAAGGTTCGGTGCAGCCATGCGCCATTGGCATCATCCCCCACTTTGGCAATACACCGACCGGCACGCCCATGCACGGTGGATTGGCGTCACGGACGTCGAGTTGTCTTTTGGGCCAATGTACCGCTCCCCCGTCCGCCTGCGACCCAGGCGCGATGTCCAGAGGGGGAAGGGGGGCTTGGGTGTGCGTTAGAACATCCTGGGCAACCCCAGGCTGGCGCCCCCCGATGCGTCGGTAAGCGGGTGATCGTTCGGCGCCGGCGATTCCGGTTGGAGACGCCACGCGGCCAATACCCCAGGATTGGGTGACAGCAAGCATGACTCTCCGGGCTGGAGCTCACACGTCACAACCGTATCGCAGGACGAGATATCCGTGCGATCTACCAGGTGTAGGTAGGCACACGCCCAGGGGTTTTCGATTCGACACCGCCCTCCACGCAGGCTGTGGATATGGATCCATGCCGGAGCGGCATCCTTGATCTCGGCGGATACCAGAAATCCCCCCATCGCATGCAAGGTGAAGCGACAGTGTAAATGGGGGGGCACGGCAGGGGCAACGCGCATGATACCCTCATGGCTATGCAGCAGGCATTCATTCATCGTACACGCCAGCACAGACAACGGTTCCATGCCCATGTGCCGAAATGGCCATTGGGGCCAGAGGAAGCGCGCGTCCCGCTGCTGATCTTCAACCTCTGTGACATCGCGAAAAGTCCGGGTATCCGCCTGGGCGCAATCCCGGACCCTGGATACGCGAAAGGCGAACGCCGCATCGGCTTTCATGACATCCTGGGGTCCGTACTGTGTCCAGCCGTTGCAATAAAACTGCCAACGTGCCGGCCAACGGGTCAGGATCGTATAGGTTTCTTCGGCGCATCCCAGCCGAGCGAGCGCAATCGGCAAAGGATCCCAGCCCATACACTCCGGTGCAAACGCTTTCATCGTGGTGATGGCACTGTCATACAATGCGGTGCCGCGATCAGCGATACTCACGAGATTTGCAGGAAAGACGACCGACGCTTCCGCCGACGGAAAGAGCCCATGCATAAGGGTGTAGTCGCTCCCATGAGAGCTGCTGTATGGCGGAGCATTCGTCTCCAGCGCGCACATCATCTCATACGTGTTCAACTTCGCCAGTGCGGGAGGCGTCTCCTGGGCGATACGGCTGGTGACGGTCGAGGCATCGTCCAGGCTGTAGCCCGCTGCCAATAACGTCTCTGTCGGGACGATATCGCCGGCAAAGATCCCGCGCGTCAACATGATGCGGTCGCCCTGGCGCTCAACGAATTGGCCCAGGCTTGAGATGCGCGGAAACGGCGCCAGGTATTCCAGGAGTTCACGCCAAGTCTCCGCACGCGGATCAGTTATGCCGGCGTCATCGAGCGCAGAGAGTGTTGCGGCAAATAGCGCACGCGCACACGCCAACTCAGTGATGACATCGCGTAATGGGATCCATCCTTCATAAGCGGTCCCACGCCGGGCATGATACAGGCCATCCTCCCCCCGTTCGAACAGTGTGCCGAAAAATACGGCGGCCGCGGTGAGATATGGCACGACGCATGCCTGCAGAAACTGTCGATCACCCGTATAGCGGTACTGCCGCCAAAAATCCAGGGCGATTTGCGCCACCGGAGTATGGTTGTCCAGTTCACCGGTAGAGTTTCTGCCGAAGGCATCGCATACATCCGAGACGATGGCCCCGCCCTGCACGCCGCAGTGCTGCTCGGCATCCTGCATGGCGTTCGGCAAGGACGCAAAACGATAAGCGAGATACGGGTCCAGGAGATCGTGATGCCCTGCCGCGTTCAGGGGCCAGTACAGTTCTTGTTGATTCCAATGGAAATAAAAATTCCAGGGTTGGACATCCCGGTTCCACCCCCACAACCCATGAATAAATCGGCCGGGATATGCGCCGCCCTGCGAAGCGCGGGCATAATACATGGCGAGGTGCCACAGGTTATCGAGGTAGCGATCGCCAAACTGCATGAACGACCGCAGCCAGAACGATTGCCACACCGCTTGATGGTGGTGATACAGGGTGTCCATGCCACAACTGGCGGCGGACGCGAGCGTTTCGGTGAGGACCGTGACCGGATCATGCGCGCAAGGCGAGGTGACACCAGCGTACACTGTGATCCGTTTTGCCGGCGTGCCCGTCACACGCACTTGGGCGGCATGGGGGTGCAGACGGTGACCATGGCAGCTTTCACCCTGCCGGGGCACGATCTGTAGTCCTGCGGCAAATCGTCCGGAAGTCACAATATGGGTGATGAGGGCGCCCTCGGGCAGGAGGTGGCTCTGCGTCCCATCCAGCCCGATTGATGCGTCCCGATTGATCTGCGCGTACCAGTGCGCAAACGTCCGCGACCCGTAGCGTTCCACCGTAATGTCTAACGGAATATCATCAGCGCCGGTGCTGCGGACATCAATGCACAGCACGCTGCTCTCTGCCGCCACGAACGCCCGAATCTCTGCCGTCCCGAGTGGTGTCTCGACAGCGAGGTGCAGACCGGCATCAGCCAGGCTCAGGCGACCCGCACACCCGGTCAGGTACATGAGATCAAACAGCGGTTGATTGAAGTCCAGGATCACCCGACAGGCATGGCGCAATGTGGTGTTGCGATCTTCCTGGTCGGCTTGCCAATTCGTGAAGTGCTCGAATGACGCCTCATCCCAGAGGTCGCATTTGTTGATCGCAAAGTACACCCGTGATCCAGCCGTCCAACAAATTACACCGATATCGCCGTTGCCCAGCGCGAACCCTTGCAGGGGATCTGCCGGCGGGCTGTCATACACTAGGTCGTACTGGGCGATGCAACCGGGCCAGGCCAATTCCCATTGCCCCGTCTCTGGATCGAATGCGGATACCACGGCAGCCGAAACAGCCGACTCATCAGTCCCTTGGGTTGTCGTACCAGACATGAAGAGCTACCTTTCTTGTTCTGTCGTGAGCAGTACCATGCTCCACGCTGGAAGCTCCGGCAAGCAAAAGAGGCCAAAGACCCCATCACGCGCCTGGCACGGCACGAGAGTCTCCTGACACGCCATGGTCGTCATGCACAGCGACGTCGCCCGCGTGCGCAGCCTGATGATCACCCCGTCCGCCGTATCGTGTGAGATGTTCATCACGGCGACCGCCGGTACACCGGGAGTACACTGCCGTGCCCAGAGCTGAATTTTATGGTACGATTCGACAGACACTGCCAGGGTATCGCGCGACAACCAGCGCATAAGGGCTTTCATCTGCACGGATTTCGCAAGACTCTGCACCAATGTCCAGGGCGCATAGCCCGCCACACACATGCGGCCCCCTAAACGATTTTCATACACACCCAGACAGCACGCCCCCCAGGGGTGATCGGCGTAATCGATCGGACGCGCGAGTGGTTCGGCGTGGGGATCCCGTGCCGTCAGGATACTGGCGGGGCCAGGCCAGAAGCAGGATTGGCGTGCATCCCGGCGATAGCCGGCATAGTGACCATTTAACGGATGATCGGTAAACTGTTCGAGGCAGTCTTGCATAACTTGGCTCTCTTCGTCAAAGCCCAGATACTCTGCGCAACCGCGTTGACGCAAACGGCGTAACGCCGTCCCATCGAGATAGACTCCCCCCGAGAGGATCTGTAGCAGTGCCTCGTCGGAGAATGCCAGCGGACTGTCGCCGGCTAAAAGCGTGACCTGCGCGTCAGCATGCCGATACGCCGCTGGCAGACCGAGTTCGAAGAGTTCCTGCGCGGCATGCTGGTTCACCGATGTCCCCGGCAGCCACCCATCATCCACTCCCGCCGTAATCGACGAATCGAGGTTCCAGGCCTGGAAAAGTCCCTGTGCGGGGGAGCGGCCGAACGTGCGCGCCAACAGATCGTAAAATGGCCGGGTTGCCTGCAGGCGGCGCAGCAAGGGGTGATACTCCTCCAGTGGCTCGTCCTGCATCGTAAGGATGTTCAAGGCCGCCCCGGTGCAGCCCGCCGCCATGTGCGCTGCCACTTCCGCGGTGGTGATCTGGGCACTTTTTCTCAGTGATTGGTAAGGGAAATTCTCAATCTCGGATTGGATCGAGATTACGGTAGGCGGCAAATTGGCGATCTGGCGGCCGATGTCATGGGATTTCTCGTAGAGTCCTGCCGGCGTATGATCGTCATAGAATCCTCCCCCCGGCCGCCAGATCACTGGAGCAGTGTCAGGGCCCGCCAATACCGCGGCCCAACGCGCGAAATCATACCCTTCAAAAAAGCGTTCGCCCGTCATGAATCCTAGCGGCAGGCCCGGGCATACCGCATGGACGGTGCGCTCTATCAGCGCCAGCACGCGGGCTATCGTTGTCCGGTTGTGTGAGAGCCAGGCGCGCCGGAGCGCGAGTCGTTCGTCAAGCGGGGCCGTATCGAAGGCAATGCGCAGTGAATCGCGTGTGTGGCGGACGCCGTGCTCATGGGCAAAGCGCTCCACACAGTGATCGCAAAAGCACCCTGCGTGAATGGGCCAATGCCCGGCTAAACGGATATCGTCATCCACCCAGATATAGTCCGGCCTCGCAGCGGCGATCAGGGTGTAGAGTTCACGAATATAGTCGCGCACCGCCGCGTCATTCGGACACAACGCACCCTGGCAAGTTGTCCCCTGCAGATCGCACATCGGCGTGTAGTCCCCTGTCAAGGAGTGCGAGAGATTTTCCTCGTGATGTCCGATCGTCCCGAGGACGTTGATCCCCGTGCGGAAGCCGGCAGCACGCACGAGCGGCATCCGCTCGGTAAGCACTGCCGTGCGGGCGGCAATGATCTCCAGAGGAAGCGGCGGATGGGTCTCCGATGTGAATAACGTGATCTCATCCGCGAGGGGATCATGGGCATGGAGGCACTCCAGTAATGCGGCAAACCGCATCTCAGACATCCACTGGGAGACTGCGATACGGAAGGAGAATTGTGCTGAACTACAAACTGGTAGCATCCTGGGTTCCTCGATGCGGCAAATATGAGCGCGCCGATCGGGCAGGCAGCCCTCTTGACTGCCCGTTCAGCATACGTCTCCACCCCTAGTATAGGCCGGACAGGAAGGTGAAAACGCAGGTGAGGAGCTGCCTATTTAACCTTTTCGGCCAATTTTCAGCACGACATCTGGACAACACGCGGGTGAACGCCTACAATCCACAATAGATTGACGTCGGCACGTGCGTTCGAGGTGCATCACATGCCTATCGACCTCTCCTTTATTCACACGCATGCCACGATGCTGCCCAGGCTGTGCGAGGAAATTTCGGTGTTGATTCCTCCGGTTACCCTCCAGGGGAAAAAGGTCGTCCTGTGCAGCATGATGTATGTGCGCAAATCTCCAGGCCTTGTGGTCGCGCGGGAGACGCATGGGAGTTATGAGGGCCACCTCGTGCTGGAGGGCACGGTCGAGTACGAACTTGACACCGTGGAGACCCTCCGCCAAGGGCAATTGATTTTACACGCGCCCCATGTCGAGCATGGCTGGTCCAATCCCCATGATGCGGTTTCGTTTCTGGTGTTCGCCTTGCGCGTCGAGCCGAGTGTCCCGGTGCGTGTGCCGCACCATTGGCCGATGCGTCCCGATCTGGTGCGTACGGCGGTCTCGATGCTGGTGGTCGCGCATGAGCGCCCCCCCGGATGGAGGGGAGCCGTCACCTACAAGATGCTCACCCTTTTGTCGGGGTTGTTGAACCTGACGGAAGATACCGGCAGACAAGGCCGGGTGCAACGTGATGATCTGCAATTGCTGCAACGCGTTGACGCGTATATCAGCGCTCATGGCGCCGAAGTGATCGGCCTGCCCACGCTCGCTGATAACGTGGGCGTGAGCATCCGGACGCTCACGCGACGCTATCGGTACCTTGCCGGCATCACAGTGACCGAGCGCATCATCCAAGAACGGCTTCGTCTGGCAACCCATTTGTTAGCCACCACGACGTTGCCCATCAGCGCGATTGCGAAACGGGTTAATTTGTCGTTCCCGTTTTTCTCCCGGCAATTTCGCACACTTGTCGGCGAGTCGCCCAGTGACTATCGCCGATACCTCCAGGGTATCCCCCTGCGCTACACGCATACGCGCCGACCGAAGTCGCAGCAGGCAGGCGGTGCGGACGTATCCGAGGGCGATGCACCAAGCGATGTCGAGCGGGCTCAGCGTGCCCTGGAGCGATCCGTATGCTTTCCTACTATCCCTTAGACTACCACGCCCCGTGGCGCGAAATGCGGCCTGGTAAGCGAAGTATTTATCTTTTTAGGACAATTTTGCGCCCGCGACGGAGGTCAAAAACCGTGCCGCGTTTTCGGCAACGCCCTTCCATGGCCTGCGGTGTGTCCGCGTGTCCCAGGCGGCAACTTTGCTCTCGGGCAGCGGTCACACTTCTTCCACCCGGCGGAATTCCACCTTGCGCAGAATATTGATTTGCAGGTAGGCAAAGCCGATGAGGGCGCTGCCCAGAATCCACGCCATGGCCGTGGCTACGCCAAACCGCAAATTATTGTAGGCCTCGATCCAGATGGCCAGCGAGAGCACCATCGTCTCCTTGCCCGGCCCCCCGAAGGTGAGCAGGAAGATATTGCCCATACTCTGAAAGGTGCCAATGAACGCCCCCACAAAGTTGATGATGATCAGCGGCATGAGCTGCGGGATGGTGATGTAGCGTAGTTTCGCCCACATCCCCCCGCCGTCGAGGTCCGCCGCCTCGTAGAGCTCGTCGGGAATCCCCTTGAGGGCCGCCAGGTAGATG
>JAGUZN010000019.1 GCA_020060775.1 Armatimonadota bacterium
ACCAGGGCGACCCCCGCGCGATTCCCCCGCTCATCGCCGCCCTGCAGGATGAATTTGTGATCGTGCGCGCTGCCGCCGTCACCGCCCTCGGCAAGTTCCGCGACCCCGCCGCCGTCGAAGCCCTACTGGCACTGGTTTTCGATCCCCGATCCGAGCAGCGCGACCATGCCATCGACGCCCTGCTCGCGGGGCGCGACCTGCGCGCCATGGTGATGCTTGAAGTCACGCTGACTCATGATGATCGGAATAAACGCCTTCAGGCGCTCGATGCTATCCACCAGGTCATTTATCAAGAGCAGAAAAATGATCCGCAACGCCTTACGGTCGGGCTGGAGATCGCACGTGCGACGAATGTCAGTTTGCGCAGGCTTGCCCCCCCCTTGTTAAAGAATCAGGAAGATCCTCGCGCTCACCAGGTCCTCCTCATGTTGTTCGACGATATGGACGATTCGGTACGCCATAGTGCAATACGTGGCGTCGCTGGAATGGTCGACGAGGAAATCGCCGACCGCCTCCTCAGGTACTTACAGGATAAGAATCACCGGGACAGGTGGTTGGCGATGACGGTGTTGGCCGAGACTGGCGATGTCCGAGCACTACCCGCCATTATCGAGTCCGCCACAGAGAGTAGTCCCGGAATGCAGCAGACCGTTGCCATCGCGTTAGGCTACTACACGACGCCGGAGGCCATAGCCACAATCATCACGCTCACCCGCAGCACGCATGAATCAGTACGAATTGCTGCTGCGCGTTCATTATCAGCTCACATGGGGAATTTAAGGGTACGCGATACCATCTTGGACGGCGTGAAAGCGCTGGAAATTTTACTGACGGATCCTAATGTCTGGGTACGGCGAGAAGCGATCAATGGATTGCGCTATGTTACCGCCACTCGGCAATCTGCACGCGATGCACTCGTACAAGTTGTAGAATCCGATACCGATGTGGATGTTCGGTACAATGCACTGATAGCTTTGTTGATGGCACCGGACGATCCCCGCAGCATCGCCCTGCTTAAGAAACTCGCTGCCAACGTAGGTGAGCGTGACTCCTATCGCATCGGACAGATCATTCATTCTGTGAATAGCCCTCGCCTCATCCTGCCCGTGCTGGAGATATTATCAGCCGCAGCCGCACCTGCAGAAGTACAACGCCATCGCTTCTATTGGTCGTTTCGAGAAGCCGTGCAACGGATAGGGCCTCAGGCGCAACAAGAATTGGTATCTGCACTTGCCTCTCCGGATATTGCGGTGCAGCGAACGGCACTCAAACTATTGAGCGATACACAGAGTAGCATCGAGGTGGAACAGGAAATATTTCATTGGCTGGAGGGGCACCGACCGCCGATTGCATTTACAGTCCCCTGGCGCAGTTCACGTGTGGTAGCACATCCGCGCCTGGTTGAACCCCTTGAGCGCTTTTTACAGGATACCGATTTATCCATGCGTGTTACCGCACTCAGGCTACTTAGCCTCACCGGCGATCCCCATATGCTGGAACCACTGCTCACCTACACAAAATCTGAGGACCGGGAGATTCGTCATACCGCTATACTCGGCCTTGGAACACTCGGTGATCGTCGTGCCCTGCAACCGCTGCTCGCCCTGTGCGGAGACCATGATACACAAACTGCCAACACCGCATATAGCGCGGTCACCAGCTTGCGCGATGTGCGTGATTCAGCGCCGATAGCCGCCCTCTTACGGCACGAAAACTGGGAAGTACGGTCGAACATGGCGCAGGCACTCGGGCTGTTGGGCGAGGCCGATGCCGTGGAGCCGCTCATCAGCGTGCTCACGACCAATACGGATGCCAATGGCGGCAACCGGGAACGGACGGCGTTCGCCCTGGGGCTACTCGGCGATGCCCGCGCGGTGGAGCCGCTCATCCGGACGCTGCAGGACCCGGTGGAGTGCGTGCGCAGCGCGGCAGCCTGGGCGCTGGGGAAGATTGGCGACCGCCGTGCCGTCGAGCCGCTGGCGGCTGCGCGCCACCCCAATGACCCGCGTTTCCAGGTGCGCATCGGCACCGCGCTCATCGAATTGGGCGATGAACGCGGCTGGTCAACACTGTTGCCGCTCTTTAGCAATCCTGATGCCATGACGCGCAGCATCGGCGCCATCACCCTGGCTGAGCACCCGGACCCGCGGGCAATCGACGCCATCCTGGCGGTGGCCGCGGACAGGGAGAACTGGCACAGCCGAGAGGCGTTCATGGCGCTGGCGTATATCACAGCCCCCCGCATGCTTGAGGTCCAGGAGGCGATGACGCTGGAGATGAAAATGCATACACAGCGCTATGGGCTGGAAGCGCTCATCCTGTTGCGCCAGGGCGATGCGGGGGCGCAGCAGCAGGCGCTGGAACACCTGAACCACCAGGAGCGGGTTGGCAGTACGCCGTATACTGCTATTCTTCTCATCCACCTGGCCACTCTCGACAATCCCGCGTTCACCGGGCCGGTGGCCAGATTGTTGACCTACGATGATCCTGTTTTCCGCGTACTGGCGGCGCGGGTGCTGGCGCTGCGGAAGGATGGGCGTTGCGTCCCGGTGCTGCTGACTGCGCTGCGCGCGCCGGAGGAAGAACTGGCGTATGCCGCCGCACTGAAGACGGTGAGTGAGATGGACCCGGCGCTGCTGCATGGGGCGGCGGACGCGCAGACGGCGGAGGCGCTGCTGACGGTGTTGACCACCGGCGTGATCGAGGAGCGGGTGCGGGTGGCGGAGGC
>JAGUZN010000174.1 GCA_020060775.1 Armatimonadota bacterium
AAGCCCGACACCGGCTTGATGAGGTACTGGAACGCAAAGCTCTTCCCCGGACTGACCGGGACCGATTCCATGAACCACTCGGCGGTGACGCCGCAGGTGTAGAGCTTCTGGAGGTAGTTGTAGTCGAAGGCGAAGAGCAGGCCGCGGTCCGTGCCCCGGTGCCGCACCGCCATCCAGCCCGCAGTCGGATCGAGCACCCAGTCGGGCCCGATCGTCTTGCCGCCCGCGGCGTCGGGCTGGAGGTTGACGACTACCCCCTGGCTCGAGGGCAGGTACCAACTATTCTGGTACCGGCTGCCGCCCAGCCGCAGCACGTGCTGGAGGTAGGGCGCCACGGCGCGCGACTCGCCGGTCGGATTCCTGATCTCCTGGTCCACCACGATGACATCGTTATCCGCGTTGAGCCAGATGGTCTTGCTGACGACCAGCCCGATGAGATCCGGCGAGGTGGGCATCTTCAGGGATGGCTCCTTCCCAGATGCGCCCTTGCCGCCGCCCATCGCCGGCACGGTGACCTGGAGTTGCACCCCGACTCTGGTTGTGCCGTCGCCGACAATCTTCGCGGTATAGGGCAGGTGCATCAAGCCGCTCGGCCAGGTGTACTTCGCCCAGTGGTCGAGGAACATCCCGGCAGTATCCTCCGTGCCGATAATTTCTTCATTGGTGTCGAGAAACCGAAAACTCACGCAGCGCCCGCCGCGCGCGGGGTTGAAGGTGAGCGCGAGCTTCTCATTTTGCAGGGTGATGAGGGTCGCCCCGTCCTGCACGCGCTCGCTCACGCGCACCGCCCCGTACAGCGGGGTGAGAGCGGCCAGCAGCAACCCAAGGCCGAGCACGGCTCCGCAGCGGAATACGATGTGTCTCATGTCCATACCTCCTGAATAGAAGCCTCATGACGACGCGACAGGGCACGCGTGGCATGCACCGGGCGGGACTACAGGTACGATACCGATCATTCTCATGAGTTGGCTTCGTTCCTTCCCGTTCAGCCGAGTGCCGATCCTTTTCACGTATCACACGCTTGAATGTTCTTCACGGTAATCCCTTTGCGGGCGGGGCCAAGCCTCAGCAAAGCGCTTCCTGATTTTACTAATGCGGATAAGCGTTGTCAATGTGTCTCGGGTAAATCCCTGTATTACCCAGGGCACGCGCGTGATGGCGACACCGCGTCCCCGGCGCATGGGGCAGAGCAGCTCACAACAGGAACGGCCCGCCGCGCAGGATGCCCATCTCTTTCGTGATGGACTGCTGGAAAGCCTTCAGGGCATCGGTGCGTTTCGTCGCTGGATTATCGAAAGCGAAATAGGCAAGGTGCACCTGTTGTGTTTCGGTGGGATAATACAGACGCGTCAGTACCTCGTAATTCGACACGCTGACCATTCCGGTGGCGTTCTCCTCGGGCAGCTTGACCAGGCCAAGCTGGCCTTCGTTGTAGGGCGAGGTGCTGGTCTGGGTCGCCTTGAAGACATAGGCGTCACGCTCGGTCAACGGGAGGGATGGCCAGGGCGCGGCAGCCGGCGAGATGATCGTTTGGCTGGCTGACGTCACTTCTTTTACCTGGGTATCAAGATATCCGCCCGGAAAAGCAGAGCTATCAATTTGTACGCTGGTCACCGCAATGCCGAAAAAGGTGATGGTTACGTAGATGGCGTGTTCATTGTAGGGCACCTGAAAATCCACCAGCATATTCCCGCCTGTGCCCACGGCATACTCCCGGTGGATCGTGGCGAAATTCTGGCCGGTGAAGTATGTTTGGCTCGTTGGTGTGCTCATCGCATTCTGCCACGTCGTGCCATTGATTCTGATATACAGGCATCCGCTGTCATACCACTGCCACCAATTGCCATAGGCCCAGTCGGGGGTGGTGAATGAGACGAGGCCATTGGTGCGCAGGCGGACGGTCGGAATGATATTCGGAGTATCCATTACCCCCTTGATGCGATAATCTGTCTGCGTCTGCGTTGCATTGGTGACCGTCTCCACCTGGATGCGGTTGCCACCGCCGAGGCCCATATGGCCATCGACATAGGAAGCCACCAGACGATTGCTGTGACGGAAATCGAGATCCTTCAGCGAGTAGGCCACATTGTCGAATGCGCCGGGCAGTCCGCTGTTGGCGATGCCGTCGGCGGTGAGCATGATCTGCGAGGGGTCGGGCAGTTCCCCCAGCGCCACGCTGGAGCAGTTGTTGTTGTAGACGTAGGCGTTGGCGACTTTCTTGCCTTTGGTGGGGCACATGAGGATGTTGCGGTCGACGTTGATCTCCGGCCACACATTGGAAGCGTCGGGCAGGGTCTCGTCGTGGTCCTGGGCGTACATGAGCATCGCCACGGCGATCTGCCGTTGATTATTCAAACAGCTTGATTGCCGCGCCTTCTCCCGTGCTTTGGCAAAGACGGGGAAGAGAATGGCGGCGAGGATCGCTATGATGGCGATTACGACGAGCAACTCGATGAGGGTAAACCCTCGGTGGATGATCTTCATATGCGTTCTCCTTACCAGTTGATGTCAGGGAGTGGACTCCCATGCATCAAGTATCTCGCTCGTTCGTCTTGCGGTCAACAGGCTAAGAGTAGTATAATTGCGGGACTAGTCCCGCGAGGACCATATGATTACTATTCGGCAACTTGCCAAAATTGCAGGGGTATCCCGTTCGACCGTCAACCGAGCATTGCAGGGTCATGCACGCATCGCTCCGGCGACGCGAGATCGCATTTTGAAATTAGCTCTGCAACACCGTTATTCCCCCCTGGTACGCTCACCTGAGCGTGCATCCTGTCAACAGCAGCGTACGATCGGACATATCACCACGGGATTCAACTCCCTGTTAGAGCCTATCATTGCGAGAGTCATGTCCGAAGTTTGCGAGCAGCGTCACTACGCCTGGCAAGTACGTCTGTCGGGCACATTGCTCGTGAACACATTGACGGCGCTTCGTTACTTCGACGATATCGGCGTGCGCGGTCTGCTCATCCATTCCGGCACCTATCACCCGCTGCCCGCGGAGATGGTTCAGCGCTTCCTGTCACGGGGTATCCCCATCGTCGCCTACGATGTCACTCCCACCGAGTATCCGGTCGATTGGGTAGGTACGGATGAAACAGCGGTGGGAGAAATTGCGGTCGATTACCTGTACCGGCTCGGCCATCGACGCATTGCTGTGCTTGGCGACTTTTCGAAAGGGTACAACTACGGGCGTCCGCAGGCGATCTATGAAGCGCTAGTGCGACGGGGATTGCCTATCGATCTGTTCATCGAGCGCGAGTTCACAGATGTGAGGCGGGAGTTGGGGTCCGTGCTCAACTCGGTGGATCCGCCGACGGCGTTGATCGGTGAAAACGATTTTTTTGCAATTTACGCCATTAGTGTTGCCCAGCATCTCGGCATCAGCGTGCCGGGCCAGCTCAGCATCCTTGGTATTGGCAACTATTCCTACTCTCCATACACGGTTCCCCCACTGACGACGATTGCCCAGCCACTCGAGATGGTGGCAAAGCACGCCGTGGAGTTACTCTTTGCGCGCATTGCTGATCCATCCCCCCTGCAACAGGGGCAGGTGGAACAGATCGCCTTGAAACCAACGCTGATCGAGCGTGCATCATGTGCAAAAGTCAGGTAGAGAAGCCTTCGTACGTGTAGAGGACTGCGGGCACAACGGTATATACACACGACCGGCCTGCACCAGGTGGTGCAGGCCGGTCGCCCTGTTAACATCCCAGAGATTCACTCGTAGAATCGCAGGATTTTGTACGAGTGACGGCCGATCTCAAAGTTGATCGGTTTCCCCTTGTCGACTGTCATGGCTTTCGGGGGCAGCTCTTTGAAACTCTCGGGATAGGCGAGGCCGCCGCCGCCGTAGTCCTGGTATTTCACCGTCGCGGCAGTGAAGCCGAATCGGGCGAAATCGATAGCCAATTCGCCGGTGGCGGTGGCATCGTTGTCATTGAGCACCATCACCAGCAGGTGCTTATCCCCGCGTTTCCACCCCGAGGCGATCACCTGCCGGTCAGGAGACTTCACCGTGATGCCGGTGTTCTTGCGCCAATAGGGCACAAATTCCACCTGGTCATCCCACCCGAGATCCATCAGCGCCTGCTTGTGCGCAGCGCCGCCGGCCGCCCAGGTGGTGCCGTCATGGATGAAATGCAACGCCCAGAGGTGCGCGCGCGCCGGCTCGGAATTTTTCCATCCCCAGAACTGGTAGAGGAAGAATTTGTCGCCATGCGTGAAGGGGGAGTAGCGACTGGCGACCTTCGGCACATCGAGGATGCGCGTGTAATTTTCCGGCAGGGTGGGGTCGCTCGCCATGCGTGCGTAATAGTTAGAGGAATTTTCCTCTCCTTCGATCAGCCAGTCGCAGAACGCCCAGGCGTACATGTTGTTGTCGCCCGACATGTGCACGAAAATCTGGTTGAGCGGATTCACCGCTTTCATGATGGTATAGACGCGCTTCATGAAACTGCGGTGCGCGGCCGTGTTGTCGAAATAGAGATGGATGGGGAACTTCCCGTCATCGGTCAGATAGCGGATCGTTTTATCCAGATGCCAGATGTAGAAGTCCTCGTACGACGGCGTCGCGGGGTCGATGCCCACCATGTGGGTTTTGGCTTTCGTCGCCGGATCGTATGGCGTAGGGTCGGGGGCATCCTTGCCCGCCCATTCGTAGCGGTAAGTCCGATACTCAGGCGTGTTGGCATCTGTGGTGACGACGTTCACGTACAGGCACTGCGTCTGTTTCCGCTGCTCCCACATGGAGGTGTAGGCGGCCTTCAGTTTCTCTTTATAGGTGAGATCAAAGGCCTGCTCGTTCCAGAAGTTATGGTAGTTCCAGTGCACGCTCCACCCTTCGGTGTAGAGCGGGGAGATGTTGAAGAGCTCTTTTGCCGGATCGCTGGTGAAGGTGCAGTCGTCCACCTTGAAACTCCGATAGAGCGGCGAACGCGGGCGCACGGGCAGCGCCTGCAGGCCGAAGGTCATCTCGTACGGTTGCTCGACCGCCGTGGGCGTATTGATGAATTCGTAGCGCACGATGTACTCATTTTCGCTCGGAATAAGGACCTGCTGCTGTGCATTGATGTAGGAGAACTGCAGGCCGCGTTCCTCATCGCCAACGCGCATGCCATGCCGCACCTCGGAGGCATGGGGTTCCTGCGGGCTCTTGCCAAGTTGCACGGGATAATACTCGGAGGGTGACCAGTAGGTGGCGTATTCCGGCTTCATCGGAACTTCGATCGCCAGCGCGTCGACCGTCACCGGCTGCGCGGCGGACAGGGTCATGGTGTTGCGGTAGAACCCGTCGAACTCCATCCACGCCTTGCCGGATACCGTCAGGTTGCCCACGCGCCCGCCAGCAGTGAAGGCCACTTTCAGCGGGGTGGTTTCCAAAGCTTTGAAGTCGCCGAGCGGCACGGTCTGCGTTTGGCCGTTGACGGTCACCAGCAATCGTGCCGGCCCGGCCAGCACGTCCTGCCCGAGAATGCGCACCTGGGCGGGGAGGGCAGCCGCACCGAAGGTGTATTCGCGCCCCCAGCAGGCAATGGTGCGCGCGGTGAGCTTCAGCGGCGTCCACGGCTTCGGCACCGTTGTGATGTAACCGAGTTTGTTGCCCAGCCACTCGGGCGGCGCTTCCTTGACCAGGCGTTCTTTCAGCAGCGTCTTTGATTCGCCGACCGTAATGTCGGCGTATACATCGTACTCGCCGACCGGCAGCTTCCGGCAATCGATGGTGACTTCATGCTGGATGCCGTCGAGTTTGTCAATGCTTGTGGCATGCATCGCCTTAGTGTCGCCGGCGCGGACGACGGCAATCTTTGCGCCGGTAATGTTGGCCAGCATGGCGCTTGACCCCACATCGATCACCGCTTCCAACTTCGCCGGGGTGGGGTAGTAGCGGACCTTGAAGGTCAACTCGCGGGAATAGACGAACGGCAGCGTATAGGTCAGCAATGGTTCGCCCGCCTGATCGGTGATGGCCAGCGCCACATCGCCGCACGCGGGCGCGGCGAGCGTATATGCCGCTTTGAGCGTTTCCGTTGCGTTCGGTTGCACAGTGAACGGGGCGATGGGCGCATCGAACAGCGTCTTCTCCGCCGTGCTGACACTGACCTGACCCTTCCCCTCGACGGGCGCCTGCCCGCGATTGGCCAGTGTGCCGGCGAACGATAACCTGCCGTCCGCGATGCCCTGCACACCGGCCATGCTGATCGAGGTCGCCTGCGGGGAGAGGGTCATCACGGCCAGCGGATACTGTTGGCGCGGCATGTAATACCACACGCCGTCATACCGGTCCATCTGCCGGCAACCATGCGCAAAGTTGACACCCCACTTGGCATCAGCTTCCGCATTAGCGCTGATGGACGCCAAGGGGATGGTGAACTCGGCAGTCCACGTAAAATCATCGCGCGTCTGGTTAGCCTGCCACTCGCCGTTCCAGGCGGGATCGCCGTTCTTTGCATCGCGTTTGACGCTGGCGCCGTTGAGGCCGAAGAAGTAGGTGTCCGTGCTGCCGGGCGGCGCGAGGTAGACGCCCACATAGTCATCTTGCGCAATATCGCCATCCGGCTGATTGACCGAGACTTTCAGCGGTGCGCCGACATACACATCGCGCTGTTTCCGGAACTTTTCGGGAATGGCATACTGGAAGCGGACATGCAGCGCGGTAGTGCTATGCGCCACCTGCACCTGGATATCATCGGCGTTCACCGTGCCGAGAATGGGATCGACCCAACCGGTCAGCGTATGGCCGTGCTGCCACTCCTGTTGCGTGGTGATCTTGCCATCGACGACCGGCGCGGGCATCTGTGGGACGCGCAGGAATGCCGGGGTCTTTTGCGGTTCGCGCGCGAGCGACTGCACTTCCTGCTCGGTCAACGCGCGTTTGAAGATGACCACTTCATCGAACGCTTGCGCTGCCCCTTGATTGGCTGCGGCCAGCGTGATAGCGCTTCTCTTGCCGAATTCCGGTTCAAAGAGATTCGTCACCTTGCGCTCGTGCAGCTTGCCGCCAAAGTAGATGGCCTGCTCGCCGGGCTTGAAGGTGAAGGCGACGTGCTGCCACTTGCCGTCTTCCCAAGCATCCCACCACTTCGAACCGCCGATGAAGCGCCAGGTGTTCGGATCATTGCTGGGCACAATGTAGGCCCAGTTGTTGCCCGGGTAGAAGCGGTAGATCTGGAATCCGCAGTTGTCGGGCGTGGCGTGAAAGAATTGATGGTTCTTCCCGGACCCCGCTTTCCAGCCAATCGGCTTCAGCCAGAAGCTGATCGTCCCTTCCTTGCGCGAAAAGATTTGGGCATTTGTGAAGGTGAGATTCACGGCATCGTTCAGCTTCACGGCTCGACCGCGCAGGCCACCCTCGTCGAAGGGTATCTCCTCCAACTTGCCGGCCGAGCAGGTGATCAGCGTGTCGCCGGTGGCAATCTCCGGCTGCAGACCCTGCTCGAACGACAGGTAGAAGTTGATGTCGCTGCGCTCGAGCGCGGATGCCATCGACATGGCAAACAACAACAGCACACCCATGATGAAACAGCTAATTGATTTCATGATCTCACTCCTTTAAAGTCGCAGTCACGTATCCGCCTGGCGGGCGCTGTTGCACCCGTGTGAGTCAGGCCATCCATTACCGGTTAGCGGTAATACTCTAAAACCGTGTTAGTCCAAGTACGTATCCACTGATGCCAGTTGCGCCTCCCCATCAATGTGCGTGGTAAAGAAGCAGGCCGCGCCATCGGGCGAGACATGCACATTAGGACTCGGCTCAACCCCGGCAAGGGAGGCTGACGCATAGCCTATGCGGCAGAGCGGTGTCGCGGGAATCGTGTTGTCTTCCTGCCAGTCCAGCCGGCAGATGTAGGGGCAGTCCGATTGGCCATCGCCGACCAGGAATGCGCCATCCGGCGCGATGTTGAGATGCAAGTGCACGTGCTTCTCGCCGGCGGTTTCGAACCAATCGCGATATTGCACCGTGCCGGTCGCCAGCGTGCCGGCGACATCCACTTCGCGTACGTAAAACCGCATCTTGCCCGGGATAGGGGCATAAATCTCGGGGATCGGTTCCAGATTCTCGCAGCGGTGGACGTACAACTTCTCTCCGCCGGGGTGCCAGAATTCATGGAAGTTCACGGCGTTGATCTCATCAGCCACCAGGGGAATCGGCGGACTGCCGGCCTGCACCAGGGAATATTTATTCGGGATCGGACGGGTGAGCGCCGTACTGGCAAAGACGGCCAGATCAGAGTCGGTTGGGCTGGGCAGCGGATGCTGAAGTGATGCATGCCCGCGCCAGAGTTCCTCCACCCGTCCGGTCGCCACTTCGACGCGCAGGAACGTCATCTCGAGGGGAGATTCCAACATGCCGGGCAACATAAATAATCCGGTGATCTTCCCATGGATACGCCTTCCCGCTAAACGGTCGGCGACAGTGGTGGCCTGCATGAAGACTTCAGCGGCAGCAAGCTCGTCCTCGCTGGCATAGCGGGTGAGGAAATAGACCCATCGGTCATCGCAGGAGGGGAAGGCGTAGTTCTGTCGGTGAAAACGACGCGCAGGATCACAGTCGTCAATGCAGGGGTCCCATATCACCTGATACGCGAACGTGTCAGGGTCAACGGTATAGATGCGTCCACTGCCGGCGAGAAAGATGCGTCCGCTCAGTGGGGAGACGTGCGCGTGATGGACAGTCAGTATCCCCGGGATATCGGTGACTTGCTGCAGGCGCCCATCCGCCATATCGGCACGCCAGAGTTGCCAGGCGCCGGTGCGGTTCGAGATAAAGTAGACCTGGTTCCGCTGCCGGTCAAAAGGGTTCTGCGTATAGTACAACCCGTAATTGTGCCCGGTGCATTGCGACGTCCATACCGTCACGCGCCTGCCCGTCTCGCTGTCGGTATAACTGTTCTGCTCGGACGGCAGCATCCTGCCCGCCAGACTCGTGCCTACTGTCATCGGCATGTCCTCACATCAGGGCGTTGGTTCGTTGTTACCGTTGTCCCGACCACGGCCGGGGGGTCTGCAGTACAATCATGCGGTAGTTGTACGGCGAAATGGGAAAGACGAGTTGGCCATTCTCGATCCGTGCATACTCGGCCGCGCTGTTATCGTACAACTCGCCCTCCTTTTTCGGTGCGTCCCAGTCCTTCACACGGAAGCCGGTGGCGTGCACGGCATTGATGGCTGTCACCGTTCGCCAGTCGTCGAAGCCCAGTTGTTTCCAATCGATGTCGAGCTGGACGGGTCCCGTGTAGTCGCCATGATTGTAGAGTACCACCACCGCTTGATGGATGCCGTCCAACCCGGTGTCGTAATTGCTGTAGTATTGGTAAGCATAGAGACCGTAGTGGGGGACGGGCTTGAGCGGCGTCTTGACATAAAAGCTGGCGAAGAACTCGGGGCGTTCCAGCTTCGTGATCTGCTGTTCCCAGTATGGGATGAAGCGATTGAATGGGCTGAACAGGTGATAGCGATTGAACGGCACAAGTTCGCGCTCGGTGAGGTAGCCTTCGAGGTGCCCCAGGCGTCCGAACCAGCCGGTGCCCCTGTAACAATCATGCAACCACTGCAGTCCGGTCCATTGGTCCCAGAGCTCGGAGAAGCCGTACTGCTTCAGCGCGGCCTCGGTGATGCGGCCCTGACTGAGAAAATGATTCCAGTGCCCAAAATTGCTGCCCATGTATTGGGCGCGGAAGGTATCGGGACGCAGCAAGGTGTGGTAGGTGGGGTTGTGTGCGTTGATAAACGAGTTGCCGTTTTCCCCATCATAGATGCCGATGACATACGACTCGTAGACCATGTGCGGCCCAATCGAAGCATGCCACCATAAGCCTCCGCCCGGGAAGACGGTGTTCTGGATATTGTAGATGCGCTTGGCGATCTGGCGATGTCCCAACAGCGAGAGCGTCGGCGCAATGCTCCCATCCTGCCGCCGATAGCCGGCATTCGCGTCCGGATTGCTCGAGTACACAGGATCGCTGACATCGAAGTACCCACCGGGCACCGGGTTCTGGTCGAAGAACCGCTTGAAGCGCCAGGCGTAGTAGTCCTGCAGGCTGCGGGACGCCGTAGTTACGGCCACGCGGCCGTTGGCATACTTGCCGCGCCAACGTTCGCTCTCATTTGACAGCCACTCGTCGCCGAATTCCTGCATGGCGGGATCATTGGCGGCCATCACGTGCAGGGTTGTGTGATGCACCGTACGGGCTTCGATACCGGGCAAGTTCGGACCGTACATGCGCCCATTTCTCACCTGGTGCTTGTTCACCCAGTGATCCTGGAACGGCACCCAGTTTTCCTCGGTATCTTGCCAGTGGCCGATGGCCAGCAGGTTGCGTCGAAAGGCGTCACCCTCCGCCGTGCGCTGCAGTTTGGGACGTACCGGGGTGGCTACGAAGCCAAACGGGATCTCGAGCGGCGCGGTGAGTGTTATTGGCCGGTTGATAAATTCCACGCGAATCGTGCCGCCGGTCTCGGCGGAGAGCACGCGCAGACTGCTGCCGACATCCTGCACTTCATACGGTCCCACCGTTTCGGTAGTCCATTGGATGCCGCCGACCCCGTTGCCCAGCCAGATGCTGCCGGGCGAGCCGGTGTAGCCTTCGGGTTTCAACTTGCCGGTGTTGCGCATGGAGTAGTCGGTCGCGTTAATGACATCGCTGAACTGCGGGGTGAAGGGTATCTCAAAGGCCAGCGACTGAATGGCGGCCTCCCCATCAGGGATGAGCGTGAGGTTGGACCAGACTAAACCGTCGTACTCGATGCTGAAACGGTTTTCCAGCGTCAGGTTGCCGTGTCGCACACGACGGATGCCCTCCACGCGGCTGTTCGTGAGCTTCGTCCATTCGATATCCGTCGTAACGGCTCCCGCAGCGCAAGGCCCATCGGCGGTCTCGAGCGTGAGACCCATCGGCGCGCGCAGCGTCTCCTTGCCCTGCGTGGTCACCGACTTCGGGTAGAGGGTGTCGCCGAAATCGTAGGTGCGACCCCAGAGGCTGACAGTGTTGCCCTTGACGACGATATCGCTCCAGGGATACGGCGGCTCGTCCGGCTGATCATGCCCCAGCGTGTTGCCGTACCAGGCGGGCAAGGGGTTCTTGTCAAATGACTCCGCCACGCGCTCCAACTCTTTGCGGCCTGAGCGGAATATCAGGGCGACGTGGTAGGTCCCCTCGGGCAGCTTCGCGGTCGGGATGTCCACCACCGCATGGTAGTCGGTGAAGCCGGCATACCGCTGCTGCCACACCCGCTTGCCGTGCTGGTTCGTCACCTGTACGTCCAGCGACAGCTTCGCCGGATCGTGGGCGGCATGGTTGATGAAGTCCACTTCGTAGCGGACGAGCCCGCGGCTGGGGTACTTGCGCAGGTAGGTATCCGCCTTTTGCGGGCGGAGAACCGGATACCCGGCGGAGGTGATAATGGTTCCGCTGGCGGCATCGCGCACTGTCAGGGTGATCGTGCTGGTGCGGAAGTCGACGATGCGCCCAACATACTCGTAAGCGGTGGTTCCGCCGGCCGGGATGGTGATGGTTTTCTCGTCCGTCAGTTCTCCGCTGTTCGTGGTCACCGTGCAGATGACCGTGCGCGGTTGCGCTGCGGTGTTCACCAGTTCGGTGATGAAGTGTGGCTTACCCTGGCTGATCTCGCCGATGCTTTGCTGGCGAGTCACCACCCCCGTGTCGCCGAACACCACGCGTCCGGCCGGGGCGCCGCGGCGCGCATGACCCTCCTCCGATGTCCCGCGATTGCCCCAGGCCCAACTCTGAATGCCGGTGCGGATGGTGTGCCAGCAGCGCATGAAGTTCATGTGCCAAACATCACCGACAGCGGGCGCCGGTATCGCAAACGCCTCCAGCGGTATTGCCATCTCCAAATGCCACCCTTCCATATCCAGGGTGGACGCGGTTTTCCACGACGGATCCCAACCGAGCGTAATGAAGCCGGGGGTGTCGCCGAGGCGGCTGCCTTTTACATGTCCGGCGAAGGTGAAGTCATACCGGGTGTCGATGCCGTTGACATACAGGTTGTATAAATCGCCGCCGGGGGCCGGGTACTGCACCTGCAGGTGAAAGGCGTCGTCCGCGTCCACGTTGGCATCGAATACGGTGATGCCCTTTTTCAGCATAGCGGCGATCATCGGCGTGTTGCCAACGATCTCCCGCGGTGGGGGACAGTGGTAGTAGATGTAGAGAAACTTGTCGTCATAGCCCAGCGCAATGCGATCTTTGAGGTCACTCAAGTCGCCGCCGTCGGCATAGGCGGAGAACCCGCCCTGGATGTGGATGGCGTGCATGCCCATCACGGTTGCGGCGCGATTCCACTCACCGGTCTGGATGATGCCATCGATGGTTGGCGTGGTCGCGAATTTGGGCATCGTCACCTGCAGCGGCAACTGCACCGCGCCTTGCTGGCGCCAGCGACGAGCCATGTCGGATTCCGTGAGCGGCCGATCCCAGATGGCAAAGTCATCCAACCAGCGGTTCCAGGTTTCAGCTCCCGGGCCGATGTGGCCGATGACGATCTCGTCGATATCGCGCGGCATGGTAAACGGACCCTCGCCCTTGATGACGCCATCGATAAGGAGCGTCGTCTTGCCGTCGTCATAGTTTATGGTGATCTGATGCACCAGGGCGACATCGAAGTCGATGGTGAACGCGAGGCGCTGGTTGCCGGGGCCCTCCAACACCAGCTGCCCGGGGGCCAGCTTGCCGAAACTCACCGTGCTTCCGGGCGCGCGCAGCTCGAAAAAGGTCTCGCGCAGGGGGGTGGAGACATCCCAGGTGCGCATGGCGGTGCGATGTGGTACGTCCTTGTTTTTATCCTGCGTCGGCGTATAGTCCCATCCCTGGCCCTGGAAGAGGAAGGAGATCGAGCCGCGTGTGGATGAGACTTTTCCGTGAGTCTGGAAGGCGACAGCCTGGTCGGTCTTGCCGAGCGGCATGACCATCCAGCTTCCGCCGAGACCGCCACTGCGCAAGTCTTCAAAGAGGCGAACGGCAGTCGGACTTAACGGTCGACCGGCCTCACCGGTACTGATGCGCTGCGGCCCACCGATACTCCCTGCCGGGTCGGCGTTGTAGAAGCCGGGCAGCTCCGGTGTGAGGACTTTATATTGTTCGTAGGGATCCTTTGAACCGAAATCGACAAGGAACAGGCGGGTCGCCTCGGCGGATGCTGTGTCCGCCCAGCACGCCGCCAGCAGCGTGAGGAGCAAGCCGATGAGAAGGTGACGCATTGAGTGTACTCCTTTGAAAACAGCCTCTCGGTATCGCAATAATTTCAATGGTCCTGCTTCCCTGCTGGTGACCGGTGGGCGGGGAAGGCATGGCGATACAGTTCACGAATATAGAGCCAAGCACCTCGGCGGTCAACTCCCGGACGCGGGTTGTCGATAGTAAACGCGTTTACTGCGTCGGGATATCGGTGATCGGATACATCGATCCGGGACACCGAGACAGCCTACTCACTTACGGGTACTTGTCCAGTTAGACACCCGACAGGGAAAATCGATCTTTTCTTCAGAAAAAGCGGCGGAAGTACCCGCATGACTGGCACGGGGCGGTTGCCGGACATGTCTGGGCGTGCGGAGACGTCCTATATGAGCTCACAATGCTGATTTTCGCCCTCCAATGCACTTCTCCTGCCGGATTTGTCACGATAGTATTACCGGTAACCGGTACCTGCCTATCCCCTTGTCTTGTTTTCGGCATTGTGCTATTGACAGGCGGGGGGTTGCACGCTATATTCATTACGAACCTGGTAATGAATGAATAGGTAGGAGGCATGGTGAAGGAAACTCGCGGACGACTGACACTGCTAAAGCGGGCTAACCGTGCGCAAATCGCATTGGCGGTACGTCGACATGGAGCGATCTCTCGCGTGCAGCTTGCGCGGAGCACCGGATTGAGCGTGACCTGCGTATGCGGGCTGGTCGATGATCTGATCACCGACGGCGTGTTGGTGGAAACCGGCACTGCCCTGGGTCCGCGCGGTGGACCGAGCGTGCTGTTGCAGATCAATCCTGATGGCCCGCCGCTCGCCGGTGTCTTTCTCGCGCCCGAGGAGTTCTGCGTTATCATCGCCAATCCGTTGGGCGAGACATTGGTGCGGCAGGATTATCCCTACGAATCGAGCGATGAATCGCCGCAGTCAGTGGTGAGGCGCATCGCGAATGGCATCATTCACTGCATGGCATCTACCGGAAAGCGACTTGATGATCTGCGCGGCATCGGGGTGGCGGTGGCCGGCATGGTTGACCCTGTGCGTGGCGTGGTGGTCACCATGGCGAACCGGCGGGGCTGGGATGATGTGCCGCTCGGCGATTGGTTGCATGAAGCGTTAGCGGTACCGGCGTATTTGGAGCATTCGGTGCGGGCAGGCGCGCTGGCCTCGCAGTGGTTCACCGAGGAATCGCGTGACGGTGGCGCATTGTATGTCATGGTGTCGAACGGCATCGGCGCGGCGGTCGTCCACAACTTTGAGATTATTCGCGGCATCCATTCTTCCGCCGGCGAGTTGGGGCATATTACCGTCGTGCCCGATGGTCCGCAATGTGGCTGCGGCAAGCACGGCTGCCTGGAGCGCGTCGCCTCAGACCTGGCCTTTATTCAGTCCATCTGGCCGGGCTGCGCACAACATGAAGATGATATGCCCACGGTCGAACGCGAGACGAGGGTGCGCGATGGGATCGCGATGGCGCAACGCGGCGAAGCCCGCGCCATCACTGCCTTGAACAGCATCGCTCGCTACCTGGGTCTGGGCATCGCCAACGCCATCACCCTGCTCGATCCGCAAACGGTATTCATTGGCGGCACGCTCATCGATGCCGCTCCAGAATTCGTCATTGACTTGATTCGCCAGGAGGCCGTGCGGCAACTCCCGGTTCGCGTGCGCGGGGTGGAGATCACGCCTTTTCTCGACCACCAGGCGTTCATGCTGCGCGGGTCCATCGGCCTGGTGCTCTGGCAGCCTTACCGGCAGTTGCGGGAAGATACCATGACCGCGCGTTCTGTGAGCAAACTGTAACCGTTTAGAAGCTGTTTTCACCGTCTCTGTCCGGTCTCGCGTGATCTTTTCGCGCCTGCTGGTCTGGGGTCTCCTCACCCTATCGGTCTCTGATAGCGCCTCGGAGCCCCAAGACCAGCCGTCACGAAGATCTACAGCGCGATCCGCGAACAGATCCTGTGGACACAGCTTCTTAGAGGAGAACCGGCGTGCAAGTCGGCTTTGCACAGCAGAAGATCACTCCGCCGCTGGGGACCGTACTCGGCGGGCAGTTGCATCCCAACCATGCCGAAGCCGTCGAGAGCGATCTGTACGCCCGGGCGATGGCTATCCGCGATGGCGAGATGACGGCATTGCTGATCAGTTGTGATGTCCTCTTATTCTCCAATGAGCTGGCCGATGTCATCCGCCGGGAAATCGCCGCGCTGTTACCCATTCCGCTTGAGCAGGTCATCCTCGCCGCCACCCACACGCACAGCGGGCCCAGTCTGGATACGCTGTTGGGCGTTGAGGCGGATGTTGCCTATCTCGACGCATTGCCGGCGTTGATTGCCGATGCGGCTCGTGCGGCATACGGCAACCTGGCGGAGGCCCATCTCTTCACGTCTCGCGCCACGGCGGAAGGCCTCGCCTTTAACCGGCGCGGCGTGATGGCGGATGGATCGGTGCAGACACATCCGCTGAAGAAAGATCCGCATCTGATTGGCCTGGAAGGACCGACCGATCCCGAGGTTGGGATCCTGTACGCCTGTGATGTCAACGGACAGTTCCTTGGCGGTCTCGTGAATTTTGCCTGCCATGGCACGGTGATGAGTCGCTATAGCACGGCGATCTCTGCCGACTACATGGGACAGGCTTGCCGGCACTTCGCCGCACTAATGCAGCCCGAGGCGGTGGTCTTATTCGTCAACGGCGCTTGCGGCAATATCTGCCAGGTCAACGCGCTCGATCCAACGACCCGCGAGGTGGGGCCGGCGTGGGCCAAGCATATGGGCGCGCGCATTGCCCTCGCCGCCGCCGCCGCGATCCGGCGTGGCGACGTCTCCCCGGTTAGTACCCTGCGTGTCGATGCCGCTACGCTCACCCTGCCGCGCCGCCGGATACCGGTGGCGATGGTGGAGCAGGCGCTGGCGCGTTCTCGTCGACCGCTGCCGGTCGGCGATGTGCGGCTCAGTGATTACGGCGTGGAGTCGTTCGATACCCTGCCCCCCTCCATGCTGTCATTGGAGGAGCTGTTTCGCTCCCCGCTGTGGGAATCGTTTGGCGCGGCGGAACTGCTGGCGATCCATGCGGAGTATCAACATTCCCCGGTGATGGAATTGCCGATAGGACTCATCACCGGCGGCGATTTCGCCCTCATCACCGTCCCCTGTGAGCTATTCACCGAATGGGGGCTGGAGATTAAAGCGCGTTCGCCCTACGCGTATACGTTCATTGCCGAACTATGCAACGGTTATGCCGGCTACGTGCCCACCGAATCGGCTTTCATGCGCGAGGGGGGGTACGAGACAAAGCTATTGAGCACCTCGAAACTCGACATCGCGGCCGGGAGGCTGATCACCGAGCACATCGTCGATCGTCTGCGCGCTTCCCGGAGACCATAAAACAATTTTGCACAAGCATCCTGATAGGAGGGAATTCCATGTCTCAACTCGCGATCGAAGGCGGAAGCCGCACAGTGCCCGAGGGCATTGAAAAATCCTGGCCGATTATCACCCAGGCTGATAAAGATGCTGTAATGCGTGTACTGGACCGTGGCCAAATTTGGGGGCCGGATGCCCCGGAAAAGACGGCGCTGGAACAGGAGTGGGCGGCATACGTTGGCACGAAACACTGCCTGGTCACCAATTCCGGCACGTCGGCGCTGCACGCCTGCGTCGCGGGCATCGGCGTTGAACCCGGCGACGAAGTGATCATTCCGGCCTTCACGTTCTGGGCGACCGCGCAGGCGGTGGTGTGCCAGAACGCCATCCCGGTGTTTGTCGATATCGATCCGATCACCTATAACATCGATCCGAAAAAGATCGAAGAGAAAATCACCGCGCGCACGAAGGCGATCATTGTGGTGCATGTCCACGGCTTGCCGTGTGATATGGATGAGATTAATGCCATTGCTCGCAAGCACGGGTTGAAGGTGCTGGAGGATGCCGCCCATGCACATGGCGCCTATTATAAAGGTCGAAAACCCGGCAATCTCGGCGATATGGGGATGTTCAGTCTCAACGCGACCAAGAACCTGTCCGGCGGCGAAGGCGGCCTGGTCACCACCAGTAACCCCGAATTTTATGAGGGCGCCCGCCTGATGTGCATGTTTGGAGAAAAGCAGGTGCCCAAGGGCAATATCCGCCCGTATGACGCCTTCATCATGGGCAACAACTATCGCCCGGTGGAGATGACCTGCGCCTTCACGCGATCGCAGTTAACACGGTTGGAGGCCTATAACGCCCAGCGCATTGCCAATAGTGAACTGCTCACGCGCGAACTCAGCCAACTGCCCGGCGTCATTACCCCGCACGTGCCTGCTGATCGCAATCACGTCTACCATATTTATCGTGTAAAACTTGACCCTGCCGCTGCGGGCTATCCGGATATCGATCGCGAAGATTTCCGCTGGGCGGTGCAGCACGCGTTGTTCGCCGAGGGCGTGCCGGCGATGGAATGGCATTCCTTCCCGGTGCCCGGGCAAAAAATTTTCCAGAACAAAAACGCCTACGGCAAAGGATGCCCGTGGAGTTGCCAGTTCGCCAGCCAGGACATCCGCTACGATGCGAACGATTACCCGGAAACCCAGAAGATGTTCGCCGCATCTTTCGTGCTTTACACCATCCATGCGGCCAATGGTCTGGAACTGATGCAGCACTACGTGAAGGCATTTCATAAGGTCTACGATCAGTTGGATCGCGTGGTCACCAACCCCGCCTACTATCAGCGCGTGCGCGCATCCGTGTAATCGGAGTGGAGGTAAATATGTCACGCTATCGCGAAATCGCCGCCCAGGTGCTGGACGAGCACCGGCAAGTGTTGCTGGATGTCGATCCGGGGGAACTCGACCGCTTGCTCGAGGCCATCGTCTCGGCGAAACGCATCCAGGTCTTCGGCATGGGCCGCATGCAATGTTCCGTGCGCGCGTTCGTCATGCGCCTGATGCACATGGGCTTCGATGCACATGTCGTGTATGACACCACCTGCCCGAATATCGGCAAGGGCGACCTGCTCATCGTCAATGCCGCCTGCACCGCAGTCAGCTATCTGGTGATGACACTGGCGAAAAAAGCCGGCGCGACCATCGCCGCCATCACCGCCCACCCGGAATCGAAGCACGGGCAGTTGTGCGACCTCACCGTGCGCCTGCGCGGGCAGGTGCATCCCGGGCGCGAGGGTGAGATTCCGTCGATTCAGCCGATGGCCGCGCTCTTCGAGCAGACGATCTTCGTGCTGGAAGACATCATCATCCAACTGCTCATGGAGAAGACCGGCATCACTGCCGTGCAGATGGCTCAACGCCATACCAACCTTGACGGTTATATGGAGTTCAACGTCGAGGATGACGATACGGTCGTCGTGGTCTGACAACAGGAGGAGACACCCATGTCACAACTCACCGCGGTACGCACGGCGCGCGCTGCCCTGCTCGATCGCCCGCGCGGTAATTTCGTCATCGGCCGCTATCCGATCCCCGATCCGGCTCCCGGCGGGATGCTCATGAAGATCGAGCTATGTGGGGTCTGCGGCACGGATGTGCATACCTGGCAGCATTCCGATATCGGCATCGACTATCCTATCAGCCTGGGCCATGAGATTGTGGGAACGGTGGCAGCTTTAGGTGCCGGCGTGACCACCGATTACATCGGCAAGCCGCTGCAGGTCGGCGACCGCATCGGCGTCATCCCGGCCATCCATTGCCACCAGTGCTATTTCTGCGCGATCGCCAAAACACCGGAAAAATGCATCCACTGGAAAACGTATGGCACCTGGCCGCGCGCCGACGAGGAGCCCCACTTCACCGGCGGATACGGCGATTACCTGTATATCCACGACCCGAATTCGGTGGTGCTGAAGATGGACACCACGCCCGAGCGCGGCGTGTTTCTCGAGCCGATGGCCGTGGTTGTACATTCGCTGCTGCACGCGCAGATCAAGCCGGGCGACACCGTGGTGGTGCAGGGCGTCGGACCGATCGGCCTGCTTACCGTAGCGGCGGCCAAAGTGAGTGGCGCGTCGAAAGTGATCGCCCTCGGCCGGCGCAACCGCGTGCGGTTGGCCCTGGCGCAGCGGATGGGCGCTGATGTGGTGATTTGCCAGCAGGATATGCCCGAGCAGGAGGAGCGCAAGCGTTTTGTGCGCGCGGCCTCACTGAACGGCGTGGGCGCGGATGTCGTCTTCAACACGGTGGGCACGGCCATCGGCTTCAAGGAATGTCTGGATTACGTGCGCGACAGCGGCACGCTGGTGGAGGTAGGGAATTTTGTCGACTCCGGCACCATCCCCTTCAACCCGTGCAAAGATTTGCTGGAAAAGGGCATCAAGGTCATCGGCAGCTTCGATAACGAGGCCGAGCATTTCGTGCGCGCCTTGCCGCTGGTTTCCGACCTGCGTTTGCCCATTCCCGAACTCATTACCCATACCATTCCGCTTGGCCGGCTGCAGGAGAGCTGTGAAGCGATTCGCTCCGGCAGCGCGCTGGATGGCACGGAGATCGTCAAGGCGGTCATCGATCCGAGGCTCCCGGAGGAGTGATGATGTTGAAAGGCATTCCCGAGTGCATCTCGCCGGACCTGATCTACTGCATGATGCAGATGGGACACGGCGACGAACTTATCCTCGCCGACCGTGATTTCCCCGCGCATACCTATTCGCAGCGGGTGATCCGCGCGGACGGCATAGCCCTCTCCACCTTGCTCGACGCCGTTCTCCGCTTCTTCCCGCTGGATCCCTTCGTGGAACAGCCGGTGGCGATGATGGCGCCGGTGGGTGACGAGCCGGAAAGCTGGCAAGGGTTTCGCGATCAGGTGGCGCGCGTCGACCCGCGTGCCGCCGACTTTGCGTTCGTCGAGCGCTTTGCCTTTTACGAACGCGCCGCGCACAGTTTCGTGGTGATTATCACAGGCGAGCCGGACGGCAACGTCATACTGAAAAAGGGTGTGGTGTAGCATTATGACTCTCGATCAGCAGCAGGGCATCGCCCTCGATTGGCAGCGTTACCTGGCGCAGTACGATATGATCTATGAGATGCAATCGCGCTGCTGGCAGGACGGAACACCGTTGGGCAACGGCTCGCTGGCGGCCGTGGCCTTTGAGCCGTTTCACCTGGAGTGGTCGGTGAATAAGAACGATGTGTGGGACTATCGGCTGCCCCAGGTGAATTTCCGCTACTCCGTTGAGGAGATGCGCGAGCGCGCTGCTCGCGGAGAGTGTTTCCTTGATTTCATTCGGGCGGAAGACGGTCCGGATGTCGGGCGCTATCCCGCGCCGAAAACATGTGGGCAACTGCGCCTCCGCTTCGGATTGGACTCCGTGTTTTCCCCGGCTCACCGCATCAGCAAGCGGCTGAAGCTGCATGAAGGCACCCTGCGGACCAGCCTCGATAAGCATCTCTCGCACCCCCGCGTGACCAGTTTCGTTTGCGCACAGGAGGACGTCCTGGTCGTACAGGTGCGCGAGGTCTCCGCGATGGTAGCCTTTCACAACAAGGTCGACCTCTACCGGGTGTCCGATGCCAGCATGCCCCCGGTCGTGCGCGGCGCGGAGGGCGACCGCCTTTGGATCGACCAGACCTTCCATGACGGCTTTCGCTTCGTGATGATGGCGCGCATCGTGCCGCGGGGCGGTTCGGCCTACGCCGACCTTTTTCGCGCCACCGTTGACGCGCAGTGGCACAATACCATCGAGCCGTCACAGCAGATCGAGAGCCATCTGGAGGGGGAATATGCGGTGGCTCCCGTGGCCGGCGACATCGATATCTTCCTGACCGTGGTGACCTCCCGCGAGGCGGAGGATCCGTTTGCGGCCGCCGAAGCACGGTTGGCCGATGCTGTCTCACGCGGCTCAGAGGCACTGCACGCCGAGCATGCTCGCTGGTGGGCGGCCTTCTGGACGAAATGTTATGTCGGCTTTGACGAACCGCTGCTCGAACAGCTCTGGTACGTCAGCCTCTACAACCTGGCCACCACCTTGCGCGGCACGCCGGTCGGCGGATTGATCGGTCTGTGGTACGGACCGATGGATACTCCCTCACAAGCCCTCCCCTGGAGTGGCGGTTATGTGTGCGACTACAACGCCCAACTGCCTATCATGCCGGTCTGCAAGGTGAATCATCCCGAACTGGCTGACGGCACCCTGCGCACCGTGCTGGGGCAATTGCCTGCCGCCATGCGCCACGCCCGTGAAGATTACGGCTTACCCGGCGCCGTCTTCCCGAATGGGCCGGACCCTGACGGCAACGTCGCATGTCCTGCCGCCTACCGCATGATTCACAGCAGCGGTCCCTTTTGGAGCGTATTGCTCTGGTGGCGGTATCTGTATACCAAGGACGCCGATTTTCTGCAGACGGTGGCCTATCCCATCATGCGCGAGGTGGCGGCATTCTTCGTCAACTATCTGGTCTGGCATCCCGAGGAAGGGCTCTATCACCTGGAAATCAGCCAACAAGCGGAATTGATGTATATCGATAAGCCCGATCCCAATATGACGCTGGCGCTGATGAAATACACGCTGCAGGCGGTTATCGAGGCTGCGGAGACACTGGCTGTCGATGCCGAACTGGCCGAGCAGTGCCGGCATATTCTCGCGCATTGCCCTCCGTACCCTGGCGACGGGTTGGAACTCTCCCCGGCGAAAGGGCTGCCGGTGAAGCATCTCAGCCAGTTCGGCAACCTCTGGCCGCTCTATCCCTGCGGCGAATTCGACCCCGAGGTCGCACCGCAGTGGCGGGATCTCTGTCTGCGCGAGTTGGCGAAAAATGATTACTGGCAGCGTACTTTCGGGTTGAACGAGGGATCTGCCGTCTGGTGGAGCGGGATGATCTTTCTCAACGGCCTGCCTGCCATCCGTCTGGAAATGCGGGAAACAGCATGGACCTACCTGGAGAACTTGCTCAAGGCCAATGTGAAGCCTAACGGGCTGATCTCGCACAACTCCGTCTTTCTGGTGGACAGCCGCCGTAGTGAGGAGAATATCGCCAATATCCCCGACGATGCGATACAGCACGATCGTGGCGGCAAGCTGAAAGCGGTGGAAATCCAATCGGGTCGTTTGTACGAACTCTGCACGGAGAATCTTGACTGCCAGGATACCATCAGCCCGGTGCACGAAGGCCCGGCGCTGTACCTGCTATTGATCAGCGAAATGCTGCTGCAAAGCCAGAATGGCATCCTGCGCCTGTTCCCCGCCTGGCCGTGCGAGAAGACCGCGCAGTTTATCGACCTGCGCGCCGAAGGCCCCACGCTGGTCTCCGCACAAAAGGTGGAGGATCAGGTGACGTTCATCCACCTGCAGGCTCTCGACGCTGTTGCCTGGAAGCTACGCAACCCGTGGGCCGTTGAGACCCTGCATCTGCGCTCCAACCGGCAGGGCGATGCCACGGTGTGCGTCGAGGGCAAGTACCTTGAACTCACGTTGCGTGCGGGCGAGGAGGTCACTATTGCCGCACTCCCCGAGCATCTCGTCGGCAAGGCGCTCATCCAGCCGTGCATGGATCAATCGGCGCAGGCGCGCCTGATGTCGTTCCATGATGGCATGCTTGTCTGGTTGGGCAAGCCTGAACCCGCGGAGTATTACACCGCCCTGCAGCAGGCCCGCCGCGGCCGCTACACGGACGAGATGTCGATGTGAGTTACGGCATGCGCGAGGTGCGCTGGTGGCGATATTGTCCGGGCGAGAGTCGGGTGAACTGTTTGAAGACCCGGGAGAAGTAGAACTCGTCACAAAACCCCACCGCCTGCGCCACCTCGCGCAGCGACGCTTCGGTATGCTGCAGTAACCCCTTGGCTCGCTCAACCCGTCGTCGATTCACATAGATGAGCGGACCTTCGCCGACATAGCGTGAGAACAGGTTGGAGAAGTAGGTGGGGTGCAGATGTGCCACCTCCGCCAGTTCCGCCAGGGTGATCTTTTCCGGCAACCGCTCCTCGATCACGCTAAGTACCATGTGGAATTGCGCCATCCCCTGCAGTCGCATGGCCTGTACGCCAGGATCGGCATGATCGAGGAAAAGCGCCAGCAGTTGCCGCACAATGCTCTCCACTTCGAAACGCGAGCCCGGCGTGTCTTCACGACAACGCGCGAGCAGGCGATCCCATTGCCCATCCATCCATCCGGCATCCGGTAACGGGATCGCGTACGGACCATTGAGCAGGGCGAAGAGATCGATGCCGACGAAGACATCCGCCGTAAAGTGCAGCCAGCGCAAATCCATCCAGCGCGGACAGAGGTATTGCGAGGGGGAATGTGCGGGGATGACGTAGAGTGCGCCCGGCGTCAGGTGGAACTTCCGGCCGTGGTGGTGTACCATCGCCTCCCCGGCCTGCAGCCAGTAGAGGCGCCCAAACGGATCGTTGTAGGTCTGGCCATCACCCCAGGAGGTGTCGCAGTGCGTACGGTTGGCATCCACCAGAGAGACGGTCAAAGTCGACCACAACGCCTGCAGGGCATCCGATGCTCCATGACGTATATTACACAAAGGGTTATCATATAAAAAGCGCATAGCCATCCTGTAAATTACACAATAATAACCGCAAATTGTCCATACCCATTCCTCGGCGAGCGCGGTACGATAGGATAAGGCCATTCACTGCCACCGGAAAGGGACCATTGACCCATGAGTCGACAGATCGCGCTTGATTCCATTGCCTTGCGGCCGACCCCGCGCTGGGGACATACAGAATACAGCCTGGGGTACCACCCGGAGTATTTCCACCGCCTGACCGGTGTCGATCCCTCCTCACCGGATTTTGAGCGGGCGATTAACGACGCCTGGGAAGTTGACTTTATCTGGTCGATTAATGATGGGCTGCATAGCGAATGGTTCACGCGTGGGCGCGCTACCAATATGGGGCATGCGGTCTACGCCAGCGATGGAGTGGACTTCGTGCAGACTGAGGAGTCTCCGTTTACTTCGGTGGAAGAGGTGTGGGCCTTTGACGCCGTGGCCGAGTACGGCTTGCCGGACTTCGCCGAGCAGGTAGCCGCGTATGAAACAACCTGGTGCGCCCGGCAAGCGGCCAATCCGAACCAGTTGCTCACCGGAGGGTATTACAGGACCATCATCTCGGGAGCCATTCAAGCGTTTGGGTGGGAGATGCTGCTGGAGGCGGCCTCCGACCTGACGAAATTCGAACGCGTGCTGGACAGCATCTACCGCTTCACGCGATTCCATGTCGAAGCCTGGGCGCAGACCTCAGCGGAAGTCTTCATTCAACATGACGACTTCGTGTGGACTTCCGGGGCCTTCCTGCGTCCCGATTTTTACCGCCAGGCGATCATCCCGCGTTATGCCGAACTCTGGAAGATTTTGCATGCGGCCGGCAAGAAAGTCATCTTCTGCTCGGATGGTACCTTCACCGAATTCGCGGAAGACATTGCTGCGGCAGGGGCGGATGGCTTTAGCTTTGAACCCTCCAATCCGTTCGCGTTCATGGTCGAGCGCTTCGGCGCATCACATGTGCTGATCGGCAGCGCCGTCGATGTCAACGATATGGCCTTCGGCACCTGGGAAGACGTGCGCGCCTCGCTCGACCGCACGCTGCAACTTGCCGAGTCCTGCCGCGGATTGATTCTGTGCGTGGGCAACCACCTCGTGCCCAACGTGTCCGATGCCATGAAGGACAACTATTTCGACTACCTCACCGCCCACTGGCACCGCAATGCCGTAACCGCGTGATGCCGGCGATGGGACATGCCCTTCCTCTGTGAATAGCGCAGCGGGGGAAGGGCATGCGTCTTATGAACACGCGCAACGCCATACGCGCACTTGTCCTGGCCAGGTGGAGAACACGCTACGGTATGGCGTCGCGCTACGGCTGATTGTTGGAAATTTGACTACTGTACCGTAAACCGCTCCCCCGGGGCAGTATCCCATGACAGTATGCCGTTCTCACGTTCCACAGTCACTTCTTCCCCCGAGTCGCGCACAATGCGCGCACCCGGCCAAGGCTCCAGCAGGCGCAGCCGATTGCCCCGTTCGCTGAGGAACTCGACGTCGGTCATGCGGCCGTCAGCGCAGGCGGCCGACACCAGGAAAGCCCCTTTCGTCCGCAGCGTACTGAAACGCGCATGCCGTGTGAGCGGCCACCCCGGGAAGAGGCGAATCACGCCATCCCACGAATTGAGGAGCATCTCCGTCACCGGGAAGGGATTCCCCTGCGAATCGTGAATCTGCGCATTGCTGTCTTCACCGTCCACCAACGGCCAATCCATTATCTCCGACCAGAGCGATTCGGTGAGTCCGAGACGGATCTTTCCGATCATGCGCCGCAGATGATCACCGGTGAAAATACTTTTCGTCGCAAGCAGCGTATTGGCGGCAATCTCCCGCAGACGCGGGTTGTTGACGACATCCGGGTCTTCCGCCGGCCATAGCGGGCATAGCTGCACCTGGATGTTGTACGGGGGGCGCTCCGTTTCCCCCGGCACATCGGTAAATTCTTCCCGTCCCTCTACCCGCAGCGTGGGATAATCCGGCAGGTTCGCCAGGATCTCACGCCAGCGCGGGCGTTTATCGGCATCCGTATCGAGTATTTCCGAGGCTTCCAGCATGGCGCGCAGCAGGAACTTCAGGTGCGCGATATCTTCGATGCAGTTCTGATTTTTCTCGAAGTTGCGCGTCCAACAGTGCAGCTCGCTCACCATGGTCGGCCATAAGGTGTAATCGCCCGGGGCGTTTTTCTGTAACAGCGTGTCGTAGAAATCGACGCATGCCCGCATCACCGGATAGGCCATTTCCCGCAGAAATGCCTCGTCGCCAAAGTATTGGTAGTGGAACCAGCAGTTTTGCGCGTGCAGCGCAGTGAGAAACAGCCCATGACTCCATTGCGGGTGGAAAAAGTAGCGGCTGGTGCCGTCAAAGTAGAGAGCAGGGTAGGCCGCACCTTCCTCGCACTCGTACACCTCGCGGGCTATACGCCGGGCGGTGGGGAGGTAGCTGTGCACGAACTCCGTATACACACGCGCCTGTTCCGGGTGGTTGCCCGTGAAGGCGCCCCAGAACCGCGAAGAGAATTCAGGGTAGTTGTTATGGCGGTCACCTTTCCACGGCGGACCATCGTGGGGCGTGGCCACGCCGTACAGCCCGGGCGCCGATTTGCCGGCACGCAGGGTGGTGGCCATCTCGTATGAGCCCAGCACCCAGCGTTTCTGCAACGCTGCGTCATCGACGTCCACGGCAGAGGCCATCCAGAACTCGCGCCAGGCCCTGGCGTGCTCGGCGTACAGCGCATCCCATCCCTCGGCTGCCGCCTGCAGGCTTAACCGGCGGGCATGCGCCAGGGGGTCGACGCCATCCAAGGCATTGGCCATGCCGATGAATACGGTCGCCGACAGGTGGTCGCCCAGCTCCATTGCCAGTTGACCGCTCGGTTCAGTGGAGAAGTCGAGCGCCTCTTCGCCCGGTGTCGCGACGACGGCAAAATCATTGCCCGGAAACCACTCATCGCCGGGGATCGCCTGGAAAAGCTCGGCCGCGCGATTGTGAATCGCCAACTCTGCCGGCGGCAGCGCATCGACGCGGGGGTCGCGTCGGAAGTCGCCTTCTCCGCCTTCTCGCAGTCCGACACCGGCGGAGAGCAATTCCCAGGAGCGCCCGCCCCACGGGTCGCGCAGCAACGACACCACCGTGCGCCGGCGGTCCGCCCAGTAGTCAGGCACACTGAGGCGCAGTGCCAGCACGTTATACTGCCAGGCGATGAACGCTTCGCACGTCAGGTACGGGCCCGGCGGACGCCAGAGATTGGGGAATTCCGCGTGGTACACGCCATCGGCCAGGCGCAGGCGTTGGGTCATATTGGGCTGGATAAAGCCCGGCTCCAACTGCGCCACGCGCAGCAACAGATCGGCACCCGAGCGCATGCAGGGAAAGAGACGGTCGTTTCCTCCCCAGGATCCAGGCGGCTGCTGCGGCAATGTTTCGCCGTAGGCAAGTCCCACCGAGTGATCGGTGACAAAGGCCTTGAGTTGTGACATCGGCAGCGGTTGCTGGTAGTGCTCGGCATTCCAGCGGGAATCCCACAGGTTTTGCTTATTCAATCGGAAGCATAACCGGTGAGCCGGGCCGAAGATGACCGCGCCCATGTCCGCGTTGCCCAGCACCAATCCCTCGACCGATGTGGCCGCCGCAACCTTACGCTGCAAGTCATAGCGTTGCAGCAGTGACTTGAGGTCTTCCCAGTTAATCATGGGACTTTCCTCCGAGACTCAAATTTCATATGGTCATCCGATACGGCGTAATCGTATGAGATGCGCCGTCTGCGGAATCGTGTGTATGTCGAAATGGTACGTTGCCGGATCCAGCGTGAACGACTCGACCATCTCCAGGTTCGCGTGCGCATCGAGCCGGTGATATTCCACCTGCCAGCGGGAGAGGTTCGGCATACCCTTCATGGTGACTAGGACAGGATTCACGGTCGCAAAATCGACATTGCCAATGAAGAGCTGGTGCTCATCGCCGTCGAGGGAGGAACCGGCCAAGACGGCTAGCCCCTGGTCAGGATCTGCGCCGGTCACCATGCAGCGAATCGGCGTGTGATCCAGCATCTCGCGAAATGCCAGGAAGGCATAGTATGGCTTGGCCGGGAGACTGGAGTCGTGAAACATGCCGAAGGGGCCATTGGTCGCATCGTAATAGTTCGCCATATCAATTGGCGCATCTTGCAGGGCGATCAGACACGCTACGGCCATGGCTCCGCCTTCCGCGCCTTTCTTTCGCGCGATCCATTGAGCATGCCCGGGCGCACGACGCCCCTCATATCCCCACATCGACCGGATGGGCCCCAGGTTCCATTCATTCAGGTGGCTCTCCGTTTTCGTGTACCCGTAACTATCGAGGATGGTACGGACATTGCGCGCGGCGGTGACCAGTTGCATGGGGCGTTCGGGATAAGCGTGCCAGGTGCAGAAATCGAGCGGCGCCCCCGCCTGGTGCACTGGCTGGAGGAAGGTGTGCATGAGGCTCTGATCCGTCAGCATGGCTCCATTGAACGCCGGTCCGCCGATCTTGATAGTCGGGCAGGCAGCTTTGATGCGTTTGGCTACCTGGATGTAAAACCGGATGTACTCTTCATACGGGGCGTTCCACATACACGGCCCACCGTTCTCGGCTTCGTTCCAGACCTCCCAGTACTGAATGTCATGGTGAAAACCGTTGGCCCACCCTTCGTTGTAATGGCGAATGATGTTGATGCAGATATCCGCCCACTTGTTGTAATCCTCGGGGGGATCGGTATGGAAATGGAAGTCGGGGTGGTTCTGAATCGTGACGCCTAACCGATAGACAATGCGCGACCCGCAGTTGAGAATCGATTGGATGTAGCCATCCGTACGCGCAAACCGGTAGTTGCCTGGGTCGGCGGCGTCCAGGTGGAAGAGCGGGAAGATGCTCGGGATATCCACCACCTCCCAGCAGTAAAACAGGCAGTCATGCAGGCGGATAGTCGGGAACCGCACACGGCGGTGGTATTCCGATAAATCGAAATACCCGTTCATGCATAATGGGCCGATATTGGCCCCGTGCAGTTCGCGCAACGATCCGATAGGCTGTGCCACGTCTACACTGATCATACTGGCCGCCTCCTCCGCTCTCGCGCATCATACGACACCGGTTGCCAGAAGGGCAATAGGAACGAGGAGTTATTTTCTGCATATTTATCTGTGTAACGTCATGATCAGTTGTGTGCTTGCGGGAAGCGGCAAAATCGGGGATGATACGGGGGATGGAGCAATACCCGACCAATGAAGAAGGGCGGCAGGCGAAAGCCGCGGCGAACCGCGCGATGTTTGACGGCATTGCTAGCCGCTATGACTGCATGAACCGCCTGATGAGCCTGGGGCAGGATCGCATCTGGCGGAGGCGACTGGTCGACCTCGGTCAGGTTGTGCCCGGCATGCGCGGCCTCGATCTCTGCTGCGGCACCGGCGACGTCGCGCGCGAACTGGCCCGACGCGGCGCAAGTGTGGTCGGATTGGATGCCAGCGAGGCGATGCTTGCCGTGGCGGGCGCGCGGGGCGGAGAGGGGATCACCTGGGTGCAGGGTGATGCGCTGGCCATTCCTTTTTCCGATGACAGCTTCGACGTGGCGACCATCGCCTTCGGTAATCGGAACGTCACCGATCTGGCCACGCTGTATGCCGAGATGCGCCGCGTGGTCGTTCCCGGCGGTCGCGTGCTCTCGTTGGAGATCAATCGTCCCGCCAGCCCCCTGCCGGCCGCACTCTTTCCCCTGTACTTCGCCCACGTGCCCGCGTTGCTCGCCCGCGTGCTCGGCGTCGACCCAGCCGCGTACCGCTACCTCCCCGACAGCGTGCGGCGCTACCCTGATCCCGATGCGGTCGCCGCCATCATGGCCACTACCGGCCTGCGCGACATCGTCATCACCCGTCTCTTGGGCGGCATCATCGTGATCCACTGCGGAGTTGTGATCCCATCCGGCCACTGACCGGGAGATCACCGATAAAGGTTTCAGTGTCGGCGATGCTTTATCCGACGGGAACTGCATCGAGCTGCAAGCGGAATTGGCGATATTGCTCTCGTGCGGCAGCCTGTGCGTCATGGCGGCGATCGTTGATATCGTCATAGTGGGTGCCCAGTAAATTGACAATCATTGCATCGAGCGCCCCATTCGCCACCTGGTGCTGCATCACTTCCCACGCCGCCGCGCGCGCCATGCCCGGACGATAGGGCCGATCCTCGGTGACAGCGGAAAAGATGTCGGCGACGGCCATGATGCGCGAGCCGAGGCTGAGAGCATTGTCGGCTAAGTGGAAGGGATACCCGCGCCCATCAAGGCGTTCGTGGTGCAGCGAGCCCCACGTATTCACTTGTTCCAGGGCGGGGATGCGCTCCAGGCAGCGGTAACCATGGAAGGTGTGGCTGCGGATAACGGTGAATTCCTGCGAGGTGAGGGCTCCCGGCTTTTCCAGGATGGAGGTAGGCACGGCCAGCTTGCCCAGGTCATGGAGCGAGCCGGCAACCAGCATGAGTTGACATTCTTGGTTGGAAAAGCCGACGACGCGGGCTATCGCCTCAGCCGTCGCCGCGACTCCACTGGAATGCGTGGCGGTGAAGGGACTGCGAAAGTCGATCACCTGGCGAATCATTTGCGCCAGTTCGAGCAACGCGGTGCTGCCCAACTCCAGCACCTCCTGCGGCGCCAACCGGTGCAGCACGGTGCCGAGCGAGGGAGCGATGAGATCGAGCCAGATGTATTCTTTGGCGGCCAGTGATCGGAAAGCCTCGACGAAGTGCGGCTCAAAGGCTTTACCGGAGTGTGCAGCGATCGTCTCGACAATGTCGGGCACCTGGGTGAGGATTTCCCGGTGCGGCTGCATCAGAATCGTCACGCGGTCAGCCAGATGCAGCAGATGGCTGCCTGACGGCACCGGTCGACTGTGCAGCGTTTCGCCGCGCCCATCGCCCCACAGAGCATGGTGATCGCGCACGAGGGGGGCAACATCGGCCAGCGGGGAGAACAGCTCGAGCAAACGCGCACCAATCTCTGGGTGGGCAGGCGCATCTGACAACTCGAACTGCCAGGAGCTCAAACGTTCTTGATAGGTGAGAATGCCGATATCGTGCAAAATGCCGGCAAGGAGCAGGTCGGTGCGTTCCTCCGGTGAAAAGTCCAGTTCCGCCGCCAGACTGGTGGCCAGGTAGGCTACACGCTTATGATGGTCAGTGACTGTGGGATCGACCATGTCGACCATTTCTGAGACGCACATGACCAGATCAAAGAGCGATACCTGGGGGTCGTTGATCACTTGCGCTATCCTTTCGTCTCATGCAGACGCATCGCGTTATCAGTGATATGTCTGCCATGTTAATTAATTCTCGTTAAGAAGTTCCATATTTATCGCCAACTTCCTTCACGACTCAAGCCATTGCACTGGTATTTCTCTACAGGGCTCACTATTGAACAGAGCTGCTTGGATGAGCGGTACAGACACGTCATCCACCGGACCTTCGGCAATCTTATGCAGATAGCTGGAGGTATCCCCCTTCCGGCAGAGCGGCGTATTCCGCTACAATACGGGATAGCACACATGGAAGGACAGGATATGATCCAACTGAACGAGACTGACATTCGCGTGCTCGGCGCGCTGGTGGAAAAGGCGATCACCACGCCGGAGTACTATCCGCTCACGCTGAATGCGCTGGTGAATGCGTGCAATCAGAAATCGAACCGCGAGCCGGTGGTGCAGTACGATGCCCGCACGGTGGATGAATCGTTGCGCCGTTTACGCGAGCAGGGGCTGGTGCAGATCATCATGGGGGGCGACAGCCGCGTGCCGAAATACAAGCAGTTCTTCGCGGAGTTCTTCGAGTTGAATCCCGCCGAAGAGGCGATCCTCTGCGAGTTGCTGCTGCGCGGGCCGCAGACGGTGGGCGAACTGCGCGGACGCACCGAGCGCCTGGGCAATCGCCAGGAGGCGGATGCCGTGCAGGCGGCGCTGGACGCATTGATGGCGCGCCCCGAGCCGCTCGTGATACGGCTGCCGCGCCAACCGGGACAGAAGGATACCCGTTACATGCACCTGCTGGCCGGAGAGCCGGATCTCGCCGCCCTGGCTGTCGTGCAGCCATCGGAACCGGCGGCGAGCCAGCGCGAACGGATAGATCGGCTGGAAGCCACGGTGGAAAGGCTGCAGCAGGAACTGGCCGAACTCCGCCAGGAGTTCGCCGCGTTCCGAACACAGTTCGAGTAATCGACAGCAGCGAGAGGTGAACGGTCATGGCACATCGCGGCATACTCGACTGGACGCTGGAGGACATCGAGAAATTCCTGCATCAGAACGAGCAGGAGAATCTCTCGCTGGAGTACAAAGCTTCTCCCGCCATCGGCGAGTGGACCGATGCCAAGCGCAACGAGTTGGCGAAGGACATCTGCGCCTTCGCCAATTCCGCGGGCGGCATCATCATCATCGGCATCACTGAGATTGAGCACAAGCCCGCCGCGCTGGATCACGGGGTGGATACGCGCAAAGTGAGCAAAGAGGCGATTGAATCGGCCCTGCGCGCGCGCATCGCCCCGCGCATCGACGGCTTACTCATCAAGGAGATCCCCAACCCGCGCCGGGTGTACCATGCCTACTTCGTCATCCGCATCCCGCGCAGCATGCGTGCGCCGCATATGTGCGTGCCCTTCCACCGCTATTACAAGCGCTACAATTTCGAGTGCGTGCCCATGGAACACTACGAGGTGGAAGACGTGCGGCGGCGGCAGAGTGAACCGGATCTCACCGTGCAACTCACCCTGACGCCAACGAGTGAATCCTTCACGCATGGGCGTCAGCCCTACCGGCTAGAGGCCGGCGTGCTGAATTTGGGCAGCGTATCCGCGCGCGATGTGCTCGTGCGCCTGTATATTCCGCGCGACCTGGTGGGGCACGTCACCTGGAGTCCCAACGACAGCCACCAGACGACCACCTATAACGGCCAGGAGGTCTACCGTTTCGACGCGTACATCCGCGACGGCGCGGGACCCATTCCCATTTATCCCAAGGATGACCAACCGTATATGATTACGCGCGGGCAGGGACATCGCATCACCCTGCACCTGCCTGAGCCATCCGATCCGGATTTGGCGGAAGCCACGATCATTGCCCATCTTTTTGCCGATGGCATGCGGCATCGCAGCGAGGAATATGCGGTATCAGCACTGTTGGGAGGAACGGAATTACCGTGATCGAGCGCGCGCAGGCGTTGATGCGGCAACTGCCTTTTCCCGGCTATCCTTCGGGAGTGATGCCGGGCTACGCCGGCGTCAGCATCGTCAATCTCATGCAGTCGCTGCTGGCGCACTTCGGCCTGCCCTGTACAACCCCGCTGGCGTTTCACGACGAATTCGCCCGCGCCCTTGACGGCAAGCGCAAGATCATCTTCCTCGTGGTCGATGGTCTCGGCTGGTATAATCTCGCCAGCGCCCGGGAGCAGCACGCCGAACTCGACCGTCTATGCGCGCAGGCGCTTTGCTGGCCGCTCACCTCAGTGTTCCCGTCCACGACCAGCGCGGCCATCACCAGCCTCGTTGCGGGGTTGACTCCGGCGCAGCACGGCGTCATCGGGTATATGATGTACTTTCCCGAGTACCGGCAGGTCGCCAATATGCTCACGCTGCACACGCCCGATACGTCGCGGAAGAGCCTGCAAAGCTTCGGATTCATCCCTGCCGACTATGTGCAGCATCCCAGTGTGTTGCAGCAAATGCGCGCGGGCGGCATCCTGGCCGGCGCGTACACCTATGGCGGCTATGTCGACAGCGGGCTGTCGCAACTGGTGTACCATGACGCCATGCCCAGCCCCTACTTCTCGTTGGGCGATCTCTTCATGCTCGCCCGGCAGACGGCGAGAGCGCCAGTGCCGCAATTCCTGTTCCTCTACTGGTCCAACCTCGATACGCTGGCGCATAACTACGGCGCGCGTTCCGAGGCGTACGGCAATGAACTGGCCATGCTCGGCTACGTGTTGGCGGAGCAGGTGATGCCTGCGCTCGACGATGACACCGCGCTGCTGCTGATTGCCGACCACGGCCACATCGACGGCAACGATGACGAGGCGATCAACCTTATGCGCTTTCCCGAACTGCTGTCCAGTCTACGCGTGCCGCCGGCGGGCGAGGGGCGGTCCACCCACTTCTTCCTCACCCCGGGGTCGGCATCGCGGGTAAGCCGGGTCTTGCGCGATATCGGCGATCTCACCCTGTTCACCCGCGATGAGTTCATCGATCAACATCTGCTCGGATTTGAGGAGCTGCGGCCGGGGTTGTACGACAGGGTGGGGGATCTCATCGTGATTCCGCATGGCTCGCGCCGCACTATGTTCGAATACCAGCCGCGTCCGCATACCGTGATGGTCGGGCGGCATGGCGGACCGTCCCCGGAGGAGATGCTTGTCCCCCTGCTGATGTGGGCATGACGCCGTTCGCCTTGCCACGCGTGCGACAATCGGGTACAATTTGCCGGAGATTGATGCGTCGATTGCGCGCAAAATCGTATCCCCAACAGATCACACAATGACTATGCAAACTTCTGATATCCTCATCATCGGCGGCGGCATTATTGGCTTGAGCCTTGCCCGCGAAGTGGCCGGTTACGGCCTGCGCGTCACCCTGCTCGAACGGCATCAGCCCGGGCGTGAAGCCTCCTGGGCCTCGGCCGGCATGCTCGCTCCGCAGGGTGAGTTGAGCGAAGGTGCGTTTCTGCAGCTCTGCCTGGAGAGCAATCGGCGCTATCCCGCCTTCCGCGAGAGCGTGGAGGAGGAGGTCGAGATTCGCTGCTACCACCGTGAGGCCGGCACGCTGGCCATGGCAGTGACCGATGAAGATGAAGCCGAGTTCCGCCATACCTATGAGCGCCAGCGTGCCGACGGCCTGCAGGTGGAATGGGTTTCCGGCGAGGAAGCCCGCCGTATCGAGCCCGCGTTGAGCGAGCGCGTGCGCGGCGGCCTGTTCCTGCCCGGCGACCGCCATGTGGAGAATCGCGTGCTGGTGCCCGCCCTGGAAATGTCCTGCCACATGCGCGGCGTGGAGATCGTCTGTGGCGCCGTGGTCACCAATGTCCTCGCCGAGGATGGCCGCGCGGTGGGAGTGGATACCACGCTTGGCCCGTATTACGGCGGCACGGTCATCAATGCTGCCGGCGCTTGGTCGGCATGCATCGGAGTGCCCGACCCCGCGCTGCGTCCGCCCGTGTTCCCGGTGCGCGGGCAGATGGTCGCCATTACCTTGCCGCGCCCCACCTTCCTTTCGCGCGTGGTGCGTTCGCCGCGCAGCTACCTGGTGCCGCGACATGACGGTCGCCTCTTTCTGGGGGCCACCATGGAGCGCGTGGGGTTTGACAAGCGCAACACCGTGTGGGGCCTGCACAAATTGCTTTCCGGCGCGATGGAGCTCTTCCCCGAGCTTGAGCATTGCAGCGTGCAGGAGACCTGGGCCGGTCTTCGTCCCGGCAGCCTCGACAACCATCCTGTCCTGGGCGCCACCCCGCTGCCCGGCTACCTGCTCGCCACCGGCTGCTTCCGCAACGGATTGTTGCTCGCACCGGTCATCGCGCAGGAGATGGCACACCTGGTCGTCTCCGGTGAAGCTAGCGATCTGATTGCCCCCTTCAACCTTGCGCGCTTCGCCGCTGCCGAGGTGGTAGCAGGCCGCATCCCGGGAGCATAAGTCATGGATATTGTTGTGAATGGTGACACCGCCGTGTGCCCCGAGGGCTGCACCGTGGCGCAACTGCTCGAACAACTCGGCATTCCCACCGACGGTACCGCCGTCGCGCGCAATGATGTCGTCGTGCGCCGGGCGCACCATGCCGACACCGTGCTGCTCCCCGGCGACCGCATCGAAATTATCCGCGCCGTCGGCGGCGGATAGTATTGGGGATGCGCCACATCTTTCCCTTCCCCTATCGTCCTGTCCGCCGTAGCTGTTGCGCAGGCGGAAGCGAGGGGAGGTAAGGGGATTCCGCTCCCCTGCGAATCAATCCGGAGCCACCGGCTCCCGCAAAGGACACGAACATGGCATCAACGTGGAAAGTCGGCGATCGCACCTTTAACTCCCGCCTGCTGGTGGGAACGGCAAAGTATCCCTCGCCCGAGGTGATGGAGGCGGCCATCGAGGCGAGTGGCGCGGAAATCGTCACTGTCGCCATCCGCCGCATGGATCCCGCCAAACCCGAACACTCCTATGTGTATGACTTCATCAAGCGCAAAGGGTTGACCATCCTGCCCAATACCGCCGCCTGTTATTCGGTGAAGGATGCCGTGCTCACCGCGCAGTTGGCGCGCGAAGCGCTCGGTACCAATCTCATCAAGCTCGAAGTCATTGGCGACGAGAACACCCTCTTCCCGGATAACGAAGGGTTGCTGGAAGCGGCGAAAATCCTGGTCGAGGATGGCTTTGTCGTCATGCCGTACTGCATCGACGATCCCGTGGTGTGCCGCAAGCTGGAGGATCTCGGCTGCGCCGCGGTCATGCCGCTGGCTGCCCCCATCGGCTCCGGCCTGGGCATCCGCAATCCCTACAACATCCGCATCATCGTCGAGCACGCCAACGTGCCCGTGCTCGTGGATGCCGGGGTGGGGACTGCCTCTGACGCCGCTTTTGCCATGGAACTGGGGGTGGGCGCCATTCTCATGCAAACCGCCATCGCCCAGGCGCAGGATCCGGTGAAAATGGCCACCGCCATGCGCCAGGCTACCGAGGCCGGCCGTCTCGCCTTCGAGGCCGGCCGCATCCCGAAAAAACTCTACGCCACCGCCAGCAGTCCGTTGAGCGATCTCATCAGCATCGCACGGTAGAGGCAGAGTTCAGACGCCGTGTCGCCGGGAGGGGATAGACAGCATCCCCTCCCGGTTTCGTTCTCGTATACAAGGACAGCAAGCTGCGTGGCAAAATCATCCAATACCGCTTTTATCGTCGACGTGTGTCACATCTCCGCGAAAGACCCGCACGAGCCCCGAAGTCTGCTATCTGCAATCTGCAATCTACAACCACCAAATCTTGACGTTCGCCCTCGCGATTGCTACAATGGTGCCTGCTTCACACACCGTGCCGGTGTGGCGGAATGGCAGACGCAGTAGACTCAAAATCTACCGGGGGTAACCCCGTGGAGGTTCGACTCCTCTCGCCGGCACCA
>JAGUZN010000296.1 GCA_020060775.1 Armatimonadota bacterium
ATGGCGCGACGACGGCGTTCAGCCACCGGCATGCCCCCGTAGTCGCGCAATCCGCGGGCGATGGAGCGCGCCAGGTGAAGATCCTCCTCGCTGCCGCCCTGCAGGCGATCAGCCCACATGCGCGCGTACACGCCGACTCCCGCGCCCACAATGGCGGTATCCGGGCAGCCGTGGGCGACCTCCAGCTCCAGCGGTTTGCGCAACTGCTGCCAGTACCGAACCATCGCTGTCGGCTTGACGTACGTCACCTGATCCTGCCTGCTAGCTGCACTTCAGAAGCGAAGCTAGGCTTGTACTGCTCGAGTATAGCACATCTGTTCTACTACAATCAAGCTGCAACAATTGTTGTTGGGCCCTGCGCGAGATTTGTCGAATGGGTCGTGTTGTGCGTGCCCTCCGCCCACGTCCTGTAACATAGTACCTTGGCACCCAACCAGAAACTAGCTGTAGTGGGTCGTCACGTTGTGCCTTGCCTTCCGACACGGTCCTTGTTCAGGTCGCGTTTGGCCGTGGGCGTTTCGCATTTCGCGAGGCGTCTTCCCCTCCCCTGTCGCAACGGGGGAGGGTAGGGTGGGGGTAATCCGTCTTCCCCTCCCCTGTCGCAACGGGAGAGGGAATGGCCGATCACCGCTGACCTTTCCAGGCAACACACAACGTGACGACCCGCTAAAACTAGAAACCAGCAACCAGAAACTACTCTAATCTTACCCGGCGAGCGATCGGCTGTACCGTATCGGGTTGAAAAAAACCGCGGGGTCCGTCGTGGACCCCGCGGCTCCGTGGTTATGCGCTTTCAGCAGGACGACTCAGCCATCACGCCGAGACCGGCATGGTGATGATCTCATCCTTGTGCTCATTGCGGTAGAGGATCGCCTGCACCTCTTCACTGGTCAGGCTTTCCTTCTCCAACAACACGCGAGCGATCTCCTTCGATTCCTCGGCATGCTTGCGCAGGATGGAGAGAGCGCGCGAATGGCACTCATCCACGATGCGCTGCACTTCTTTATCGATGTGCTGTGCCGTTTCCTCGGAGTAGTCGCGATCTTCCATGATATCGCGCCCCAGGAAGACCTGGTTGTTGCGCTTGCCGAGCACGCGCGGGCCGATCTGCTCGCTCATGCCGTACTCCACAATCATCGCACGCGCGATGGCCGTGGCGCGCGACAGGTCATTCTGCGCGCCGGTGGTGACTTCGTTGAAGAAGAGCTCTTCCGCGGCGCGTCCGCCCAGCAGCACAGTGATGTCATCCATCAGCTCGGTGCGCGTCGTCAGGTACTTATCCTCCAGCGGCAAGCTGAGGGTGTAGCCCAACGCCTGGCCGCGCGGCAGGATGGACACCTTGTGCAGCGGGTCGGCATCCGGCAGCAACTCCGCCAGCAGGGCATGGCCCACCTCGTGGTGCGCGATGATCACCTTCTCCTTTTCGGAGATCAGCCGGCTCTTGCGCTCCGGACCGGCAATGACGCGGTCGATGGCGCTCTCCAGATCGTACATGGTAATGCGATGCCGATCCTCGCGTGCGGCCATCAACGCCGCCTCGTTGAGCATGTTGGCCAGGTCCGCGCCGGAGAATCCGGGGGTGCGGCGGGCCAGCACTTCCAGTGAGACATCCTCGTCGATCGGCTTGCCTTTGGAATGCACTTCCAGGATGGCGCGCCGTCCGCTTACATCCGCGTTGTCGACGACCACGCGGCGGTCGAAGCGTCCCGGACGCAGCAACGCCGGGTCGAGCACATCAGGCCGGTTGGTGGCGGCAATAAGAATGACGCCGCCATTCGGGTCAAACCCGTCCATCTCCACCAGCAACTGGTTCAGCGTCTGTTCGCGTTCATCGTGACCGCCGCCGAACCCGGCAAAGCGCTGCCGGCCCACGGCATCGATCTCGTCGATGAAGATGATGCACGGCTTATGCGCCTTCGCCTGCTCGAATAAATCACGCACACGGGAAGCGCCCACACCGACAAACATCTCCACGAAGTCGGAACCGCTGATATGGAAGAACGGTACGCCCGCCTCGCCCGCAACCGCGCGGGCCAGCAGGGTTTTCCCGGACCCCGGAGGGCCGAGCAGGAGCACGCCTTTCGGAATGCGCGCGCCCAACGACGAATACTTTTTCGGATTCTTCAGGAAATCCACGATTTCCATCAGTTCCTGCTTGGCTTCATTCACCCCCGCCACGTCCTCAAACGTGACGCGCTGCGAGGCATCGGTGATGCGCTTGGCCCGACTGCGGCCAAACGACATCGCCTGCGTGCCGCCGCTCTGCGCCTGGCGCATGATGAACACCCAGAAACCAATGAAGAGAGCAAACATCACGACAGTGATGAGCGCGCTCGAGACGACGCCCTCCGAGAACGTGCGCTGCTTGACGTCGAACTCAAAGGTGGTTTCCGGGCTGCCCTTGGTGGCCTCGCGCGCCTCCTTGATCTCAGCGATCAGTGAGCCCTGATCGTCCACCCAGTGGGTCTGGTAGCGCTTGGCCCCCTCTTTGCCCACGGGCGTGCGCAACTCACCGGTCACTTGCGTCCCCTGGATCTCCACCGTCATCACCTGGCCGGTTTCGAGCTTGGTGAGAAAATCCGAGGTGCTCAGCGTCTTGGTCGTACTATTCAGATGGTTCCTGGAGAAAAAGAATACTACCCCCAGGGCCAACAATATTGGCAGTAAATATTTCGCGTACTTCGCCAACAGTCATCCTCCTCAAGCGCCGTATTCCACGGCGGCGTCCTATTATAGCATATTCCTCAAAAAAGAGAACACTGGTTTGCTAAATTCTCAAGTTCTCCCTGCGAAGGGAATTCCCGTGCCGATGAGAGATCAGCGTTATCTCACCCACGCTGAGTATTCCCCGTTTACCGGGCGATTAGACACCCCGTTCGATCAACGCGCGCCGTGCCGTTCCGGCATCGGCAGGCTACCCTGCGGCAGGGTCTCGCCCGACCACGCCTCGATGACCTCGTTGCGCATGAGCACGAAAATCACATGCCCGGCATCGGAGCGGAACAGGGCGTACTCCATACGGCCCTCTTTGGATCGCTGACCTTGCGAACGCCGCACACTATAGGCGGACCCGCTGTAGAGACCGTGGAACACTTCTCCCTCGTGGTAGATCGAATCCCGCGGCGGCGCGAGCCACTTGTGCTCAAGTCGCTGCAGCAGCATGAGATACGGCTCGTTCAACTGCGCGAGCGCCCAGCGTTCGTGTGCCGGCGTCGGACCGATCAATTTGGCAAGATCCAGGCGAAAATCGACGTCGTGGAAAGTTAGCGTCTCCTCCACCCGATAGGTGATGCCCTCAAGTGTGAGCTGTTGTCCCGGTGCAAGTTCCAAAATCATCACGTCGCTCCGCCATCAGCCCCCGCGCATCACGCGCCTGGGGGAGATTATCATTATACATGAATCCCCCAATTGGTTCGATCTTTCCAAGCGATTGCCTTCCGAGAAAGATGTGCATCATCAGAATTAATCGGATGGAGGCGGTACGCCTGGGTGATCATGCTCCCAGCGGGGATCGTGCAGCCACCGCGTGATCAATAGCGTGTAACTGAGGACGAGGGCGGCGATGAGAAAAATAAACGTGTACCCGATCGTGCGCAACAGCAGGCCGCCAAGCAGCGGCAACACGATGGCGGGAAGGTTGAGCGCATTGGTGACGGCGATAAACGCGGGGCGGTCGTGCTCGGGCGCGAGCTCCAGCAGGAAATTCGTCACCCCCATCCACGTCGCACTGAGCAATCCACCAAAAATAAAGAAGGTGGGCATAAAGGCTGCATACACCGCCCACCCGGGCACGCCCGCCCCCGCCACCAGCCCGGCAATAATCGCCGTGATGGGTACTATCACATGCAGCACCGCGAGCAGGCGCAGCAACGAACGGTTGCCGTAGCGATCGCCGATATGCCCGAGGAACGCGTTGCCCACAATCATGCCGCTGGTCTGCACGGCGAGAAAAATCCCCACGCCCTGCGATTCGACGCCGGGGGCGCCCGGCAGTATCTCACGTAGGAAGCCGGTGACGTACAGAATATAAAAGGGGGCGGGAAGCACGGAAAAACCGAACAGCGCCTGCAGCAGCACGAGCAGGCGAAACTGCGGCATGGTGCGCAGCAGGTTGGGGATATCCTTCACCAGCGCCCATGTCGAATAGCGCTCCTCGTGTTCGGGGCTGGGTGGTTCACGCAGCAGTGCCATCGCCAGTGTCGAAACACTCACCGCCACCAGCGCCAGCCCGAAGAGCACGCCATATCCTGAAGGAAACGGCCATTGCGGGTCGCGCAGAATCGTACGTATGCCTGCGCCGGCCATGATCCCCAGTATGCCTCCGGCAACGTGCATCACCGCAAACAGCCGCCCGCGGCGCATGGCCGGAATCGTCTTGCCCACCATATCCGTCCAGGGCACGATGGAAAAGCCCTCGCTGATCCAGAACGCCAGATAGGCCAGGAGCACGGAGGCGACCACCACCGTACGGTCGGCATAACCGGTGAACAGCAGGACCGCCGGGACGAGCAGGGCCAGGCGGCCGGGGATGACGGCCAGCAGATAGAAGGATTTCTTATAGCGCCGTCCCGAGACCAGACTGGCGGCGATGAGCTGCGGCCATCCCTGCCCGGCATACCGGATGCTGAGGATGATGCTGGCGAGCAGCGGAGAGCCCGAGAGCGTGAGCACGAGCACGGGCAACACGGTAGTGCTGTCGATGAACGCGGTGGCAAACATCCAGGCTGCCGTTTCCAGCACCCAGAGCCCGAAGTTCCACCGGTAATGCTGTTGTGCATGATCGGCAGCCATGTCGTCCCATCCTGGTCAGCGCTGCCGCCCCCGTCCGCGCGCAATGAGCCGCTTGTTACGGGGTGGGGAGCGCCTGGCGGATCTGCACGTGATCAGGGAGGACGAGTGTGGCAGCGGGATCGATGGCCATTCCGGCATACTCGCGGATATGGCGCACCTTCTGCGAATCATACCGCTGCTCCACCACGCTGCGCAGCACCAGCTGTCGGTCGAGATCGATCGTCAGATACAGCGCATTATCGTTCTCCGGGTAGGTGAGCACGACGTCCGCCCGCCGTCCCTCGTCGCCCGTAGTCATCGAGAGAATCGCCAGGTAGTCCACCTGCGCCCCCAGCACGCCGTCGTCCAGCATCATGCGCGCCACCGGGTCATCGCGAAGTTCCGGCACCAGGCTGAGGGTAATCCCGTCCTCGATGGGGCGCGTCTCATCCTCCTGCTGCACCTGCCGGCTGACGATCAATGCATTGTCCCGGGTCTTCACTTGCAGCGCCGTCACCTCGTCCAGGGTCACCAGCATCGACAGCTGCGCAGGGCGAGTATACTCCACCGACCACTGCAGTGTAGGCGACACGCCCGTGCCCTCGCCGGCATCCGGCGACTCCACCCAATGCTTCACCTGATAACGCACGCTGCGGGCCTGCGCGTACTGCCGTTGCACCTGCTCAACAAGGCGAACCACCTGCTGCTCGCGCTCGGTGTAGACGCGCGGCGGAATCTCAAAATGTTCTACCCGCTCCAGACGAACCCGGCAGTGGCCCTCCATCGGCGCCACCACCACCAGGCGATACGCGCGGTCGGTGCCCGCTACCAGCGTCGTTTCCCGGGTGGCGTCCAGCGTCTCACGCCGGACATCGGGGCCCAGCTCGCGGGCATAGCGGGCAATGATCTCTTCGGGAGATAACACGGTGGTGATCCGCACGCTGGCATAGAAGGCGATATCGCGCCGCTTGCGATCCCGCACGCGATACGCATCGGAATTGAGCACGATGCCCGGGAGATCAAGCGACATCTGCAGATCCATGCTGTCTGCCGGAGTGCGGTGCCAGATGAGGTACGTCCCGTCGGCCGACTCGATCGCGCTTTTTACCGCCGGCGCACGCTCCGCTCCCCACACCGACGCATGCACAACCAGCAACACCAGTATGATGAGGATACGCCAATTCATCACATGCCCTTCCCTTCTCGAGATGCCGGCACACAGCAGGAAAAACGATGCCATATTCCACGAACAATGCAACACAGCGCGGCCGGCACGCCATCGTCGTGTTCATCACCACCTTCGCTCTCGCCGGCGCAACCTCCTGCCGCCGCCCAGCGGCGACGAGGCCACGCCTGCTCTGCAGTCTTCCCGCTTCCGCCCACAGCGAACCGTCATTCTTGTTGACGCTCAGAAGCTGTGTTCAAAGGATCTGCTCGTTGGTCGCACCGTAGATGCGCGTGGCTGTTGGTCTGGGGGCTCCGAGGCGCTATCAGAGACCGATAAGGTGAGGAGACCCCAGACCAACAGGCGCAAACAGATCAAGCGAGACCGGACAAAGCATGTGAACACAACTTCTCAGTTGACAGTTAACGAGGGAGTTTGGTAGTGTGAGCATATCTATCACAGCACGGGGGCTGATACCTCGATGGCACAGCGAAAGTTCGCGCGGTGGACCAGCAGGATCGGCATCATCCTCGCCGTAGCCGGCAGCGCTATTGGTCTGGGGAGTTTCTTCCGATTCCCGACCAATGCGGCCCAATACGATGGCGGCGCGTTCATGCTGGCCTACTTCTGCGCCCTCATCCTCGTCGGGATACCGCTGGTATGGCTGGAATGGGCCATTGGCCGCTATGGCGGCATCTGGGGCAGCCATAATCCCCCGGGGATCTATAACGCCGCAACCCGGCGCAACTGGATGAAATACTTCGGCGTGCTCGGCCTGTACGTGCCGTTTATCGTCGTGGTGTATTATACCTATGTCGAGTCCTGGGTGCTCGGCTACAGTGTGCTCTCGCTCACCGATGCCCTGCGCAACATCGACTCGCTGCAGGGAGCGGTCAACGCACTGAACACCTATCGCGGCGTCGGCAATCAGGCGCTGGCGCTGCCGGTGCTCGGCACGGCGTTCCTCGCCATCACCCTCTTCCTCAACTTCTACTTCGCCTATGCCCGCGTGGCCATCGATCGGTTCAGCCGCTTCGTCATGCCCGTGCTCTTCATCCTGGGTGTCATTCTCGCCGCTCGCGCGCTCACACTGCCGGGCGCCATGCAAGGGCTCGACTACCTGTGGAATCCCGACTTCAGTCAATTGCTGCAACCACGGCTGTGGATGGTCGCCACCGGCCAGGTGCTGTTCACCCTGAGTCTCGGGCTCGGCGCCGTTATCACCTACAGCAGCTTTCTGCGCAAGGATGACGACGTCGCGCTCTCCGGGCTCTCCTCCACCACCCTCAACGAATTCTCCGAGGTGATCCTCGGGGCGAGCATCGTGGTGCCCACGGTCGCCGCCTTCCTGCTGACGAACAACTCGGCGAATGTCGCCTCCGACATTCAGGCACTCGCCGCCCAGCACGGAGCGTTCGACCTCGGCTTCCTGGCCATGCCGGCGGTCATCTTCAGCGAAATGCCGCTGGCTCCCGTCTTCGGCCTCCTCTGGTTCCTGTTGCTCTTCTGCTCGGGCCTCATCGCCTCCACCGCGCTGCTGCAGGCGATCATCGCCTTCTTCCAGGACGAAATGCGCTGGTCGCGCAAAAAAGCTACCCTGCTGCTCGCCGCCATGACCGTCGTCTACATCGTGCCCGTCGTCCTCTTCCTCCACCACGGCTACCTCGATGAACTCGACTTCTGGGGCGGCACGGTCATGCTGGTCATCGCCGCACTGGTCGAGGTGCTCTTCTTCGTCGGCCTGCTGGGCATCAAACGGATCTGGGAAGGCATCACCACCGGCGCGCGCATGCGCGTGCCCATCCTCTTCCGCTTCATCCTGCAATACGTTACGCCCCTCTTCCTGCTGGTGGTGTTCGGGGCCTGGCTCTGGAAGGACGCGCTCGGCCGCATCCTCATGACGGACGTGGACCCCAAAGACCAACCCTACATCCTCGGGGCGCGCATCTCGCTCTGGGTGGTCCTCTTCCTCATGCTGCTCTTCCTGCGCCATGCCTGGCACAAACAGCAGCCGCTGACTGCCGAGGAACAATTGGATGCACTGATGGCGACCGATGTCGGCGATATGCCGCTCACCGAGGGCGAGGCCGTCGGCGCGCGCGCCGGCCTCTCCGCCCTGCTCGATTACGAGGTGACCGAACCCGCGCAGGATGAGGATGCCTCAAAAGCATAAAGGGTGCCTGTAATGTCAAACGCGGCGATTATCATGATGACCATCGGCTGGGGACTGATCCTGCTCACCACGGCATTCTGCCTGTGGCGGCTGGAATATCGCGGCAAGTAGTCGCCCTCGCCGGCAGTGTGACGTGAACGATCACGCCCATCAGCACCGGCAGGAGTGAACGCCTGTGCTCATGGGTATACACACACCACCTGTTCCCTCCATGGACGAAGGGTTGACAGGTGGCGTGTCGTAATTATAATGCCAGCATCGCACGCGATCCCGCCTTCTCCACCTCGCCATGAGGAGCATGAGTTAAGTTATGGATTATTTACATAAACTATTGTCGTTCTCCAGCCTCTACAGCGTGCCCGCCTTCCTCGGCGCGCTGGCGCTCTCCGCCGCGCTCTTCGTGCTGGGATTCGGCCTGCTGCACCGCATGTCGTCCACGGTCAAAAAGTGGGTCACCATCGCCTGCACCTTCATCGCCGGCCTCTATTTCCTGCTCGGGTTCATCGTGCCGACGAATGACAAAGGGGAAAACTTCATAACCCCCACCGTGGAGCCGGTATCGTACTTCATCATGTACGTCTTCGCCTGGACGCTGGGGCTCGGCATCATCAGCCTCACCATCGTCCACGGGCGCCGGCTGCTCACCCGCCACGCGGGATGGCATCACAGTCTGGCCTTCTTCATCGCCATGCTCAGCTTCATCCTTTTCGGCTTCTGGAGCCAGATCGGAGCGAGTGGACCGGCAGGGGTAAAGTCGGCGTACAGTGCATTGTTTACGTTACTCATCAATCTCGATGCCGCCATGTTCTCGCTGCTCGCCTTCTATATCGCCTCCGCCGCCTATCGCGCCTTTCGCGTGCGCACGGTGGAGGCCGGATTGCTGATGGTGGCCGCCCTGCTGGTGATGCTCGGCCTGGTGAACGTGGGCGTCTGGCTCACCAGTTGGATTCCTGAAAGTTCGACATGGGCCTTCTTCCGCCTGGAAAACCTCTCGGTATGGATGATGAGCATCATTAACATGTCCGGCCAGCGCGCGGTGACCATCGGCGTAGCGGTAGGGGCACTGGCCATGGCCATGCGCCTGTGGTTGAGCCTGGAACGCGGGGCGTTCTTCTCTCAGGAGGGCTAGCATGCAAGCATTCGTGGAAAAACTGCAAGCGCTCGATCGCCGGTGGATTTACCTGCTGCTGTCGCTGGTGCTGATTGTCTCACTCATCGTCGGCAAGCAGGTAGACCCGGTGGTTATCCCCCCGGTAGAGCAACTGTACAAGATAGTTGATGATACTCCTACCGGCCCTGGTGAGGGGAAGATCATCGTACTCTGCACCACCTTCTCTGCCAGCACACTGGGTGAAAACGGCAATCATGCCATCGCACTTATGCGCCATTGCTTCTTGAAGAAGAAGCGCTTTGCCATTACCGCGGTCGGCGAGGCACAAGGGGCGCTGTTGGGCCGGGCGATTGCCACCCAGCTTGCCGAGCAGTACGGAGCGGAATATGGAGTCGATTGGATCGACTTCGATTTCCAGTTGAATACGCTGGCCTTTTACACCTCGTTCCCCAAAGATATCCCGGGTACTGTGCGCGTTGACGGTGTGCAGGGCAAACCGTTGACCAGTTATCCGATTATGCAGGGCATTGACACGATCAATGATGTTGCGCTGCTCATCGATATCACCGCCTCCAACAGCGTTTTCTCCTGGTTGCAGTACGTGCAGCCGAACACCAAGCCGCGCTTGAAAATCGGCTATGCCTGCACCGGGGTTATGGTGGCGGAGGCCTATCCCTTCCTCGATTCCGGCCAACTGGTGGGCATGCTGCCTGGCCTGAAAGGCGCGTCGGACTACGAAAAACTGGTGGACGTGATCGAAGAACAGGAACTCGCCGCGGGCAACATCCCCCAGCGCTATGAACCCATTCGCGTGGGCGGCATGCAGCTCAACACCGCCCGCCAGTTGATGTTCACCCAGGATAAAGCGCACATCCTCATCATCGCCTTTATCGCCCTGGGCAATATCGGACTCTTCATTGCGCTGCGGCTCCGCCGCCGCGCCGGGAAGGAGCGATCCTGATGGCAAATGTGGCACCTGATACGACCGTTGCGCGGAACGATCGGGAATCGCCGGTTGTCGTGACCGTGCTGTTGGGCTGTCTGGCGGCCTTCATCATCCTCTCGCTGCTCTTCGCAGGGAAAGCGGCCGCGCAGGACCACTGGACGCGCGTGCTGAGCGTGGTGGCAACACTGGGGATTTTCACCATCCTCTATCGAGAAAACCCGCTCTTCCGCTTCCTTGAACACATTTTTATCGGCCTGGCGACAGGCTTTGGCGTAGTCTACCTCTGGCTGAAAGTCATGGAGCCGCGCTGGTACATCCCGATGATGCCCGCAAGCCTGGTGGAGGGCGGCGAGGGTAAATGGTGGCTGTTCTTCGCCCTGCTGTTTGGCCTTTTGTTCTTCTCGGTGTACTTTCCGAAACTTTCCTGGATGAACCGCTTTGCCATCGGGATCATCATGGGGTGGGCAGCGGGGTATGCGTTGCGCGCATTCGTCGGGCTCATCGGACCGCAGATCACCGCCGCCTTCAAAGCGCCGATCACCAAATACTATGTGGAGGGCCTGCCCGCCCTCAACAGCATCCCGATGACGATCGGCGAGACCACCTGGTGGTGGCATCCCTACTGGTTGATCAGCCTCATCGTGCTGATGTGCGTGCTCGCCTACTTCTTCTTCTCGGTGGAGCATCGCGCCGGGTGGATCCGCAAACCGGCGGTGGCCGGGCGCTACCTGCTCATGCTCTCGCTGGGCACCATCTTCGGCACCACGGTCATGGCCCGTCTTTCGCTGCTCATCGCGCGATTCGACATCGTCATTGACAACATTCGGGATTGGGGTGTCATGATCCTCGGCAAGATGTGAACAGGAAAGATGATTGCGTAAAGCTCACAAGGAGGCAGCCCGCGCAGGCTGCCTCCTTTTCGCCGCGAACGGTATACATCGTCCGCGGCGAAATCTCACCTAACCCCCTGATCACCTGACCGGCGCCGGCTCCTGCAATGCCGCCACCCGCGGGGACCAGCCGAGCTGTTCGAGGCAGGCGAGGTAATCCTCGGGAGTGAGCAGGTCGGGATGCTTCCCCAGCAGAGCGACGAGCACCCCTTCCATCACGTTGGTGCCGAAGCTGCGGCCGTCGATTTCCGGCGTCGAGCTCACCAGCAGCGCCGCGCCGCGTTCACGTAATAGCGACACGTCCTTCAGGGTGGTGGTGTTGGTGATGATCACCTTGCCGTCCAGGCGGTCGGGCATGTAGCGGCGGATGAAATGCCAGTCGCCGGCGATTATGTCCGCCCAGTCGAAGTGCCGCGCGTATTTGCGCACCGTCACTTCCTGCTTATCCCCGGTGGGGTAGAGCATGGAAAAGGGCAGGCGGCAGACGATCGGCAATAGCGTCCAGGCCACCAGCTTCAGCGCGCGCAGGCTGGTGATGGGGATGGGAACGCCTAGCGCAAAGATGAGATCGCCGAAGCGGGTCTGCGCGCCCAGTGCGGGCAAGGTTTCGGCCACCCCGAAGCGATCGACGCCGGCGGTCACCAGCACGCGCTTGCCGGAAAAGTCGATCGTCCCGGATTCCTGCAGCCACTGCACGGTGCGCCGCTCCAGCGTGTGCTTCAATCCCGACCCATCCACCACCGGCGTCCGCGTCGCCGCCCGCGCCAGCGGCAGCGCATCGCGCACCACGAACTTGCGCCCGGCGGCAATCAAGTAAAGGTCGATGCCGCCCAGGCCAATGGCGTCCACCTGGCCGTCCAGTTCGCCGATCAGCGCGATGGCGCGTTGAAAATCCCCGTCGGTGCCCCGCCGCTCAATGATCACCTCCCGCCCGAGGAACTCGCGCGTGGCACGCTGATCGCGCGACGACGACCCCAGGCTGACAGAGACCACGTGCAGCGGTGCGGATGGATTGGACATGGCGTAACCGTCCTTCGGCGATGCGGTTCTACGATGCGTCGATGTCGAGTGGCTCGTCATCCTGGCGGGCCAGCGCGAGCATCACCGCGGGTTCCTGCTCCACGCGGCGCAACAGGGCGACCACGTCGTCCCACTGCGTGAGGCGCATCACCTCTTCGCGGAAATGCGCGGCGCCGGCGAAGCCCTTGAGATACCAGCAGATATGCTTGCGCATCTCGCGCACCCCGATTTTAGCCCCTTTATCCGCGATCAGCAACTCGCCGTGCTCGATGGCCATCGCGACGCGCGCCTCCAGCGTGGGCGGCGGCAGGTGCTCGCCCGTGCGCAGGAAGTGAGCCATATCGGCAAACAGCCACGGATTCCCCAGCGCGGCGCGCCCCACCATCACCGCATCGCAGCCCGTCTCAGCATACAGGCGCAGGGCATCCTCGCCGGTGCGCACATCGCCGTTACCGATCACCGGAATGCCCACCGCGTCTTTCACTTCGCGGATGATGCGCCAGTCAGCCTGCCCCTGCGCATGGTGGAACTTGCCGGGGCGCGGGTGCACGGTCACCGCCACCAGCCCCTCCTCCTCCGCCACGCGCGCGACATCCAGCGCCGTCGGGCCGTCGGGGTTCCAGCAGGCGCGCATCTTCACCGTCACCGGCAGC
>JAGUZN010000316.1 GCA_020060775.1 Armatimonadota bacterium
CGGAACTGAAGCCGGAGCCCGCCCGGGTGATCACCGCGGCGAAGATCGACGTGCCGACCACCTTCACCGTGCCCGGCGAAACGATGAACCTCGCCATCCGCGAGGTCACGCTGGGCGGCAGCGGCACGCGCACGTCGGCCGTCACACTGGGCGGCGCGACGGCATTGCCCTTCCGTCATTTCGAGGGCAACACCGGGCGCAAGCCGGTGATCGCCATGGAGGTCTTCGATAAGTTGCCGCGCAATTACCCGGATGCGCTGCGCGCGGCCTACGGCGACCTGCTGAGTGACCCCGCGGCGATGGCCAGGCACTGCGTCGAGCAACTCGGCGCGGAGGTCATCAGCGTGCGGTTGGAAGGCGCGCACCCGGACAGCGGCGACAAGTCCCCCGAGGAAGCCGCCGAGGTGGTGGCCAGCGTGATGAAAGCGGTGGGGGTGCCGATCATCGTCACCGGCCCGGCGCATTTCGAGAAGAACAACGCGGTGATGAAGCAGGTGGCCAGCGCCTTTGCCGGCGAGAACCTGCTGCTGAACTGGGTGGAGACGGACAACTACAAGACGATTGCCGCCGCCGCCATGGCCTACGATCACTGCCTGGTGACCCAGACGCCGATCGACGTGAATATGGCCAAGCAGTTGAATATTCTCACCACCAACATGGGGCTGGCGCCGGAGAAGATCGTCATCGATGCGTTGACCGGCGCACTCGGCTACGGCCTCGAATACACCTACTCGGTGATGGAGCGCATTCGCACCGCCGCCTTTACCGGCGACTCCATGCTCGCCATGCCCATGCTGGGCACGCCGGGCTTTGAAGTGGCGAAGACCAAGGAGAGCAAAGCCCCGGCCGCCGACTTCCCGCTGTGGGGTCCGGAGTCCGAGCGCGGCGCGCTGCTGGAGATCGCCACGGCGATGAGTTTGCTCAACGCCGGCGCCGATCTGTTAGTCATGTACCATCCGACCGCGGCACAGGCCGTGGCGCGCAAAATTGCGGAAATGACCCGAATTGAGGTGTAAACATGTAGTCCGTCAGTACGAAATGCGTAGATTGTGAGTCGCCAGTCCCCTGGCGCAAAGCAAATCTAGATTCGCATATCCAAATGGCGGACTACAAACTGCCCATCTTCCATTCGCTCGTCGAGGAAACATTAGAATATATGGCGATAAGGATATTCCTTGATGATAAATATCGACGCCCGTCCATTGTTCTTTCAGCAAAGAACTTGCAGGTCATCAACAATCCGATGCCGCTGTTCCGCTGGTGTACAAAACCGGTGCAACTGAAATTGCCATGGTCAAGCATTGTCGCCATATATGCTTGTACGAGGGATTGCTACTCCTATACAGGCTTTGAGATTATCTGTATAGATGAAGATGATAATCAGTATGCTTTTGATGAAGGGTTAACGGGGTTCAAAGAATATATCTCAGGGTTAGAAAAGATATTCCCCGGATTTGATCGTCAGGCATGCGAGGAAACGAATAAGAACCTGTTACCAGAGGTCTGTAAGATTTGCTGGTCACGTTCTGATAAGTATAAGTGAAGACTCCAACTGGAGGAAGAAATGGCTTTAACGGGTTTAGATATTTTCAAACTGCTGCCGAAGACGAACTGCGGTGAGTGCGGCGTGCCCACCTGCATGGCATTTGCCATGAAGCTGGCTGCCAAGAATGCCGAACTCGCCGCCTGTCCGTACGCCTCCGATGAAGCGAAGGCGAAAATCGGCGCGGCGAGCAAGCCGCCGATGCGGCTGGTGAAGATTGGTCCGGCGGACTGCGAAGTCGCGGTGGGCAACGAGACGGTGATGTTCCGCCACGAAAAGACGTTCGTGCATCCCACCGCCTTCGCCGTATCCTTCTCCGACGGGCAGTCGGCGGAAGAACTGGCGCACCTGACGGCAGACGTACGCGAGTATTGTCTGGAGCGCGTGGGCGAGGAACTGCGGCTCGAGCTGGCGCTGGTGGAGAACACCACCGGCGAGGTGGCGCCGTTTGTGGCGGCCGTGAAAGCGGTGGCCAGCGGCACCGGCCGCGGGGTGATCCTGCAGAGCAGCAATCCGGCGGCGCTGGAGGCAGCATTGCAGGCGCTGGAGGGGCAGCGACCGCTCATCCATGCCGCCACGCCGGAGAACGTCGATGCGCTGGCGGCGCTGGCGCTGAAGTACAAGGCCCCGCTGGCAGCGCGCGCCAATTCTCTGGATGCGCTGGCGGCCTTGACCGCCAGGCTGGCCGAACTGGGCGTGCAGGATATCGTGCTCGATCTCTCGGCCGGCAATGTGGCCGCCACCCTGCAGATGAACACGGTTGCGCGCAAAGCAGCGTTGAAAAACAGCTTTGAGCCGATGGGCTATCCGGTACTGAATTTCGTGACCGGACAGCGCCTGCCCGACCTGGTGGCCGATGCCGCCACGCTCATCTGCAAGTATGCGAACATCCTGGTGGTCGATTCGCTCGCTTACCAGGCGCTGTTGCCGATGATGATGCTGCGGCAGAACATTTACACCGACCCGCAGAAGCCGATTCAGGTGGAGCCGAAGGTGTACCCGATCGGCGAGGCTGACGAGAACTCGCCGGTGCTGGTGACCACCAACTTCTCGCTCACCTACTTCATCGTCTCCGGCGAAGTGGAGAATTCCGGTGTGCCGGCGCACCTGGTGATTGTCGAGTGCGAGGGCATGAGCGTGCTCACCGCGTGGGCGGCGGGCAAGTTCTCCGGCGAGAAGATCGCGGCGTTCATCAAATCGTCCGGTCTCGAGCAGCAGGTGAAGACGCGCCGATTGATCATCCCCGGGTATGTGGCGCAGATCAGCGGCGAACTGGAAGAGAGCCTGTCGGGCTGGGAGATTGTCGTCGGCCCGCAGGAGGCATCCGATCTGGCGTCCTTCATGAAGATGCAGGTGGCTGCGGTCGCCTGATGCACCAGTGGTGCAAATCCCTCACCCCCTTGATCCCCCTCTCCCAGCGGGAGAGGGGGAGAGTTGAAGCGGGAAGCGTGTGTTGGAGGAGAAGTGATGCTATGGCGGGCGACAGGGGGATGCATTACCGAGGGGGATACGACTATACGGGGTTAATTGCGCTGGTGCGTGGACTGCGCCAACGACAAACGCCGGCCGAAAGTATTTTTTGGGAGATTGTTCGGAACCGACGATTCCACGGGTTGAAATTTCGCCGGCAGCACCAAATTTGCCTCTACATCGTTGATTTCTACTGCCATGAGAAGCAGTTAGTTGTTGAACTGGATGGCGGTATTCACGACCATGGGCGGCATCGGCGAGATGATAGCGAACGGGATGCGTATTTGCGCGGGCTCGGCCTGGCCGTGTATCGCATTCCGAATGATCTGCTGTTGAACGCGCCGGATCGCGCGTTGCAGGATTTAGCCGTCGTCATCGGCCTGGGCATGCCCTCTCCCGCTGGGAGAGGGTTGGGTGAGGGCTGGTGAGTACGACAAGGATCCCTCACCCCCTTGATCCCCCTCTCCCAGCGGGAGAGGGGGAGAGTATTGCATCGTACACCTGTATGTAATCGATCGGTTACTGATGTCCTGGGTGAGCGACGTTGAGTAGTCACACCATGCCAACCGTTACCTTCCTGCCTGCCAATACGACTGTGGAAGTTCCCGCGGGGACGCTGATTTCCGAGGCGGCTATCCGGGCCGGCATCGAGGATCTGCATCTGCCGTGCGGGGGCAAGGGCACATGCGGGCAATGCCTGGTGCAGGTCGTGCAGGGGGATGCCGATCCGCTGGGGCATACGCGCCTGGATGAGGCGCTGGCGGGCGGTGGGCTGGTGATGGCCTGCCAGACGAAAGTGCGCGACGACCTGACGGTGCGCATGCGCCAGACGCACGATGCGGCGATGCGCGTGGTAGGCGACACCCATTTCCTGGTGAGCCAGGATTTTCTGCCCGATCGCGATAACCTTTCCCCAATGTTCGGCACGGAAACGGTGACCGTGACGCCGCCGAGCATCGAGGAGCATTACAGCGATTGGCAGCGGCTGGTGCGCGAACTGACCCGTGAGCGTGGCGATGTGCCCGTGCGCACCCATCTGTCGGTGCTGCGCAAGCTGGCGGATGCCGTGCGCGCCCGCGACGGCCTGGTGACGGTGCTGCTGCAGGAAGACGATGGCGGCCTGAAGATCCTGGATGTGCAGGCGGGGCATATGCCGATGCTGGGCGTGGGGTTGGCCATCGATATCGGCACCACCACCATTGCCGTGCAGTTGGTGAGCCTGCATGACGGGCGCGTGCTGGCCATCCGCACGGCGTACAATGCGCAGATGCGGCGAGGCGCGGACATCATCAGCCGCATCGACTACGCGCGTACGCCGGAGCGCCTCGCCGAGTTGCGCGACCTGGTGCTGGAAACGTTGAACGAGATGGTCGCCGATATGCTGAGCCACGCCGGCGTACCGAGCGATGGCGTGCATACCGTCTTCATTGCCGCCAACACGACGATGGTGCACCTGCTGTTGGGCTTGCCGCCGCGGCATATCCGCGAGACGCCGTACGTGCCCACGGTGAATACCGTGCCGACGCTGACGGCGGCGGATATCGGGCTTACCATTAACCCGCAGGCGATCGTCGCCTGCGCCCCCGGCGTGGGCAGCTACGTGGGCGGCGACATCACCGCCGGGCTGCTGTGCACGGAGATGCTCACCAATCACGATGACGTGTTCCTCTTCCTCGACATCGGTACGAACGGGGAGATCGTGGTGGGCAACGCCGACTGGCTGGTGACCTGCGCCTGTTCGGCGGGGCCGGCGTTCGAGGGCTCGGGGATCAAGTGCGGCATGCGCGCCACCGAAGGGGCGATCGAGTACCTGGAGATCAGCGAGGATGCCCAGGCGGTGCGCTACGATGTTATCGGCGAGGGGAAGCCGGCGGGGATCTGCGGTTCCGGCCTCATCTGCCTGCTGGGCGAATTGCTGCTGCGCGGCGTGGTGGATCAGTCCGGCCGATTCAATACGGACCTGCACAGCGATCGTTTAGTGCAACTGGAATCAACGCGCGGCTTCGTGCTGGAGTGGGGCGCGCATACCCAGGACGGGACCGACCTGGTCATCACCGAGGCGGATATCGAAAACCTGATGCGCACGAAAGCGGCGATTTATGCCGCCTGCGCGCTTATTCTGGCCAATGTGGGGTTGGAATGGAGTAGCATCGCGCGCGTCTATATCGCCGGGGGATTCGGGCGCTACATCCAGGTCGAGGACGCCGTGCTCATCGGCCTGCTACCCGACCTGCCGTACGCCACGTTTACTTACATCGGCAACTCGGCGCTCACCGGCGCGTACATCGCCCTGCTTTCCAGCGAGCGCCGGCGCGACCTGGCGGCGCTGGCGGCGCGCATGACGTACATCGATTTGAGCAGCGACCCGCGCTACATGGACAGTTACCTGGGCGCGCTCTTTTTGCCACACACCGATATGGCGCAATTCCCGAGCGTGGAAGCGAGGATGAGGAGCGGGAGTCGAAGATAGAAGGTAGAAGATAGAAGACAGGAGACAGAAGACAGGAGACAGAAGTTTGTTAGCGCTACTGACTTGCATAAGGGGAGAAGCACATGGATGTACTCGAATCCAGCGTTCGCGTACCAGCGAAACGTTTTGAAGAATTAGTAGTATGGCAGAAAGCCCACGCTTTCGTGCTGGAAGTGTACAGGATTTCCGAGCAGTTCCCCAAGTTTGAAATTTTAGACTGACTAGCCAACTCCGTCGTGCAGCAATATCCATTCCTGCCAATATTGCCGAGGGGTTTAAGAAGCAAGGGAAGCAAGATAAAATACGCTTCCTGAATATTGCACAGGGTTCTGTCGAAGAGTGTCGCTACTATCTCATTCTCTCACGTGACTTACGGTATGCCGACACTACTGCTTTACAAGCGCAGATTGATGAGGTTTCCCGCATCCTGGATAAATACCGCGCAGCGATAACCCAATCGATACGGAGCAAAGACAGATAAGCGTTCGTTCCCTTCTGTCTGCTGTCTTCTGTCTCCTGTATTCTTACAACAAAGGAGAACAACATGCAAAGCCTTCTGGAGCGTGTGAACGCGGGGGAAATTTTGATTTCCGACGGCGCGTGGGGTACTTTTCTGCAGGCCAAGGGGCTGCAGCCGGGCGAATGCCCCGAGTCGTGGAACGTCACTCATGCAGATGACGTGCGCAGCGTGGCGGCCGCTTATGTGGACGCGGGCAGCGACATCGTCGAGTCCGACTCGTTTGGCGGCACGTACTACAAGCTGAAAGAGTTCGGCCTGGGCGATAAGGTGCGCGAGTACAACGTGGCCGCCGCCAGGCTGGCGAAAGAAGCGATCGGCGACAAGGGCTATGTGGCCGCATCGGTGGGCCCCACCGGTCAGATCGTGGAAGACGAGGGCGGCGAAGTGACGGAAGAGGACCTGTACAACGCCTTTAAGGACCAGGTGGTTGCCCTGGCCGAGGGCGGCGCCGATGCCCTGTGCATCGAGACGATGTCCTCGTTGACCGAAGCGGTGCAGGCGATCAAGGCGGCGAAGGAGAACACCGACTTGCCGGTGATCTGCACCTTCACCTTCGAGCCGGGCGCGCGCGGCTTCCGCACGATGATGGGCCTGGATCCGGCCCGCGCGGCCGAGGAAGCGGTGGCGGCTGGCGCCGACATCGTGGGCGCGAACTGCGGCAACGGCATTGCCAACATGATCGAGATCACCAGGGCGATGCGCGCCGCGGTGCCCAACACCCCGATCCTCATCCATGCCAACGCCGGCATGCCCGTGTTCGAGAATGGGCAGACGTTGTTCAAGGAGACGCCGGAAGATATGGCCGGTCGCGTGGCCGAGTTGATTGCGGCGGGCGCCAACATCATCGGCGGTTGCTGCGGCACCAACCCCGCGCATATCAGCGCGATGGGCAAGGCCGCGAAGTGCAAGCCGGGCTGTTGCTGCGGCAACTAATCTACCTCGCAGAGAGCGCGGTCAACTTGTCCGCGCTCTCTCATCTTTACAGCACTTCCATCACCAGCGGGCCGCTGATTTTTTTCGCTTCCTGGGCAAAGTTCAGCAGGTCATGCAGGTCGGTGAGCACCTGGCTGCGCATATCGCGCACGCGGATGTCCAGCGAATCGCCTTTCGCCTGGTGGAAGAAGAGTTGCTGCCACTGCTCCAGCGTGAGTTGGCTCAGGAAGACGCGCCAGCGCACCGCCCAGTTGATCAGCTCATCGGGGTCGAACGGTCGCGATGGGCCTCGCCATACCTCATCCTGATCCTGCGCATGGGTGATGTGGTGTGTGATCCAGTGCCCGACGTCGGAGGCGATCAGCAGCAGGTTGCCGTGATCGTCTTTGATGCGTTGCCCCAGCGTCGGCGGTTTCCACTGCATGACATCGTCGAGGAACGGCGATGTCAGCTTGTTCTTCTTCAGGAAGATGGGGTTGGCGAAGATCAGCGGCAGGAGCACCTGGGAGGTGATGCTGCCTTGTTCGGGCACCTGGTCCTCCGGGAGATTCGGAGGCAGCGCGTGAAAACGAAAGGACAGCCAGAGACTCATGGTTGCGCCCTCACAATCTGTGATGACAGAAAGCCGAGCAAAACAACTGAGCAAGTGAGGCTTTCTCTAAGCGTATCATGACCCTGGCAAATCGGCAAGTCCTTACTTTGTGCATCGGCACCGTGGGCCTATTGCCCATAGCGCTAGACGAAGGCATCACCAATTCGCTACACTAGGGCATACCATTTGTTGATGGCCAATCTACCGCACGAGGACGTTCATGCCGGAACTCCAGACCCCTCGCTTTGTCAGCGAGCGCAGCCTATCGTTTACACAGTCCATCATTCGTGAAATGACGCGGCAGAATGCCCTGTACGGGGGCATCAACCTGGCGCAGGGTTTTCCTGACTTCGATCCCCCCGAAGTCATCAAAGAGGCGGCGGTGCAGGCGATCCGCGCGGGGCATAATCAGTATGCCATTACCTGGGGCATGCCGCTGCTGCGCCAGGCGATTTCGGAGAAGGTGCGCTGGTACAACGGCATTGCCGCCGACCCGGATGAACATATTACCGTCACCTGTGGGGCGACGGAAGCGATGATGGCGGCGATGATGGCGGTGGTGAATCCCGGCGATGAAGTGATTATCTTCGAGCCGTACTACGAGAACTACGGTCCGGATACCATTGTGTCGGGGGCCAAGCCGGTGTACGTGCCCTTGCGCGCGCCCGACTTCACCTTCGACCCCGACGAATTGGCCGATGCTTTCACGGCGGAGACGAAAGCGGTCGTCATCAATACGCCGCATAACCCGACCGGCAAAGTCTTCAACCGCCAGGAGCTCACCTTCATTGCCGATCTATGCCGCAATTTCGATGTGCTGGCCATCACCGATGAGATTTACGAGCATATTCTCTACGATGGGCATCAGCATATCTCCATCGCATCCTTGCCGGGCATGGCCGAGCGCACCATTACCATCAGCGGGTTGTCAAAAACGTATAGCGTCACCGGTTGGCGTATCGGCTATGTGATTGCCCCGCCGGAGATTTCGGAGTCGGTGCGCCGCGTGCACGATTTCCTCACGGTGGGCGCGCCCGCGCCGCTGCAAATGGCGGCGGTCACCGCGTTGGAGATCGACCGCAGCTATTACACGAACCTGGCCACGTTGTATCGCGAGAAGCGCGATATGCTGCTCCCCGTGTTGCGCAGCCTCGATTTTGATGTCTTCCATCCGCAGGGCGCCTACTACCTGTGGACGGATATTTCGAAGATCACGCGCATGCAGGACTGGGAGTTCGCCGATTACTTAATCCGCGAGATCGGGGTGGCCACCGTGCCGGGCAGCGGATTCTACGGCACGAAAGATGTCGGCACGCGCCATATCCGCTTCACGTTTTCAAAAAAACAGGACACCCTTTCCGCCGCCGCAGCACGTCTGATGAAACTACGCGAGTAGCTGTCGTGGGTCGTCGCGTTGTGCCTTGCCTTCCGGCACGGTCCTTGTTCAGGTCGCGTTTGGCGGTTGGCGTTTCGCGAGGCGATTTCCCCTCCCCTGTCGCAACGGGGGAGGGTGGGGTGGGGGTAATCGCTTTTCCATGCATCCCGCCGGGATGCCGGCAACTATTTCGCCCTTACAGGGCTTCACGATTGATGGCACTTACCTGACCCAGGGCGTTGCCCTGGGCTAGCACATCCGAGCCCTTCAGGCTCGGGAGATAAGGAGTACCCCCCTCCTACCTCCCCCCGCTGCGCTGCCGCTTGCAGGGGGAGGGGGTGCTGTGTATCCATCTTGGCACTGTGTTGTCGGGCACGCATGCCAGGGCGAAAGTTCCGGCGCGGTACGGCGACCGCGCCCTACGGACGGACCTCACGACCACGCGCCTAGGGTGAGGGAATGGGCTATCACCGCTGGCCTTACCAGGCACAATACCATGTGACGACCCACTACCAGTAGCCACGCATGGATTTCCTTGACCTCTCTCGCGGTCTGCCTGGAAATGGGAAGTTGCTGAACACCCCGTCGTTCAACCGGCTGGTCGCCTCCGGCGTAGCGGACTATCTCATCGCCAAGTACGGCGCAAAATAAGCACAAGATTACCCTGAAATTGCACGCCCCACCGTGGCTTGTTCTGCTGTGGGGCGTGTCGTCATATGGCGCGCATTCGCGGCACTCCTCGCTTCGTTCTCCCGTGGAAAACGCCGGCAAGCATGGCAGTCAGGCGGTGAAATATGGAATGAATTGGTTATAGTGACACGCTGTGAAGAACACAGCGATTTCAACACGCCCGCCTGTAGCTCGCCATCCGGCGAGTCACACCGGGGAAGTGGAAAAGGATGCCCGATCGTCGCTCGCAACACCTTCGTATCACCCTGTTCATCGCGCTGGCGGTGTTCAGCCTGGTTGCAGCGGTACAGGCTTTACTGCGCTTATGGGTGCTACCTGAATATGTTGAACGCGATAACGCGGCCATGCTGCGCAACCTGGCGCGCGCGCACGACGCCCTGGCCATCTCGCGTCGGGAGCTGGTGTCCTGTGCCGCCGACTGGGCGCAATGGGATGATTCGTATGCCTTTGTCGCCCATCGCCATGCGCATTATGTCGAAGCCAATCTCGTCGACTCCACCTTTATCAATCTGCGCCTCAATGTGCTGCTGATTGTCGATACGGAGGGGCGCATTGTCTGGGGTCGGGGGTTTGATCTTACCACCAATACGATGACCCCCCTTCCGAAGGGCATCGAAGACCATCTCGCCCCTGACGGCCTGTTGATGCGTCCTGATCAGCGGGAGAAGCGCTTTCACGGCCTGCTGCTGTTGGACGAGCGCACCCTGCTATTCGCGAAGGTTCCGATTACGCGGAGCAGCGGCGAGGGCCCGGTGCGCGGGGCGATGATTTTTGGCCGGTACTTCGATCAACCCGCCGTGCGGGCATTATCCAGCACTATTCACGTGCCGTTGTTTTCCGTGCGAACTGACAGCCGCACGCTCTCTCCGGAGATACAGTCAACGCTCCATCGTCTCTCGCCTGAGTCACCAACTGACATCTGGATGCGTGATGAGGTGAGCATGGTCGGGACAACGCTGCTCACCGATGTATACGGAAAGCCGGCGGTCATCCTCACGACTGGGAATCCACGCAGTTTCTACCAGCGCGGTGAATCCACCATCAGCATTGTCCTGTTGGTGCTGCTGGGAATGGGGGTGATCATCACCGCCATTCTGTCCTGGATGGTAGGGTTGGTGCAACGCGGACAGGCGGCACTACAGCGTCGCGAAGTGCGCACGCAGTATGAGCGACGTTTCCGGGAGTTGGTGAGCAATCTGCCGGACATCATCCTGGTGCACCGCGACGGGCGCTGCCTGTTTGTGAATGACGCGCTCACCCGGGTGCTGGGCGTGGCAGCGAACGTGGAGGCGGCACAGGAGGTGTTTGCTCCGTTATTCGAGGAGGAGCAGGTGCATACGCCGGCCACGCTGACCCTGCAGGGTGAGGGGGATTGCGAAGCCACGCTGTTAGTTCACGCGACCACCACGGTGCTGTTCGGCGACGAGCCGGCGAGTTTGACCGTGTTATCCGACATCAGCGAGTTGCGCCATGCGCAGGAGGAGTTGAGCGCGAGCGAAGCGCAGTATCGCTTGCTGGCGGAAAATGCGAGCGATGTGATCTGGACCACCGATATAGAGGGGCAGTGCACTTACATCAGCCCTTCGGTGTCCGTCGTGCTCGGCCATGGCCCCGAAGTGTGGATTGGGGGACCGATGGCCTCGCTGTTGACCGCTCATTCCGCCGAGATCACTCTGCAATCGGTGCGCGAGGTAGTGGCTGCTGATGCGCGCGGCGAATGCGCCCCTTCCTACACGTGGATGCTTGAGCAAGAGGCGGTGTGCGCAGACGGGACCACACGCTGGGTGGAATCGCGCATGACGCTGTTGCGCGATCATGCGGGCGCCATGCGCGGGGTGCTGGGGGTGTCACGTGATATCACCGAGCGCAAGAGCGCTGAGGAGCGCCTGAACTTCCTGGCGTACTACGATGAACTTACCAACCTGCCCAATCGCTTCCTGTTCAACGATCGCCTGAACAGCGAACTGGCGCATTTGTCTCGCCGCGATACGCGCGCGGCGGTGATTTTCCTTGACCTCGACCGCTTTAAGGAGGTCAATGACACGCTGGGACACAGCACGGGCGACCGCTTGTTGCGCGAGGTGGCGAAGCGTCTGCAGTCCTGCGTGCGCGAGAGTGATACAGTGGCACGCATGAGCGGGGATGAATTCGTGCTGCTCGTCCCCGATCTCACCGAAGGGCGCGCCGGGGCTGAAGCCACCGCACACCGGATCATGGACGCCTTCACGTCGCCGTTTGTGCTCGAGGGGCAGGAGATTTTCGTGACCCCGAGCCTCGGCATCACCATTGCCCCGGATGATGGTATGACCGCCGACCAGTTGATGCGCAACGCCGATATGGCGATGTACCGGGCCAAAGATATGGGTCGCCACACTTTCCAGTTCTTCTCCAATGACCTCATCAATGCGCTCTCTGAACGGCGCACGCTGGAGCACCACCTGCGCAAGGCGGTGGAGCAGAATGAGTTTACCCTGCACTATCAGCCGCAGGTCGATCTGTTCGACAACAAGGTCTTTGCCGTCGAGGCGTTGATTCGCTGGGTGCACCCGGAGTTCGGCACCATTCCGCCGGGCAAGTTCATTCCGCTGGCCGAGGAGACCGGGCTCATTGAGTCGATCGGCGAGTGGGTGCTGCGCACGGCCTGCGCGCAGATGCGCGCGTGGCGTGATGAGGGGTACGCGGAGTTGCGGGTAGCGGTGAATATCTCACCCCGCCAGTTCGAACAACCCGACTTCACCGCCTCGGTGAAGCGCATTCTCCTGGAGACGGGATTGCCGCCGCAGTGCCTCGAGCTGGAAATTACCGAGAGTACGGCGATGAAGGATCCCGACCACTCGCTGGCGGTGATGCAGGAGTTGCGCGCCCACGGCGTGCGCATCGCCATTGACGATTTCGGCACCGGCCACTGCTCCTTCGGGTATTTGAAGCAGTACCCGGTGCACACCCTGAAGATTGATCGCTCGTTTATCCGCGATATTCTCGACGATAAAAATGATGCGGAGATCGTGCAGGCGATCATCGTGCTCGGCCGCGCGCTGGGCATGTCGCTGGTGGCCGAGTGCGTGGAGACGCAAGGGCAGGCGGAGGCGTTGAGCGCCAAGGGGTGTGTGAAGTTTCAGGGCAACCTGTTCAGCCATCCTCTGCCGCCCGAGGAGTGCGTGCTTGCGCTGGCACAGTGCGGCACGGCCTCGCTGGAGGCTGCGAGCGGCGTGTAATTACTATATCGGACTGCTGCGTATGCGATTCCCCTGGCTCGCCCAACCAAAGATCTGGCGCATTCTCTCCCCGGATTTCGTCGAGGAGCGTGAGGGACGCGCGCTGCTGATCTGGGCCGATCATCCGTATGGCCTGGTCGCGGAGCGTGCACTGCCCGCCCAGCTTTCGGCGCTTGATGGGCGTACACTTGAGGAGGCATTACAGGAGCGCCCCGAGTGGGCGGCACAGCGCAAGCGCCTGCAGCAGCAGCTCAAGACCCTTGAAGCCGCCGGCATCGCGCATCAGCACGATGGCCAGGTGGATGAAGAGCCGGCGTTGGTGGAACCAATGATCAGCCAGGTGGCGGTGAATCTGACCCGGCGGTGCAACCTGCGCTGCAGTTTTTGCTATGCGCTCTCCTCACTGGTGAAGCATGCCGATGATGAGCTTGCACCGCAGGAGATCATCGACTTCCTGCGGATGATTGCCCCGATGGTGGGGCAGCAGCCGACGCTCACCATCTCCGGGGGCGAACCACTACTGGAGCCGGAGAAGACGCTGGAGGTGGGCATTGCCGCGCTCAAGGAGGGCTACACGCCCATCATAGCCACCAATGGCACGCTCATCACCGAGGCCTTCGCCCGCCAGGCGCGCGGTCGCTTGCAGGTGCAGGTTTCGCTGGATGGGCATGCGGCGTCGCTTCATGATCCTGTGCGCGGCAGCGGCGTGTTCCGCGATGCGGTGGAAGGCGTGAAACGACTGGTGGCGCAACGCGTGCATACCATTCTGAATCTGGTGGTGCACCGCGGCAACCTTCACCTGCTGGATGAGTACCTGGTCTTCGCGCGTTCGCTGGGGGTGAACCAGGTGCGCCTCACGCCGCTCAAGCGGCTGGGGGGCGCGGCGTCGCCGAATTGCCCGTGGCAGGCCGCTTCGCACCAGGAGCTGTTGCAGCAGATCGGCGAGATGCTGGACCGGCATCCTGAGTACCTACGCCTGCTCGGGCCCGATATCTTCACCCTGCTGGCCCAGACCTGCCGGAGCAGTGCGAAACGCCTGTCCTGCGGCAGCGGGCGTGAGACGGTGCTGCTGGATGCCGACGGCACGTTATACCCCTGCCCCAGCCTGTCGCAGCAGGAGTTTCGCATCGCCAATATCCGCCAGCCCGCGCTGCATTTCGACCTGGTGTGGCGCGAGTCGCCGGTGCTCAAACGCGTGCGCCATTTCACCGCGGCGGGGCTCGGCGGGCATGCCGTATGTCCGGTACGGCAGTGGTGCCTGGGCGGATGCCGCGGGGAGAATTACCAGCTCACCGGCGGGCTGGATAAGCGCCCGGCGCATTGCGCGGAACGACGCCGCGCCGTGCTCGATATGCTCTGGCGGATTGCTGACCATCCTGAGCAGGTGGCGGCGCCGACGCGTTACTGCGGCTGATCCTCGCTATCCTGTACCACTGTAACGGCTTCCTCGTGATCTCCACCCGCGATCTGTTGTTTCCGTGCAACCCGCCAGCGCCGCCAACCGGCAGTGAACAGGTTGTAGAAGATGATGAGGCTGATGGCGAGACAGAGGTAGGGGAGCAGGTAGAGCGCGCGCATGTAGGGGGTGAGGGCCGTGCGGTGGTAGACGCGACCGGTGGCCGCGCCGCTTTTGCCGACAGGGATGCTGATGGTGGGCCGTCCGTCGGGTGCGATGAGTTCGGAGAGGCCGGACGAGGTGGCGCGCACCAC
>JAGUZN010000094.1 GCA_020060775.1 Armatimonadota bacterium
GGGCATCCCTGCCGGGATGCCCACTCACCACCTGACCACCAACCACTATCCACTCTTCCCTTCCCGCCCCGCAGGGGCCTGTGCCGCTAGTAGCCTCCGGATAAAGTCCCATTGAGCAGTGGCGCAGGAAGCCCACTGCGGGTCGCAAAGACATCTGTGGTTGTCAGGGTGCGGAGCGTATCAAACATATATTCTTTACCAGAGCGGGCAATCGGTCAACAGATCGTACCCGAGCAGGATGCAATGATGCTGTACAACCTCAAAGAGGCTTATTGCGGTGATATTCTTGTGGTAAAATCGGTTGCATGAAAAGACAACCTGCCCAAGGTGTGTTATTGATACTCCTGTCTGTACTCGGTCTCCCCTCGGCGGCGCTTGCCAATCAAGTGGATGGAGTCGCCTTCCCCTCGACGCCCTTCATGCCTCCTCATGGTTTCGAATGGGTGCCGTTGCTGTTTGTGGGCTTATTTATCGTCGTCAACACCTACCTGCTTCGGCGGAATTGGGCGATGTCTTCTCGACGAGCAGCACTGATCACAACAGGAGTTGGTGTGGCTGTCGCTGTGCTGGCAATCACCGTCATCCCCTTGCACTACTGGTGGTATATTCGTGACATGCGTTGGGGTGGACATCCGCTTCTCGGGTGGAATTGGACACACGCCTTTCCCGAGTTCCTTGGGATGAATGCACTAACTCTCGTTTTGGTCATATTAGGATCGTTTTGCCTGGCCTACTACCATCCACACCGCAAATCCCCCGGCATCCCGCGCGTATTAATCGCCGGTGTGATCATCGCTGTGCTATATGGCATCATTGCAGTTGTGCCTGAAATAATGCTGCAATGGCGCAACAGCTTGTTCGTTCTGTACGGTCTGCTGTTGCTGCTGCTGGCAACAGCAGGCGAGACAGCGACAGACACATGGGGGAAGCGCATATTTGTATTCATCGGCGCAAATGGGATCATCTATCTGCTATGTCTGATACCGTTCCTGGCCTCCGGCGCCATGGCCCATGGCCAAGGACCCAGGCAACAGTGTCGGTCTCAGTTCTCGTGGGGCGTCGGGTCTGCGCTCATCGCCTATACACGTGCGCATCAGGGGCGTCTGCCAGATGGCCGGACAATAGAACGCGTCTTCAAAGAACTAGAGCCCTATTATGCCGAGACAAGCATGGGTATGGGCGGGTATGGACCGATATCGGATCCACTTATCTGCAGGGCAGGGGAATGGTATGACCGGCATCCGCGTCGCTATACCTGGAACGCCAGCTTAGCCGGAAAATCTATCGATGAACTGCGAACTCTGCCCCAGGCCATGCTGATTACCTGCCCGTACCATAAACGGCATTACATCAATACTACAGAGATGATCGAGGCATATGATGACCCTGAAGCGAGTACATTCAGCCGTTAGAAGCATTGATCAACCGCTGAAGGACTTTTGTGACGGGGAAGCCTCACAGGCGAGCAAAGAGACAGCTCTGCACCCCTGCGGGATGCGTGGATCAGTCGTCCCGCCGGGACTCGGCTGTGCGACCGCACGCTTTCCCGGCACGGCGTGCCGGGCTAAATTCGCGGCATCCCTGCCGGGATGCGCGGAAACGGAATGACCCCCACCCTACCCTCCCCCGTTGCGACAGGGGAGGGGAAAAGCGGAGAATCCCTTGCGGGCGCGCAGCGGCCGCAAGGGATGGTGGCGAAGCCGGTTTCGTGTTGTCGGACACGCATGCCAGCGCGAAACTTGCGGGGCGGGACGGCGCCCGCCCCCAACGGACCGCCTCCACCCCCAATCTGAAACCTGCAACCTGCAATCCCGTTCGGACGGTTGACCTATCCCTCTCCTTGCTGTAGAATATATGTTTGACATACCTGCACCCTGATAACCGCAAAGTGATCGATCGATAGTATTGTAGAATGCCCGCTGTGGCATTCCGCTGTAATGATCCAGGAACCATGACCGACGACTCAATCCTGGGAAACCGATCCAGATGACACTCGGATACCGCTTGTCGTTGATGAATCTGGCAACGCAACCACGGCATGCCACAGCCATTCGACAGCGCTCATGACAGGCGGGCATGCCCAACAACACCTGGCACTCACCCCTTCTCGAACGTCGAACAACCAATATCGAACATCGGTTTTTCATCAAAAACATTTTTTGCCAAAACAAAGCCAATTTCACGCTGGCGACTTAACATAACTTGCGAAAACGAAGCCAAACGAACCCAAATGATATCGGTAAACAACGCGCATAATGGCTTCGTTTTGCAGGGGAATGATCAGTTGTGCCTGTTCCGTCGCAGACCGTCAGGCGCGCGAAGTCGCCTGCTCATGCATTCGCACATCCTCTCAGGGGGCGGGGCAGGGGCGGGCAATTTTGAGGCCGAGGAAGCGGGCGGGGGCCTGCGCGAGGTAATCGAGCAATGGCACGGTGACCACGGTTTTCGCGGTCGAGCTGGCATGCTGCAGGTAGACGGCGCCATTGCGCACGCGCAGCAGGCCGACATGGCCGACGACGTAGCCGGGGGTGTCGATGACGAAGATGGCCATATCGCCCGTCTTCATGGCGCCGACCGCCTGCGTCACCTGCGCGCGCGGGAGGTAGCTGGTGGTGATGGTTTCGTCGGGGAGGTCGGCGTATTTCGCCAGGCCTTTGTCGCGGAAGAATTTGCCGCGCGCGATGGTCCTGGTCATCGGCACGGCGATCTCCGCGCCGACCTCCTCGGTGATATCGCGGATGAACCAGGCATTGGCGGGCAGCCAGTCGACCTCGATGAAATGGTTGCGCCAGCGGTAGTCGACGCGCCCCTCGCGGTAGCGGATGCGGCGCAGCGTGTCATCGACCTGCGCGCGATTCGTCGACAGCGCCAGCGCGTAGACCTGTTCCAGGTAGGTCACGCAATCGACCTGCCGGAAATCGAGCAGCGGCCCGGCATCGGGCACGGCGCCCGGCCCTTCGCCCAGCGGGTCAGCCGCGTAGATGCTGCCAACGGCGGCCAGGTCGGCCCAGAGGGCGATGCGCTGGGACAGGGGCATTTCCGCCTGCGCGGCAAAGGCGCTGCGCCACTGTGCGGCGGAAAATTCGGCGGGATTTTGCTGGGGCAGGGTCATGCCGGCACACCTCCCGACCGCAGCCAACAGGAGGCAAGTGATAAGGAACGCGCTATGACGCAGGATTCTCCCGATCACACGACGCGGGGTTCTGTTGCGGTGTCTGGCTGTGTTGCAGCGTTTCATCGATGATGGACAACAACTCCTGGACTGAAAATGGTTTTTCGATGAGTCCGGAGATGCCGTGGGCGTACACCGCCTCACGGATTTCCGGCTCCACGCAGGCCGTGAGCACGAGCACCGGGATGGAGGGGGCCCGTTGGTGGATACGTTGTACATGGTCGACGCCGTTAGTGCCGGGCATGCGCAGATCCATGATCACCAGGGCAATCTCTTCAGACGAGAGTTGGCGCAGACCCTCCTCCACAGAGTTCGCCGTCACGACGTGAAAGCGTTCCTTGAGCAGTAGGCCCAGGGTGAAGGTAATGCCCGGCTCGTCATCGATGACGAGGATTCGCGCTGCGCACCCCGTGTGTGACATCGTGTCTCATCCTTTGCGGCCGGCAGTGTCCCTGCTGTCGCCGGCCTTCCCTGGAATGACGGTTCGATAGCGAGCAATACGCCTGTTACACTACTCATTACCCAGGCTTTGACGATAATAATCGCATACAGTTGCTCTTCTTAACTATATAATCGTCAGGAATGTGCTACGACATTAGGCGCCCTGCGGGAGCAACCAGGCTGGACGCGCGCGCACGATCTCGACTTCAAAGGCATCGAGGAGGCCGCCCACGGGCGGATTGAACTTCCGCGCGCGCACGGTGACTTCGGCCACCGAGGGAAATTCCTGCAAAATGGTGGTGGCAATATGATCGACCAGCGCTTCGAACAGGGTGAACTCGCGCTCTGACTGGATGCGTTGCACGAGCGCATACACGCGAGGGTAGTCCACCGTCGTGCTCAGTTCGTCGGTCAGTCCGGGCACCTGCAGGTCGAGCCGCAGGTCGACATCCACCTCCAGGCGGATGCCCTGTGCGCGCTCCTGCGGGAAAGCGCCGTGATGGCCGAAAAAACTCATTTTGCGCAGGCGCAGGTGATCGGAGGCGCGCTGCCCCTGCCCGCAGTCGATCCACCCGTGCTCGGTAAGGATCACGTCCATGGGCATGTCATGCTCGGCGGTGGGCACGTGCGGCACGATTTGTCCGGCGTAGGCCAGTGCCACGCGCCAGCCTTCGCTCAACACGAGCAGTGAGTCGTAGAGCCCCGCACCGTAGCCGATGCGATTGCCGGCAGCATCGAAGGCGCAGCCGGGCACGAAAAAGAGGTCGATTTCGCGCGGGTCGACGAGCGGGGCATCGGCTGGCGGCTCGAGGATGCCATAGGGACCGGGGATCAGTGCGTTGAGATCGGACACGGCATGCAGCAGCAGTTGCCGTTCGGGCAGCAGCGTGCGCGGCAGGGCCACGCGTTTGCCATCGGCCAGGGCCTGGCGGATGATGGCGGCGGTGCTCACCTCTTCGCCGATGGCCATGTAGGCGGCCAAGGTGGTGGCCACGTGAAAGATTGGCAGCCGCACGGCGAGGGAGGCGATGGCCGCGCTGGCCTCCTCGACC
>JAGUZN010000314.1 GCA_020060775.1 Armatimonadota bacterium
CGGCATAGGGGATGCCCTTATAGCTGTGCACCCCGTTGCGCAGTGCGCCGGTGATCGGCCCTCCGGTGATGTGTCTGGGATCCTGCAGAGGGGCGGCGAGGGCGAAGTGCGAGCATACAAGGACGAGCGCCAGCAGGTGCAACGCGCGCATAGCGTGAATCTCCTTCACTGCTCGATACGTTCGGCAGCATCGCCGGTTGCACCTTGCTGCGGGTGATGAGCATTTCTTAATCTCATCCGGCGCTGGAGTCTATTGACAGAGTGATGTTACTTGGTTATTTTACCAAATAACAACACAGATTGTTATGCCACGCCTGAAAGGATGAGACGGAGCACAATGCGCCACGGTGTCTTTCAACAACTGTCCTGGTTGGATCGCTACTTGCCGGTATGGATATTCCTGGCCATGGTCATCGGCGTCGGGTTGGGGCGAATCTTCCCCGGCATCGGGCCGGCGCTGGACCGGGTGACGATTGCCGAAGTATCCCTGCCGATTGCCATCGGCCTGATCTGGATGATGTATCCGGTACTGGCGAAGGTGCGTTATGAGGCGTTAGGGACGTTTGCCGGACAGGGGCGCTTGTTCGGCCTTTCATTGCTGTTCAACTGGGTCATCGGCCCGGTGCTCATGTTCACGCTGGCCTGGGTGATGCTCCCCGACTTGCCGGAGTATCGCACCGGGTTGATCCTGGTCGGGCTGGCCCGCTGCATCGCCATGGTGCTGGTGTGGAACATGCTGGCGCGCGGGAGCAACGAGACGGCGGCAATCCTTGTGGCGCTGAATTCGGTGTTCCAGATTTTCATGTACTCGGTGCTGGGGTACCTCTTCCTGGCGGTGGCGCCGCGCTGGCTGGGCGCCGAGGGCATGGTGGTGCCGATCTCCATGTGGGAGATCGCCAAGAGCGTGTTGATCTTCCTGGGCATTCCGCTGGCTGCGGGGTATGTGACCCGGCGCGTGCTGATGCGCCGCAACGGGGTTGCGTGGTACGATCAGACGTTCATGCCGAAGCTCGGGCCGACGGCGTTGCTCGGCCTGCTCTACACCATTGTGCTGATGTTCTCCATGCAGGGGGAGAAGATTGTCGAACTGCCGCTGGATGTGGTGCGCATTGCGCTGCCCTTGCTCGCCTACTTTGTGCTGATGTGGGGTATCGCGTTCGTGGTCACCCGGGCAATGGGCTTTAGCTACCACCAGGTGGCCTCGGTCGCTTTCACCGCCGCGGGGAATAATTTCGAACTGGCCATCGCCGTGGCCGTGGGCATTTTCGGCATTGCCTCGGGAGAAGCCCTGGCGGCGGTCGTTGGCCCGCTGATCGAGGTGCCAGCATTGATTGGCCTGGTGTATGTCGCTCTGTGGGCGCAACGACGATTCTTTCCCGCTGACCAGCAGGGGGAGGAGACGCCGGTACCAGCCTGCGCGTTGCCGGCCACTACAAAAGCCGAGCACGTATAATCGTGCAGCATGCATAAAAGGGGGCTACCATGACGATTCAACCTCAGGACATGGTCTTGATAGTGTGTGATGGAAACTCTGCGCGGAGCCAGATGGCCGAGGCGATGCTGGCGGCGATGAGTAAGCGACGCTTTCAAGTACGCAGCGCCGGGGCGCATCCCCGCGACCGCGTGCATCCGCTGGCCATTGCGGCCATGGATGAGGTGGGCATCAACATTCGCAACCACTATCCGAAGCCGGTACATATCTTCAAGCATGACCCGGTGAAGGTGGCGATTTGCGTATGCGATGAAGCGAGTGCTGCCTGTGCGGCTATGCCCGCGCATATCGAAAAACTCCACTGGCCGATTCCCGATCCGGCCAAAGCCACCGGCAACGAAGAGGAACAACTTCGCGTCTTCCGAGAGGTGCGGGAGTTGTTGCACGAGAAAATACGTGAGTGGTTGTCACAGCAACAATAAACGGAAGCTGACATTGGAGAGGATAGAATATGCAGGTGATGTTCGTCTGCGTTCATAATGCCGGGCGCAGTCAGATGGCGGAAGCCTTTTTCAACGCGCTGGCCCCGGCGGGCATGCACGCCGTGTCGTCGGGCACACAGCCGACCGAGCGCGTGAACCCGATGGTCGTAGCGGCGATGGCCGAGGTAGGCATCGACATGGCGGGCCATCAACCGAAACTCGCGACCCCGGAGATGGTGGCGGCGAGCGCGCGCATTATTACCATGGGGTGTGGCGTGCAGGAGAGTTGTCCGCTCTACCTCGGGATGAAGATCGACGAAGACTGGGGGCTGCCCGACCCGGCCGGCCAGGGGCTGGAGGCCGTGCGGCCGATACGCGATGCCGTGCGCGAGCGGGTGGTCGAGTTCATCGCGCGTTTACAGGGAGAGACTCATGGCTGAAAACCAAGCCGATGTGATCCGTGATGCGGTGCGGGACAACTATGCCGCGGTCGCCAAGCGCGACGGCGCCGGCGGCTGCTGCAGCGGGGCGTCATGCTGCAACGGCGAGGCGGAGATCATCCAGGTGGACTCACTGAAGCTGGGCTATTCCGCTGATGATCTTGCCGCAACACCCGCGGGAGCGAACCTGGGGCTGGGTTGCGGCAATCCGCAGGCGATTGCCGCATTGCAGCCCGGTGAAGTGGTGCTCGATCTTGGGAGCGGCGGGGGATTCGACTGCTTCCTCGCGGCGCAACGCGTGGGGCCCACCGGCCGGGTGATCGGGGTGGATATGACGCCCGATATGATCAGCAAAGCGCGGCAGAACGCCGAGATCGGCAGTTACACCAATGTCGAGTTTCGCCTGGGCGAAATCGAAGCGTTGCCGGTGGCGGATAACACCGCCGATGTCATCATCTCCAATTGCGTGATCAACCTTTCGCCGGAGAAGCCGCGCGTATTTCGCGAAGCCTTCCGCGCGTTGAAACCGGGCGGACGTCTCGCTATTTCCGATGTGGTGGCAGCCGCCAACCTCCCCGAGGAGATCCGCCGCGATCTGGCGCTGCATTGTGGCTGCATTGCGGGGGCCAGTTCCATCCCCGCGCTCGAACAGATGCTGCGCGAAGCCGGATTTGTGCACATCAGTATTCAACCACACGAGGATAGCCGTGAATTCATCCGGGAGTGGGCGCCCGGGCGCGGCGTCGAGGCATACATCGTCTCCGCGGCCATCACCGCCCAGAAACCGGTGGAAGGCTGATCGATGGTGCCGGATGGCCTGTTGACAGTTGCGAACTACTTGGCTAAAATGCCAAATAGTATGGGACATACCATGAATCCTGAAGCCTATAAACAAAAAGCGATGGTGATCAAGGCGATGGCGCACCCCAGCCGTTTGCTGATGCTCGACGCTCTCGCGGAGGGCGAAAAGTGCGTCTGTGAGCTGCAACGCCTGGTCGGCTCGGATCTTTCCACCGTGTCCAAGCATCTGTCGGTGATGAAGAACGCCGGGCTGGTGGCCGATCGTAAAGAGGGACTGCAGGTCTATTATCGCCTGCGGGTCCCGTGCGTATTGCGTTTCTTTGACTGTGTAGAAGCTGTGCTGCGCGAGAACTCCGCGGCAGCGGCGCGAGCCCTGCGCGAGTAATTTTTTCATTGTAACTTGGCCGGTTTCCCAATTAGGAAATAGTGGGCGATGAGCGATTTTACTTCAACTTGCGATGGTCAGGGCTGTGCGCCGGAGCGCCCGGCGACGGCTGGGCGCGTCAACGTCGTCTGGCTGTTGATCGGGATACTCGCGCTGGCTGCCTGGGTCCTGCTCTACCGCGAGCTGGAAGCGATCGCCCACTGGATCACCTACACGTTGCTTCGCCTGCCGGCGGAGGCGCACCTCAGCGAAGCGGTCGAGTTCTTCGTATACGAAGTGCCCAAGGTGCTCATGCTGCTGGTGCTGGTGGTGTTCGGGGTGGGGATCGTGCGCTCATTCTTCACACCGGAACGCACCCGGCGCATCCTGGCCGGCAAGCATGAGGCGGTGGGCAACGGGCTGGCGGCGGTGCTGGGCATCGTCACGCCGTTCTGCTCCTGCTCCGCGGTGCCGCTGTTCATCGGCTTCGTCACCACCGGCGTGCCGCTGGGCGTCACTTTTTCCTTCCTGATCGCCGCGCCCATGGTGAATGAAATCGCGCTGGTGCTGCTCTACGGTCTGTTCGGCTGGCAAGTAGCGGCAATTTACCTGGGCACCGGGCTGCTCATCGCCATTGTCGCCGGGTGGACCATCGGCCGCCTGGGTATGGAACGCCACGTGGAAGAGTGGGTGTACGCCGCTCAGATGGGTGGGGCGGAGGATGATGCCCGGATGGCGTGGAGTGATCGGCTGCGCTATGGGCTGGCTGCGGTGCGCGATATCGTGGGCCGGGTGTGGCTGTTTGTGATCCTCGGCATCGCGGTGGGCGCGGGCATTCACGGCTACGTGCCGGAGAATGCCATGGCGAGCATCATGGGCAAGGGGGCCTGGTGGTCGGTGCCATTGGCGGTGTTACTGGGCATCCCCATGTATTCCAACGCGGCGGGGATCATCCCGGTGGTACAGGCGCTGCTGGGCAAGGGCGCGGCATTGGGCACGGTGCTGGCCTTCATGATGTCGGTGATCGCCCTGTCGCTGCCCGAGATGGTGATCCTGCGCAAAGTGCTGAAACCCCGCCTGATCGCCACCTTTGTCGCCGTCGTCGGCGTCGGCATCCTGCTTATCGGATACCTGTTCAATCTGGTCGACGTGCAGCAATTCGTCGGCCGCTAGCGCAGGTACTGCGGGTTGTATTGTTGAACCGGTAACGGGGGGTGAACCCCGTATCGAATATCCCTCAAAGGAGCGTACAAATGGCAAACTGTTGTGGTCAGGGCGATGTCTTGCTCTTTGCCTGTTCCGGTGGCTCGAACGTGGGCCAGATCTCCAATGATGCCGCCAAGGCGTTGGATCAGTTGGGGCAGGGCAGCTTCTTCTGCCTCATTGGCGTGGGCGCCGGCGTTGGACCGATTGTCGAGCGCACGAAAAAGGACGGCACGACCATTGTGGCCATCGACGGCTGCAGCGTGGCCTGCGCGAAAAAAGCGCTGGAGAATATCGGTGTGACGGCGGATGTCTATGTCGACGTGACGCAACTCGGCATCGAAAAAGGCCACCACTTCAACCATACCCGCGAAGAGGTCGGCACGGTGGCGCAGGCGGTTGTCGATGCGCTGAAAGCGCCGTCCTGCTGCCAGGGTTAAGTGCTGGCTCGCGCTTGGCACCACCGGTCCCCGGTCGTTGCCGGGGGCTGGTCTTGTCACGCCATTATTATTGATTTACGAGAGTGCCGCCGGGGTATTATCTCGACAGACCCCCGGGGTTCCCGGTTATCGCTCATTGCGTGAGGAGCCTGCGTGAAACATCGTTTGGGAAAAACTGTTGTCATCATCGTGCTCGTGCTGGCGGTGGCCGGCGTGCTGGCGCTGAAAGAGCAGCGCCGTACGCCGCAGCCGATTGCCGCAGAACCCACCGCGCAGCCCACGGTGGCTGCA
>JAGUZN010000275.1 GCA_020060775.1 Armatimonadota bacterium
CCAGCCGATCGCCATGGAAGAGGGGCTGCGCTTTGCCATCCGCGAGGGCGGCCACACCGTCGGCGCCGGCGTCGTGACCAAAATCATCGAGTAAACGCGTAAAGGCTGTATCGTTCACAGGGAAGGCGAGGCGTCCCCGCCGGCCTTCCCTGTGGCATGTTTAATCGGAGGTGCGTCGTGGCACGATTGTCACGTATCAAGGATCGCGGGTTCTGGCTGGCCTGCACACAGTGCAAGAGCCGGAACTACACGAGTTATAAGAACAAGAAAAATGACCCTGAGCGGTTAGTGCTGAAGAAGTACTGCCCGGCGTGTCGCGTGCATACCGACCATCGTGAGACCGGTATTGAAGCGAAAGCCGGGAAGTAGTCTCTGCACAACGCCTCCCCCTAACACACTGCCCGCATCGGGTGGATCAGGAATGAGGGAGATATGGCTATTATTATGAACGACTCCGTGAATAGCCCGAATATGGATAAAGCCGCGCCTGCCGACGCTCGGAAGACCTGGGCACTGCCCCGCTTCCTGCGGGAGGTCAGAGCGGAACTCAAAAAGACGGACTGGCCGTCGCGCGATGAATTGACGAAAGCGGTTATCGTCATCGCGATAACGATTCTCGTTGTGGCGTTTTTCCTGTTGGTGGCGGATACCGTGGCGGCGCAGCTTTCCGGCTGGCTCTTCAAAGCGCCAGCTTCGGGAGTGCCCGTCCGATAACCGATACTACTTCCCGTCAGGACTTGTTTATGGAATGGTACGTCATCCATACCTTCACCGGCCATGAGAACAAGGTCAAACAGAGCATCGAGCGACGTGCGTCTGCCCAAGGCATTGCGCATAAGTTGCATCGTATCCTCGTCCTCACCGAAGAGGAAATGACCGGCACTCGTGGCGGCAAGAAGCAGATCCGGCGTCACAAGGTCTATCCCGGCTACGTCTTTTTAGAGATGGACCTTGATGACGAGACCCGGTTCCTCATCCGCAATACGCCCGGCGTGACGGGGTTTGTCGGTCCGGATAAACAACCCGTGCCGCTCAAGCCCGCAGAGATCCGCACCATCCTCGAGCAAGTGGAGGGTCCGGAGCTGCCGGTCAAGGTGGCCTGGGAACCGGGCGATATTGTTCGCGTCACCAATGGTCCGTTCGCTGATTTCCAGGGGACCATCGAAGAGGTGAATATCCCCAAAGAGCAGATTCGCGTATTGATTTCCCTGTTCGGGCGCGATACGCCCGTCACGCTGGGATTCAATGATATCGAAAAGATCGTGTGATCATCCGGCAGGTCCGCCATCTCCTTACGAGGGATGTGGCCTGCCGTTTGCAGCATCGACCCTCGACGCTGGCGCTACCCCGCGCATCCGCATCACGGGGGAGGGAGATTGCCCCATTGAGGCAATCGCAGTCCCGATAGAAGGAGTCAGGCAATGGCAAAGAAAATCACCGCGAAAGTGAAGCTGCAACTGCCCGCCGGCAAGGCGACCACCGCCCCGCCGGTCGGCCCGGCTTTGGCCCCGCACGGCATTAACATGATGGAGTTCATCAAGGCGTATAATGCCCAGACGGCGGCGCAAGCCGGCAGCACCGTGCCGGTGGAAGTGACGGTGTACGAAGACCGCACCTTCACCTTTGTATTGAAGACGCCGCCCGCGTCCGAACTGCTGCTCAAAGAGTCCAGCCTGCCCAAGGGCGCATCCGCCCCGGGCAAGGACAAGCCGATGACCGTCACTCGCGAGGCCGTGCGCAAGGTCGCGGAGATCAAGATGCCCGACCTGAATGCCAATGACATCGATGCGGCGATGAAGATTATCGAAGGACAGGCGCGCAGCATGGGATGCGTCGTCGTCGACTAACTGCGGCGGTACGCGGTTAACCGCGACCCCGTCGCATACGTGGGAGAGGGCTACCCCCTCGTCCGACCACCGGAGGAACCGAACATGGCAGAACATGGCAAGCGCTATGACCAGGCGCTAAAGAAAATGACCTTCACGGAAGCCACCACGCCGGTGGCAGCGTTCAACGCCGTCAAAGAGGCGGCGTCAGCGAAGTTTGATGAGACCGTCGAGGCGGCGATCCGCCTGGGCGTTGATCCCCGCCAGAGCGATCAGATGGTTCGCGGCAGCGTGAATCTGCCGCACGGCACCGGCAAATCTCCCAAGATTGCCGTGTTCGCCAAGGGCGAGGCTGCCACGGCCGCCGAAGAGGCCGGCGCTGATGTGGTGGGCGCTGAAGATCTGGTGCAGCGCATTGACGAAGGCTGGAAGGATTTCGATATTCTCGTGGCCACGCGCGACATGATGAGCATTGTGGGCCGTCTCGGCCGCAAGCTCGGTCCGCGCATGCCCAACCCCAAGGCCGGCACGGTGACGGATAACATCGGGCAGACCGTGCGTGATCTGAAGGGCGGGAAGGCGAATTTCCGCGTGGATAAGCAGGGCAATATCCATGTGCCCATCGGCAAAGTCTCCTACACGAACGAACAGCTCGTGGAGAACTTTGGTGCGCTCGTGCAGGCGCTGTTGCGCGCGAAACCCTCGTCATCGAAAGGGGCGTATCTGAAGAAGATCAGCGTCTCCTCGACGATGGGACCCTCGGTGCGCATTGACTCGGCTGCCGCCACCAGCCTGGTTGGGAAATAAGCAAGACGCTACATGCCTCTTGATCAGTAACGACAACGCCCTCCCCGGTTAACCGGGGAGGGCGTTGTGTGTTGTGTGAGGATTACTGGCTACGGGCTAAGCGCACTCGCGGCATCGGCGGGCATGGTGGGGATGCCGTCGTCGGTGGCGATGACCATTGTCGCCAGATCGCTACGGCGCAACTGCCAGGCGCTGCTGGCGGCATAACGGCGGATGCCGTTGACAATGGCCTCCGCGGCTTTCTGGCGGAAGGCTGGGGAGCGCAACAGCGCTTCTTCTTCGTCGTTATTCAGATAGGCGATCTCTAACAGGATGGCGGGCATAAGGCTTTTGCGGATGACGAGGAAATTCGCCGTGCGCACGCCGCCGTTCTTCAACCCCAGCGCACGCACCAATTCCGTGTGCATCGCGGCGGCAAAGCTGGCGCTTTGCGGCGTCCGGTAGTAGGTCTGGGTGCCGGAACTGGAATTGCGGCGCGGCGACGAATTGCAGTGGACCGAGATGAAGAGGTCCGCCTTGCGGGTATTGGCCAGTCCGGGACGGTCGTCTAATGGAATGAACACATCGTTCCCCCGCGTCAGCAAGACGCGTGCGCCCAACTGGGCCAGGATCTTTTCCGTCCGTCGGATGATGTCCAGATTCATCTCTTTTTCCAGCGTGCCGTTCGGGCCAATGGCGCCGGTGTCGTGACCGCCGTGACCGGCATCGAGGACGATGGTCATGTCGCGAATGCTGAAGGTGCCGAGCAATACGCGGATGCCGGAGGGCAGCCGGTCGATGAGATATCCCACCTCGCGCTTCAGACCAATGACCAGCATGGCGCCGGGTTCCTGCACCGAACCTGTGGCCTCCAGCCGCTGGATATTCTTATCCGTTTGTGTGCCAAGGCAGGCGGCCGGCAGTACATTGAGCCCGTTAGGGAAGCGCAGCACCAGTTGGCACGCCCGCGCATCGAAATCGCTGATGACCGTCAGTGCGCCGTCAGCGGTCACCAGCAACTCGGTTTGCTCATGGGAGCGCGGGGTCATCTGTACATTGATCAATCGGGCCGGCTGTTCTTGCGGCATATACTGCTCAAGCGGCGGCAACGGGGATTCGGGTTGCATCTCACTGATGGTGATGGTCACCAGGCGCCCCTGTTCGCTCACCGTGGTGCGCACGCCGGCGTCGTCATTCAAATCAGCGACGAGGCGCACCACCGAGGGCTGCAGGCTGTATTGGGAGAGCCGCAGGCGGGCTACCTGGCCGACGCCGACAGGGATCTCCTGCTCCAGCAGACCGAGGGCCGCGTGCTTGAAGTCGATGAAGTAGCGCGGGGGGTCAGCGGCACGTCCGCTGGTGTACTGCAGGGGGGCTGAACTGCGTACGAGCACGGCCAAGCCATCATCCCGCGCCTCGTAAGTGATCGAGACGAGTGGGTGCAGCGCCAGCACGCGCGCATCGGCATCGTATTGCGCCTCGGCATTCATCCAGCGCGCGAGCGCGCGCAACGGCAGGTAGACCAGACCATCCACCTGCCGGGGAGCTACAGGCAACTTCGTCCGTTTCCCGTTGATGGTGGCGTTCGGCGAGTTCAGCGTTAATGCGATGGACTGCTGGGTCGCCGTTTCCAGCGTCAGCTTATTGCCATCCGCAGTGGACTGCACGCCAAGGTAGCGGAGGGCCGGGGTGAGCGGCGCCAACACGTCGTCGCCCTCGACGATGAATGGGGCTTCGAGCGTGTGCGGGCGTCCCGCGACCACCAGAGTATCGGCCAGAACCACTAACGGGTATGTGAGGATAAACATCCAGCAGATGAGCAATCGCCAGGCCAAGTTCGGCTTTCCTCCTTCTGCGTTCTCAGTCTACCACGAGGGTAGCGCTTTGACAATCACGTACGGCCTGCAAAGGGGGCAGAAGGCATGATCGCCGGGAGACAAGGCTGGTATACCCTGAGCCTCTGACGTAAAAACGCCTGTAGCTTATCCCGGCGCTCGTCAGTCCCTACGCCCAACCTATTTTTCCATGCCGACCCCGGAGATTTGAATAGTGCATGACGGTAGACCAGGTCGTAATTCCTTTCGTCGTTCGGCAGGAGAATGGGGGGTGAAGCTTGAAACTATCATAGCTGTCCTGCAAGCAGTAACATCGGACTTGCAGGCGACTTTACTGGATACGGTATCGATAGGGGTAAGCAATGACAGAAACGGTATCACCGGCGATTGCCCAGGCGGAAGCGCGTCTTGCATGGTTGCGCGAGGCTAAGTACGGGATGTTCGTGCATTGGGGGTTGTACTCCTTGCTCGGGCGGCACGAGTGGGTGATGAATCGTGAGCGCATACCCATCGCGGAATACGAGAAACTTGCCGATCGATTCACGGGCGAGCGCTTTGACGCGGATGCGCTCTGTCAATTAGCAAAGCGCTTTGGCGCGAAGTACCTGATCTTCACCACCAAACACCACGAGGGCTTTGCGCTGTTCGATTCGCAGCTCTCCGATTATACCTCGGTAAAGCGCGGGGCGAAGCGGGATTTCGTGCGCGAGGTGGTGGAGGCCTGCCGCCGTCACGACCTGCGTATTGCCCTGTACTGTACCCTGAACGACTGGCACCACTCGCCGGATGCCGTCGATGCGCTGGAAGACCCGGCCGCGTACGAGCGCTTCATCGCCTACGTGCATGGGCAGATTCGCGAGTTGATGACCAATTACGGGCATATCGACACCATGTGGTACGACGGCTGGTGGCCGTTTGATGCGGAGGGATGGCAGGCGGAGCGCATGAACGCCATGGTGCGCGAGTTGCAGCCGCATATCCTGGTCAATAACCGCAATGCGCTGCCCGGCGATTTCGCCACCCCCGAGCAGCACACCACGCCGGTGCCCGGCCGACTGTGGGAAGCGTGCGTGACGATGAACGACAGTTGGGGCTATACCACGTATGACCAGAACTGGAAGACTCCGCGCCAGTTGCTCGGCATGGCGCTCGACGCCGCGCGCGAGGGGGGCAACCTGGTGGTCAACGTGGGGCCGCGCCCGGACGGGTCGATCCCGGAGGTGTACGACGATCTCTTCGGCCAGGTCGGCGAGGTGATCCATGCCAACGCCGAGGCCTTCTATGGCACCGACGTGGCCGATATGGATTGGATCAATCACGGCACGTGGACGGTGAAGGGGAATACCGCCTATCTGCATGTACAGCGCTGGGCGGGGACGGAGCTGACTGTCGCCGGACTGGAATGCCGCACGCAGGCCGCGCGGTTTGTGGCCACCGGAGAACCGATCCGCTTCACGCAGCAGGATGATCGGCTCGTCCTGCACGGCCTGCCCGCCGAGCCGCCGCATGCGCTCGACACGGTGATTGCGCTGGAGATGGACCGCACTCCGCGCCGCTATCTCACCGGCGGCATGCGCGTGCCCACCGTGCCGCATTGCCAGTACGACCCGGTGGAGCCGAATATGCTGAAGATGCCGTAAGCGTTACTGTCGCCCTTCAATCAGCACCAGCAGCGTGGTAAGCGCAATGAGCAGCCGCGGGTCGATACGGCCCGCGGCTTGCTCTTGCGAAATCCGCAGATCCATACGGTGAATGAACGGGTTGAAGCGCTGGGAGGCACGACCGATCTCCACGCCATCGTTCGCGGTGATGTGAAAGGATTGGGGCACCAGATTGACCTCGAGGAAATCCAATGCACGGCGCAACACTGCCATGGCCATGCTGTCTTCCTCGGCCATCGCTATCACCTGCTCCCGGGCGTTCAGGATCTCCCACTGATCGCGCAGCATGGAGCGCAATCCCTTCCGCCGCAACAAGCCTAAATGCTCGCCGGTTTGCGGGTCGGTGACATCATAGGCGGCGGAGAAGTCGATGATGTTGCGCGCTTTGATCGCCAGCAATGGACGCGTCTTGCTATCGTCGGCGTAAATGGTGATGTCTTCTTTCAGCTTGAATGCCTTCTGCAGGCAGCACATCACCGGCCGCTCAGCCGGATCATAGATATCGATGCGCCCGCCGAACAGCTTGAGCATCTTCCGGCGGAAGAGGTAGCTGGGGTGGGAGAACTCGGGCGCGAGTGGCGCCGGCTGAATTACCGGATTTTCCATGATGTGCCCCTTTGTATCCGTTCAGGCATAGTAGCCGGCATACCGCTCCATCGCGTCCATCAGCGCCTTGACGTTCTCCAGCGGGGTGCCGGGATACAGGCCGAAGATGAACATCAAGCCGCCGTCCTTGCTGCCAAGGGTTGCCACTTCGGTGTGGATGAGGGCGTCGATCTCGGCGGGCGTGCCAAAACGGGTGATCTTCTGCCGGTCGATATCAAGCTCGATGCACACCTTGCCGGCGAGGTGAGCCTTGATCCAGTCGAGGCCATTCACCAGGTCCTGCAGGTTGACGATGTCGACGCCCGCATCGGTGAGGTCGTCGACCAGGGTGCGGATGTCGCCGTCGGAGTGCATATGGATGACGCAGCCGGCCTCGCGCGCGGGGGCCATCAGCCGCTGGTAGCTGGGCTTGATGTACGTGCGGAAGAGATCGGGGGAGAGCATCGGGCCCACCTGCATGCCCAGGTCCTCGGCGTAGCTCATTAACTCGACGTCCAGGTCGAGGAAACGGCTGACGATCCCGGCATTATACGCTTCGATCATCTCCAGCAAATGCCACAGGCGGGGCTCCTCGTCCACCATGTCCATGATGACGTTCTCGTAGCCGCGGATGTCGCAGGCGCGCAGGAAGGTATGCCCGTGGTCGAGCCCGCCGCCATCGATGCGCTCGGCAGCTTTCGATTGGGCCAGGCGCGCGGCGGTGGCTTGCCAATCCTGATGGTCCGCGGGGTCCGGCGGGGTAAAGCTTTCCAGGGCGGGCCAATCGGCCAGCGGGTGTTGGGTTACCGCGCCGAGAATGCCGTTCTCCGTGGTTTCCCACACACAGCCCCAGGGGTCGCGATAGGGTTCGCCGGCGCGACTGTTTGGAGCGTATACCGGTTCGATCTCCTCAGTCTTCTCGAAGTCAGAAAAGAGGTACGGATGTGCGACCATCAACTCCTGCAGCGCATGCTGCGGATACGCGTGCCAGCAGGCGGGGTTGACATGGAATTGCATCGGGATGGAATCCGGCCGTTCAAAGCGTGCCGTGCGCAGGTAATTTTCGCGATTGGTCACCGTAGTCCCCTTGTCACCACCGGTTGCCTTCGGTCGTCATTCCCTATTTACATATGATGGATAATACTCCTGCTGTCCTTTGTCCTGAAGTGCACGTTAACAAGGTTATAGTCCGGCTTTTCCGCCACCGAGGTCGCGCAACGGGTCGTCGATTTTAAGCGGGCTGCGCGCGAGGAAGGGCTCGCCATAGGCGACCTGGATCATGCCGCCGTAGAACGCGCCGCGCGCCTTCACCATCGCGAGGTAATCCTTGGTGCCGATGAAGCGATAATCGTCGGGCATGGGATTGAAGAACTGCGAGCGGTAGGCGCTCACTGCTGCTAACTTGTACTCGAAGTGCTCGCTGATATCGACGACGAGCGTGGGCTTCTCCTGCTCGTGCATGAGGTAGATGAGCACCAGGCCGGGGGAGTGTGCTTCCAACGGTTCGCCGGTCTCTTCATCGCGCAGCACACGGTTCTTCATGCGCGCGTAGAAGGCAGCCGCCTGCACCAATCGCCCGGCGGCATCGTGGTCGGGATGGCGGTCGCCGGGATAGGGAGCGAGAATGAGGCCGGGTTTGAAACGACGGATTTCCGCGGCCACGGCCTCCCGGTTGGCGAGGGTGTCCATCAGGCAGCCGTCGCCCAGATTGAGGTTGCGGCGGGCCGTGAGCCCGAGGATCTCCGCAGCCTGCGCCGCTTCGGCATCGCGTTCCTAGATCGGAAGAG
>JAGUZN010000305.1 GCA_020060775.1 Armatimonadota bacterium
CGGGCGACGGGGAGGCGCTTGGGCGAGCAGCTCACGTAGTTGAGCCCGAGTTCATGGCAGAATTTCACCGAATCGGGATCGCCACCATGCTCACCGCAGATGCCGAGTTTGATGCCGGGGTTGACGGCTTTGGCATCTTCCACGCAGATCTGCATCAGACGGCCAACACCCTTGACATCGAGCGTCTCGGTCGGGTCGGCCTTGATGATCTTCTTATCCAGGTAGACCGGCAGGAACTTCGCCGCGTCGTCGCGGGAGAGGCCGTAGGTCATCTGGGTGAGGTCGTTGGTGCCGAAGCTGAAGAACTCGGCTTCTTTGGCCACTTCGTCAGCGGTGAGGGCCGCGCGCGGGATTTCGATCATGGTGCCGATCTTGTAATCGACTTCCACGCCTTCGGCGGCCATCGTCTGCTTGGCGACGTCGATGAGTTGATTCTTCACTTCGACCAGTTCGGTGACCACGCCCACCAGCGGGATCATGATCTCCGGCTGCACTTCCAGGCCGGCTTTCTTCAGTTCGCAGGCGGCGCCGATGATGGCGGCGGTCTGCATCTTCACGATGCCGGGGAAGTAGATGGAGAGGCGCACGCCGCGCAGCCCGAGCATCGGGTTGGCTTCGTGCATGTCCTTCACCTTGCCCAGCATGCGCATCTTCTCCTGGTAGGCCGCGCCCATCTCGCCCTTGCAGCGCATCTCGGTGACTTCCACCAGCAGCTCTTCGAGGCTGGGGAGGAATTCGTGCAGCGGCGGATCGATGAGGCGCACGGTGACCGGGCGGCCGCCCATGGCCTTAAAGATGCCGACGAAGTCTTCGCGCTGCAGCGGGAGCAGCTTGGCGAGGGCGGCATCGCGGGTTTCTTCGGTTTCAGCGAGGATCATATCCTGCACCAGGGGCACCCTGTCGCCGAGGAACATGTGCTCGGTGCGGCAGAGGCCGATGCCTTCCGCGCCGAATTCGACCGCCTGTTCGGCATGTTCGGGGGTGTCGGCATTGGCGCGCACGCCGAGCTTGCGGTACTTGTCCGCCCAGCTCATGAAGGTGCCGAAATCGCCGGTGACGCGGGCGGGCTCGGTGGTCAGCGCGCGGTCGTAGACTTCACCCAGCGTGCCATCGATGGAGATGATGTCGCCCTCTTTGAGCACGGTGCCGTCCATGCGGACGGTGCGGTCCTGTTCGTTGATGCGCAGCGCGCCGCAACCGCAGATGGTGGGAATGCCATACTGGCGGGCGACGAGCGCGGCGTGGGAGGTGCGCCCACCAAGCTGGGTGAGCACGCCTTTGGAGGCGAGCATGCCGCCGAGGTCATCCGGATTGGTCTCTTTGCGTACAAGGATGACCGTCTTGCCTTCGGCGGCCATCTTGATGGCCGTCGCGGAATCGAGGGCGATATGCCCCACGGCGCCACCGGGGCCGGCATTGAGTCCCTTGGCAATCGGGGCGACCTTTTCAGGGTTGATCAGGCGCGGGTGCAGCAACTGCTCGAGCGCCTCGGGAGCGACGCGGACGACCGCCTGCTCTTCAGTGATGAGGCCTTCGTTGACCTGGTCGACGGCGATCTTCACCGCGGCGACGCCGGTGCGTTTCCCGGAGCGGCACTGCAGGATGTAGAGCTTACCCTTTTCGATGGTGAACTCGATGTCCTGCATGTCCTTGTAGTGCTCTTCCAGGCGCTTGGCGATGTCGATGAACTGCTTGTAGATCGCGGGATTCTCGGCCTCGAGCTGGCTCACCGGCTGCGGGGTGCGCACGCCGGCGACCACGTCTTCGCCCTGCGCGTTCATCAGGTATTCGCCGAAGATATGGTTGTCACCGGTGGCGGCGTCGCGGGTGAAGGCCACGCCGGTGCCGGAGTCATTGCCCATATTCCCGAAGACCATCGTCTGGATGTTGACGGCGGTGCCCAGGTTGTGCGGGATCTTCTCGCGGTTGCGATAGATGATGGCGCGCTCGTTGTTCCAGCTCTTGAACACGGCTTCGACAGCGAGGTGCATCTGCTTGATGGGCTCGGTCGGGAAGTCAAAGCCGGTGGTCTCTTTGAAGTACGCCTTGTACTGTTCGACCAGTTTTTTCAGGCCGTTGGCATCGACATCGGTATCCTGCTGGGCGCCAAGTTCTTTCTTCAGCGCGTCGAAGATGTGCTCGAACTCATGCTTCTTCAGCTTCGGGAAGTCGGACGAGAGTACGATGTCGGAGAACATCATGATGAAGCGGCGATAGCTGTCATAGGCAAAGCGCTCGTTGCCGGTAAGGGCGACCATGCCCTGCAGGGTCTCGTCGTTGAGCCCGAGGTTGAGCACGGTGTCCATCATGCCCGGCATGGAAAACTTGGAGCCGGAGCGCACGGAGACGAGCAGCGGATTCTTCACATCGCCAAAGCCCTTGCCAGTCTGCTCTTCGACCTTCGCCAGGGCAGCGGCCACTTCATCCCACAGTCCGGCGGGAATTTGCCGGTTGTTGTCGTAGTACTCGTTGCAGGTCTCGGTCGTGATGGTGAAACCCTGGGGCACGGGCAGCCCGATGTTGGTCATCTCGGCCAGGTTGGCCCCTTTGCCACCGAGCAGGTCGCGCCACTCTTTGTTGCCTTCGGCAAACAAGTAGACTCGTTTATTAGCCACAGAAACTCCTCCACATGGATAGTGAACCGGGAAAACTCCGGTGGGGTACACACAGCAAAAGCCTCCTGGCATCGCCTGGAAGTGGCGAAGACCAGAAGGTTGCCTTAGATAACTTCGGTGCATCCTGCTCAGAATCCTGCACAAAGCGCTAAAAAAGTGCGCCGGTATATTATAAGGGTATTTTATCGATACGGCAACACGAAATCACCACATTGACGGCGTGTGAGGCATGGAGAGCGTGGGGAAGCAGGCATCAATCCGGACGACCACGGAACGCCTGCTCCGGCGGCAGGAGCGCATCCACGAACAGCAGATTTTCGATCAGGCCATCAAGGGCGATGCCGATGGCATACGGCTGCGTCTGCGGCGGCAACACGAGGGCGAAGGCGATGTTGCCATGCTTGTCGGGGGTGAGGCTGGCGACAGCCATCTTATCCCGCACGAGCAGGACATCGCGTTTCCCCTTCGGCACACGCGCGGTGGCCGCGAGGCGGTAGCCGGTGAAGGGCGCCAGGGTGATGGCGTACTGCGCCACCAGCCCGGGCCGCACGATCTCCAACGCCGGTGGCTCGCGGTCGGTGTCGAGTTGCGCCCTCCAGGTTGCCGTGTTGCCGGTGCCGGCCAGCAACTCGTATGTACCACTATGGCGCGGCAGGGTGATCTCCGCCTGCCAGGCACCGCGCTGGGGGGTGGCGCTGTGCGCGCGTTGGCGATTTACCCAAATGTTAATGTCGTCCTTCGCCTGTTGACCCTGCAGGCGCAGATGCACGAGTTCGCCGTGCGCGCGGGTGAGCGTGGCCGACTCCAGTACGGTGACCGGGGCGGCGAAGACCTGGGTGGCGTAGATCACCCCATCGTGCTGAAACACGCCGACGCCCAACAGCGTCCACCTGGGCAACAGGATATTCTCCCGGTGGCGGGGACTGCCCATCCACAGTTCGTGGCATTTGGCGGCGATGGCCTGCGGCGTGGTGAGCGAGGCATCCTGCAGCATGAGGATATTCTCGCCGACCTGTTCGCCCCAGTGACCGGCGAAATACGCGCGCTGCCAGGGGCGACGCCACTCGGCCACGGGCGATTCGTGGGCGAAATATTTCCTGGCGTGCATCTCCGTGCTGTGCTGGCGCGCGGCCACCTGCAAGGGCACTGATGCCGAAAGCGGAGGGAGGCGATGCCGCTGGCGCTCGGTATTGGTGAGCTTGAGAATCTCGGCTTCCACCGCGGGTACTCCCGGGTAATCGGCGAGTGCCCACCGCGCCTGCAGGGCGATGGTTGCCGGCTCGTCGGCGAGCGCCGGCAAGGCCACGGTCCAGCACAGGACGACGAGCAGTACCCAATATCGGAAGCCCATGGCAGAATCCCCTCGCATATTATACCGTCGAGGGGCAGAAATATCCCCTATCGCCATGTGTAAGATGCCGCGCGGGGGAGCCAGACGGTCATCGCGCCGGGTTCCCGGTTATCCCAGGCGTAATACGGGATGGCACGGAGCGGGATGCGCTCATGAATTATGGGTGCAACCGGACGGTACAGCGTGTCAGTCCACTCAGCGAGGTCCAGCGCCAGTGCCTGCCCATCGATGGCCACAATGCCGTCAAGCACCTCGGGCAGCTCTGCCGTTGCCCACTGCACATCGTCGGGAATCGCGAGGCGAAAGACGCTCACCGGCTGGTCGACATCCTCCACGCAGTACACCAGTGGTCCGCGTTGCAGGGCTATGCGCCCACCATTCATGAGGACGGCGGGGTGCGATTCGAGCACCTCCACCGGCATATCCAGCGCGAGCGTCACCGTATCGCCGGGCTGCCACACGCGGTGAAGACAGGCATAACCTTTCTCTACCGGGGCATTGATCGTTTCACCGTTGACGGCGATGGCATACCTGCGGCACCAGCCGGGGATGCGCAGGCGTACGGTGCACGGCGTCGGCGATGCGGGGGTCACGGTGAGGCGCACTTCGCCATCCCACGGATAGCGTGTCTGCTGTCGCACCTGGAGCGTTGCGCCGTTCGGCATGGCGATTTCGGCCTTGCCCTGCACGTACAGGTGGACCGCCAATTCGCCCTCCGCCACGGAGTATACGTATTGCCCGAGGGTGACGAGCAGGCGCGAGAGATTGGAGGGGCAGCAGGCGCAGCCGAACCAGGGCTGCCGATGATGCCCCCCGGTGCTGGCCAGCGGATTCTCGTAGAAGTACTGTTCCCCATCGTGGGAGATGCCGCTGATTACCCCGTTGTACAACGCGCGTTCGAGGATGTCGGCATACCGGCCATCGCCGTCGAACTGCAGCATTCGGTGGTTCCAGAAGGCCATGCCGACGGCGGCGCAGGTTTCCGCATAGGCGGTGAGGTTAGGCAGGTCGTAATCGTGGGTGAATCGTTCGCCATAGCGCATGGAGCCAATGCCGCCGGTGAGGTACATGCGGCGCGTGGCCACACTCTCCCACAATCGTTCGCAGGCGGCGAGTAGCGAGGCATCGCCCAATTCGCCGGCCAGATCGGCCATGGCACAGTAGAGGTACATGGCGCGCACGGCATGGCCCACGGCTTCCGTTTGCTCGCGCACCGGCAGATGGGATTGAAAATAATCCATGCCGATGAGTTCAGGGTTCTCATTTCGCGCGATGGCTTCTTGATGAAAATAGTACGGTTGGCGCCCGCGCTCCTCCACCATGAATTGGCTGAGGCGGAGGTAGCGCGCCTCGCCGGTGGCGTGATACAGCTTCACCAGCGCCAGTTCGATCTCTTCGTGCCCGCAGTAGCCCGGCCGCTTTCCGTCCTCGGCGGGGCCGAACATCGCGTCGATATGATCGGCATAGCGGCACATGGCGTTGAGGAAATCGCGTCGTCCGGTCGCCTGATAATGGGCGACAGCCGCCTCCATGAGATGCCCAGCGCAGTAAAGTTCGTGATAGTCGCGGAGATTCGTCCAGCGCTTCCCCGGCTCGACCACGGTGAAGTACACGTTCAAGTACCCATCGGGCTGCTGGGCGGAGATGATGAGTTGCACCACCTCCTCCACCAGTGCGGCCAGCGCGGCATCGGGATGGGTACGCAGGCTGTCGCACGCCGCCTCCACCCACTTGGCGACGTCGGAATCCCAGAAGAAATGCGGCTTCGGCCCTTGATCCGGTTTCCACTCGAGCCGGAAGGCATCAATGCTGCCGGTTTCTTTGAGCTGCCGGTACTGGGCAAACAGGGTGCGTTTACGATTCACCTGTTGCCGGGGCGCCCAGAAGGCGTCATCGAGGTGCACTGCGGTGTAGGGAACCGGGGTAAAGCGTCGCAGCAGGGTGGTCTCCGTCATCGGTTATTCTCCGGAAAAGGGATTATTACGCGAGCCTGGAACTATCATGCCAGAACATATCATGTTCGGCAAGATGACGATTCCCGGATATACCGGGACAATTCCGACGAGAGGAATTTTGATGGATTCACCGCAGGACGCCTGCCTGTTGCCGGCCTTCCCCATCACTGCGCAGAATGCCGGGTTGTTTTTCTCGCGCGGCATCGGCCGGCATCCGGAGCGCGTCATCGATTCGTTCGAGATCATCTTCGTGCGGCAGGGCGAACTGGGCATGTGGGAGGAAGACGGCATCTATGCGCTCACACCCGGCCAGGCGCTGCTGCTCCATCCCGGTCGCCGGCATGGGGGAGCGGTAGACTACCCGCGCGACCTGCGTTTTTACTGGATTCATTTCACTTGCAACGATGCCTGTGCGGCGGGGTTGGAACAGATTGGGCAGGTTGTCGTGCCGCGCCCGGATACGCTCACCGAGCACTTTCGCCGCTACCTGGACGATCAGGAATCGGGGCAATTGACCCCGCTTGTCGCGAATCTATTGGTGGCGCTGATGCTGGCGGAAGTGACCCGTCCCACGCAGAACGCCAATCAGGGAAACTCGATGGGCATTGAACTGGCACAGCGTGCCGCCGCCTACATTCAGGCACATTTTGTGCAGCCGATCAGCACCTCGCGCATTGCCGCAGCGCTGGATTGCAACGCCGACTATCTCGGTCGCGTGTTCGCGGAGGCGTTCAGGATGACGCCGACGCAGGCGATTCACCGTCGGCGCGTACGCCAGGCGTGCAGCCTGCTGATCGAGAGCACCATGGCGGTGGAAGAGATTGCCCATGCCTGCGGTTTCGATGATGTCGGGTATTTTCGCCGGATTTTCCGTCGTGTGATGGGCCTGTCGCCGCGGGCTTACCGGCGGCAATACGCGCGCGTGCATGTGAATTCGGTGTGAGGGGACAGAAGACAGGAGACAGAAGACAGGAGACAGAAGGTGGAAGACCTTACTCCGATGCGGGAAGTAGAGAACCAGTCCATACGGTGGAGCTCCCAGTAAGGTGCACGAGATACAATTTCACACCGCATTTATCGGGAAGCACGTTATGGATTAACTACTTTTAACCGGAATGCGAACAAAAAGCGGTATTGTTGCTTGACAGCAGCCAGATCACCGTATAGAATGAGGCAACACTCAGGAAAGGAGACTGGTATGTCGCACGTGGCTACATATTACTGGTATTACTTTACGACCTCCATACCGCGTCTCGCCTGGGTGGCGCCGGCCGGTTAGGGTCGGCAAAATCAATAGAAGGAACCCACACCGCAGGCGAAACGCCTGCGGTGTTTTTTCGTATATATAGTAGAAAGGGATGGAACGACGATGAATGCGCTTGCTGTTTCAGAAGACGAAGTAATGCAGCCCCGGCTTCCGCTGGAGCCGGACCTGTTTGGCCAGGTGATCATGGATCACTACCAGGGACATCCGGGCGAGTTTTACCTGCGCCGGGATGACAACTATGTGGAACGCGACAGCAGCGCACGCTACTTCCAGACCTGGGAGCAGATGCCTGCCCACCAGCGCTGCCTGCTCAACCATGCCAGCGGCCGCGTGCTGGACATCGGCGCCGGGTCCGGGTGCCATACGCTGGTGCTGCAGGAACGGGGCATAGCCGTCACGGCGATCGATGCCTCGCCGCTGGCCATCGAGGTCTGCCGCCAGCGGGGGGTGCAGGATGCGCGCGTGATGAACGCCCACGCCCTGCACTTCGATAGTGAGACCTTCGACTCGGTACTGCTGTTGGGGAACAACCTGGGCATCGCCGGCACGCCGGAAGGCCTGCATGGCCTGCTTGCCCGCCTGCATGGGTTGGTGAACCCCGGCGGGCAAATTCTGGCGGATGTGGTGGATTACACGGCGACCTGTAATGTGACTCACCTGCGCTACCACCGGCGAAATCTGGCGCACGGGCGATATCCCGGCACCATTGGTATGCGCGTGGAGTACAGGGGCAAGTGCGGCCCGCACTTCGACTGGCTGCTAATGAAGCTCGCCGATCTGCGTGCGGCCTGTGCGGCCACCGGCTGGCGTATCGGCCGTTGCGTGCAGGTGAATGCTGATGCGGCTACATTTGCCATCGGCATGATGCGTGAGTAAGAAGACAGGAGACAGGAGATAGGAGATAGAAGACCCCACCCCCTCATTCCCCCTCCCCGAAGCAGGGAGGGGGAAGACCCGGGGTATAAACCGACGACATGGTTGACACCTATGTTAGACGGCTGTTGTGTGTTACTTGGAGATGCGCACGCGGCGCAGCGGTTCGGTGCCGACGCTTTCGCTGGAGAGGTTGTACTGGTTCGCCAGTTTGTGTTGCAAGCGGCGCAGGTACGACGAGCGCGGCTTGAGTTCAATGGGCCGCGACGTGGACAGCACCTCGCGCACGGCGGCGCGCGCCTCGTGTAGCGCATCGACTTCCGAATCCATGCGGTCGAGCCGGTAGATCTCGTGCAGCGCGCCGATGATCTGCTGATAGGTGTTGCTGCGAATGACATGCACCGGCACGCCGTGGTGCACCGCGTCCTCCAGCCGCGCGGAGTCCCGGCGCTCCTGCTGCTTTACGGTGATGATGATGTCGGCGTCTTCCATATGCCGGGCCATGATGGCATTCACCCCCAGTTCGGTAATGGCGCGTTCCAGCTTGTTGCGCGCCACCGCGTAGGGGTAGATGTAGATCGGCCGTTCAGACGGCAGCCGCGCCGACGGCATCTCCTCGATATAGCCGCGATACTCGCCCCATTGCGCCTCGATCTCTTCCTCGACCCGCGGCACGGCAGCGGAGGAGACGCGTTCGACAATCCCTTCGCCCGTCATGAAACGGATTTCCGGCGTGGGCGGCACGCCGCGCAGGAGGCTGTCCACTACGGACGCCACGTCGTGATAGACCGCCAGCTTATCCTGCTCCACCATTTCGATGACCAGGGCAAAGGTGGGCGGCGCCTTGCGCTCCAACACCGTTTTCTGCGTGCCACGCCGTCGGGCTTCCTCGTCGGACAGGGTGACTGCATGGATGCCGCCGACGAGGTCGTTGAGCGTGGGGTTCTGCAACAGGTTGTCCAGCGTGTTGCCGTGCGCCGTGCCGATGAGCTGCACCCCGCGCTCGGCAATGGTGCGCGCCGCCAGCGCTTCAGCTTCATTGCCGATCTCGTCAATCACCACCACTTCCGGCATATGGTTTTCGACCGCCTCGATCATCACCCCGTGCTGCTGCGCGACATGCGGCACCTGCATGCGGCGCGACCGTCCGATGCCCGGATGCGGGATGTCGCCGTCACCGGCGATCTCATTGGAGGTATCAACAACGATCACGCGTTTTTGCAGGTCATCGGCCAGCACGCGGGCGACCTCGCGCAGCTTGGTCGTCTTGCCCACGCCCGGCCGGCCAAGGATGAGGATGGATTGGCCGGATTCCACCACATCACGGATGATATCGACGGTACCGAAGACGGCGCGGCCGACGCGACACGTCAAGCCGACGATGACACCCTGCCGGTTGCGAATGGCGGAAATGCGATGGAGCGTGCGCGTAATACCCGCACGGTTGTCATCGCCGAAGGCACCGATGCGCGAGACCACGTGGTTGATGTCGATCTCGGTGACCGGTGTGTCGGAAATCAGATCAAACGTGCCGGGAAAACGCGCTTCGGGTTCGCGCCCCAGGTCGAGAATGACCTCCAGCAGGGACTCGACCTGCGCGTGGCCTTCGAGCGGGCCGCGGATATGCGGCGGGAGTATGCTGATGAGCAAGCGTAAGTCATCAGTGATCCGTTGTTCATCGTTGGCCATGATGATTTCACCTATGTCCAAGGTTCTATGAATGTTATTCCCCGGGCAACGCGGCGCGTCACATCATCTTCGTCAACCCGGTGCATTTTCTGGCGACTCGTGCAGCATTCGCTATCTTATGGATTCGTGATCGTGACGCAGACTCCTGTTCCTGCGATATTAAAGCTATGTTGTGTATGGCCCGAAATATCAACACAATACGTGGGGATGTACGGCAAATCGGCATCCTATTCGTTGCGCGTTCCTACCTCTGGGCGGCAACCGCGACATCGTGTGCGATGATGGTGGGCAATACCGGGCATAACAACATCGTGTCGCCCCCTTGACCTGCCGGCGTCGGATGGGGTTAAATGGGGCACCTGTGGCGAAGGGAGCTGGCCATGCGCGTCATAGCACTGATCGTAATGTTGGCGGCGATGACATTGGGCGTCCGAGCGGCGGATGACGCCATTACCCCGCGCGAAGCACGGCGGGATGCGAAAGCCACGGCCGGCTGGCTGGCCACGCTCTACGAGCGTCTGGCCGATCAACATTTCCACACGGGCAATTGGGATGATGCGGTGTCCGCCCTGGACCGCGTCATCATCCTCAAACCGGTTGCCGGGGTCGATCCCTATGCGTCTGCCGCCTGGCTGCTCTTCAGCACCGGGAAGATGGACGAGGCCATGGCGATGTACCAGCGCATGATCGAGGAAAACCCCACGGACCCCGACGGTTATTTCGAACTCGGCATGTTTTACTTCCGGCGGCATAACTATTCCGAGGCGCTTGCGTGGTTCGAAAAAGCCGTCGCCCTCGGCCTCCCCTTGCCCAAGCGCCATATGTACGGGCATACGCTGTCGAAGCTTGGGCGCAATGCTGATGCTCTCGCGTTCTGGGAGCAGGTGCTGGTTGAAGAACCCACGAATGAAGTTGCTCAGCGCGAGGTGGTGCGCTTGCGCCAACCACAACCTGCAGTCGATGTCGCGCCGTACGCGCACGACCACAGCGCCGTTGACGACCTCGCCCTGCCCGCCTGCCCTGACTGCGAGTGATAGGTGGCGATGCCGCTCGTTCGGGTTATTGCGCCAAAAGAACATTTTCAAACACCTTCTTTCTCCTCCCAAAGCGACAACGTTCTCCAGGTACACGATCCACACCGTACGTGCAATCCGCTGTTAGATACTACATTGTTACATGTGCCGAAAAAGGCGTGATTATATCCTGAAGCGAGGAAGGGGATAGCCACTTCACGCTGAAGAAGGTGAGAGGTAACAGTGGCGGCACGAATATCGTTCTTGTCCCACACCCGATAGCTACTCGCAAGGAGTTGATGCGTCATGTCAACGGCACTTCCCGCGCTTGAAGCGCAGATCGCTGAGGCGGTCGCAGAGTTAAACGAACAACTCGAACAACACCCCGAACGACGACTCGATGTCGCCAGGGAGGCCGTGCTGCAGGGTGAACCGCGTCCCTACCCCGTGTTTTATCTCGGGCGCAATGCGGATACCGAGGCGGGGGAGGGGGTGCATCACGTCGCCCCGCCGCAACGCACCCCGGAGGAAGAGGTGCTGGAGGGGGTGCGCGGCATCACCGCCCCGTTGGCGATGCTCAATCCGATCGCCCCGGCAGTCGGATTTCCGCGCGGCAACAACCCGATGGCGGCTTCCTTCGGCGTGCCGTTGAATCCCGAGCTGAATTTCACGCCCATGGGCTGGCGCACGCTGGATGAAGTACTGGCCGAAGGGATGCCCGACCCGGAAACGAGCGGCATCCTGGCGGAGATGCACGCGTTCATTGATGCCGCGAAGGCGTTGCTGCCGGCGTGGATAAAAATTCTCCCGCAACCCAATCATGGCCCCTTCAACACCGCGCATATGATCCTCGGCGACGAGGCGTTCACCGCGATGTACGAGGAGCCGGAGAAGTACGCTGACTTCATGGCGATAGTCGCGGAGTTCCTGCTGGCCGTGCATATGAACATGCGACAATGGATAGGTCCGGAACGCTTCCCGCTTTTCCCGACTGAGCGCTGGCACTTCGGCGAATGCTCTGTGAACATGGTGTCACAGGCGGCGTACATGGAGCACATCTTCCCACACGATTTACACATCGCGGAAGTGCTGGGAGAAATGGCCATCCACCCGTGCAGCGGCCCACACGTGTTCTACGCCACACTGCGCAACTTGCCCAATGTGGTGTATACCGAGGCCGGCACGATTTACGAGCCGACGGCGGCGGGCAGCATCAGCGTGGATGACGCGCAGGCAGAGATCGGCGATCGCCCGATTATGTTAAGCATCGGCGAAGAATTGCGACCCGGCGAGGAAGAGGAGACAATCCGGCGTCACTTCGACCGCGCACGCTCGAACCCGCGCTTGTTGTTCAGCTTCACCGGAATGCACTGGCGCAAGAAGGATGAGCCGATGATGCGCGAGATGCACCTGCGGCTCGACGATTACTGGCATGAGCATGTGTGGCAGGGCGGGTAGACGGCCTGGCACAGTGTTGAAGATCGCGCGGCGGGCCGATGGGTCCGCCGCATTCATTTCCCCGGGAAGGACCGGCAGATCCAGACGGCGGCGATGGCGAGGACGATGCCGAGCAGCCAGGCACGCGTTACGATTTGCGGCTCGCTCCAGCCGCCCAGTTCCAGGTGATGGTGAAAGGGGCTCATGCGGAAGACGCGCTTGCCGGTGAGTTTGAAGACGATGACCTGGATAATCACCGAGCCCGCTTCGATGACGAAGATGAAGCCGATGAGCAGCAGCAGCAGCTCCTGCTTGAGGGCGAGGGCTGTGCCGGCCAGCGCGGCGCCAATGGCAAGGGAGCCGGTATCGCCCATGAAGACTTTTGCCGGGTGCTGGTTGTACCAGAGGAAGGCGAGACAGGCCGCACCGAGACAGGCCGCGAAGGTGGCGATGGCCGGGCCGCGCGACATGGCATCACTCTGCATCGAGTACCAGGCGATGCCAGTGAGGGCGAAGGCGGCGGCGACGGTGGTGCCCGCCGCCAATCCGTCGAGGCCATCCGTCAGATTGACCGCATTGCTCATGCCGGCGATGAGCAGGATGGCCAGCGGCCAGTAGGCCCACCCGAGCTCGACCATGCCAATGCCTGGAATACCCACGGTGGTGCCGTTGTCGAGCCAGAGCACGAGGGCGGCCACAAACAGGCCGGCGGCGATGAACTGCAACAGTAACTTTTCACGCGCGCGCAAGCCGAGCGACCGCCCGCGCTTGATCTTGCCCCAGTCGTCGATGACGCCGATGGAGGCCACGGCCACGGTGAGCGCCAGCAGGGCGAGGGTGAACATGATATCGCTGAAGCGCGTGGCGAGCGGGATGATGCGCCAGAAGATGCTCGCGGAGAGCGCCGTGCCCGCCATGAGTCCGGCGAGGATGACGACGCCGCCCATGGTGGGGGTGCCCGCCTTGTTGAGATGGCGCTGCGGCCCGTCGTCGCGAATCTGCTGGCCCAGCTTCTTCCCACGAAGGTAGCGGATGACCGGTGGCGCGGTGAGGAAGGTGACCAGAAAGGCCAGCGCCGTTGCGGCTAGCATAATATACATCGCGGTGGAAATGGGCATGTTCGCTCGCATCCGTCAGCGGACGAGTTTGTGGCCGGTCGGAAATCACGTCCCGGTCATCTTCGCACGGCGCATTGTACCATAATTTCCGCTCATCACAAAAGCAGAATCAGCACCATCATGCCGGCACGAGCGTTGGCTCTCCCGCTACCGTGTCGGGGTGAGCGTCACGACCTGGCCGGAGCGGGAGAGGCGGTGTTCGTGCACCGTGGCCAGGTGCTGCAAGATATCCAGCGGCGGGCGATCCTTGATGGCGACCGTCGATTCCTGCCGGGACAAAGGTTCGGGCAGCAGAAGGTAGACCGCTCCGGCATCGGCGAGCTGCCGCAGGGGCTGGAGCAGCGTGTTGTTCTGCGACTCGAGCGAGGTTTTGTCGCGTTGACGCCCGAGCGCGGGGATGATGAGCAGCATCTGCTCCGTCGTGCTCGCCTGCTGCACGGAGAGGCGGAGCACCACCCCTTCGCGCAGGGCCGGCACCACCAGTGTCGATCCCTGCCCGGCTTTGGCCTGCTGATCAGCGGCATTGGCCAGGTGTGAGGGCACGACATACCCGGTGCTGAGCACGGCATCGGGCTGCGTGACCTGGATGTTGACGGCATGCCGCTTGGCGTTGCTGGAGGCAGTCACCCGGACAGGCAGCATCGGAGTCGCAACAGCATCGGCTCGCCTATCGTACTGAAGACCTTCCTGGTCAGCAGATTTCGTCACGCTGACACCCCCTTGCCCCCCGGCAAGGCTATCTGTTGGCCCGGCGGGTCCGGCGGGGGATGACCGTTTTACGGTTGTGCTGCTCTCGCCCGTCGGCGCGACGGCATCCGCCGACCGGGTTTTCGCCATCATGGGCGGCGCTGCGGCCACGGCCTTTGACTCCGGCATGGGGTTAGGGATGTCGGCCACGGCGGTGCGCTCTTCAGCGAATCCCTCACCACGTACTGTGTGATCGGTCACATCCGATGGTGAAGCCGGCGCAAAGGGCTCGGAGACATGATCCACCGCTTCGCCACCTTGGGCGGGGGCTTCGGCGATCACCACAGGCCTCGCAGGGGGTGTGGGCTGGGCAGCGCCGTTGCCGACGGTAACTTCTTTGGCGCCGTACGGCTTCATGCGTTGCGGCGCGGGGGTAGTACTTTCCACTTCGCCGTCGGCGGTTGCTGGTGCGGCATTATGCAAGGCATTCTTGGCGGAATCTGCTTTTGCGGCGGTTTCCGGTAGGGCGCGCGTCATGGGTGCCTGCTGCGCGTCCTTCGGTTGGCCGGCCACGGTAAGGTTATCGGAGGGCACGGTCAGCCGCATGGCGATAAACACGCCGAGCACCAGCACGGCCAGGCCTCCGGCAAAGGCCGGCACGCGCCAGGCCCAGGGGTTCGCCTGCCGGCGTGGCGTCAGGCCCGCGC